>NZ_CP149994.1:3792620-4108672 GCF_051307055.1 Dryocola sharpae | reverse complement strand
AGATGTGATGCCGGAAGTGAACGCGGTGCTGGAGAAGATGAAAACCTTCTCTGAAAGCATCATCAGCGGCAGCTGGAAAGGCTACACAGGTAAAGCCATTACCGACGTGGTGAACATTGGTATCGGCGGCTCCGACCTCGGTCCGTTCATGGTGACCGAAGCGCTGCGCCCTTATAAAAACCACCTTAATATGCACTTTGTATCCAACGTTGATGGCACCCACATCGCCGAAGTGCTGAAAAACGTCGATCCGGAAACCACGCTGTTCCTGGTGGCTTCCAAAACCTTCACCACGCAGGAAACCATGACCAACGCCCACAGCGCGCGTGACTGGTTCCTGAAAACCGCAGGCGATAACAAGCATGTAGCAAAACACTTCGCCGCGCTCTCCACCAACGCGAAGGCGGTTGGCGAGTTCGGTATCGATACGGCGAATATGTTTGAGTTCTGGGACTGGGTTGGCGGTCGCTACTCCCTGTGGTCCGCGATTGGCCTGTCTATCATTCTCTCCGTGGGCTATGACAATTTCGTTGAGCTGCTAAGCGGCGCGCATGCGATGGATAACCATTTCGCAAACACCCCGGCAGAAGAGAACCTGCCGGTACTGCTGGCGCTGATTGGCATCTGGTACAACAACTTCTTCGGCGCAGAAACCGAAGCGATTCTGCCGTACGACCAGTACATGCACCGCTTTGCTGCCTATTTCCAGCAGGGCAATATGGAATCCAACGGCAAATACGTTGACCGTAACGGCAACGCTGTGGATTACCAGACCGGCCCAATTATCTGGGGCGAGCCGGGAACCAACGGTCAGCACGCGTTTTACCAGCTGATTCACCAGGGCACCAAAATGGTTCCTTGCGATTTCATCGCGCCCGCCATCTCGCACAACCCGCTTTCCGATCATCACCCTAAGCTGCTGTCTAACTTCTTTGCTCAGACTGAGGCGCTGGCGTTCGGTAAGTCCCGCGACGTGGTCGAGCAGGAGTACGCAGACCAGGGTAAAGATCCAAAAACCATGGAATACGTTGTGCCGTTCAAGGTGTTTGAAGGCAACCGCCCAACCAACTCCATCCTGCTGCGTGAAATCACGCCGTTCAGCCTGGGGGCGCTGATTGCGCTGTATGAGCACAAGATCTTCACCCAGGGCGCAATCCTGAATATCTTCACCTTTGACCAGTGGGGCGTTGAGCTGGGTAAACAGCTGGCAAACCGCATCCTGCCGGAGCTGGGCGACGATAAGCAGATAGGCAGCCACGACAGCTCCACCAACGGCTTAATTAACCGTTATAAATCCTGGCGCGCGTAATAAGCTCGACGCATAATGAAATAAGCCGGTAAATATACCGGCTTATTTATGAGATTATTCCCCTTGTCTCCTTATATGCGCAATTCCTTCCGTTGAGGTTAATCCTAAAAATATCATTAACCTGATAGTTTATCTGGGTTACTTTCGGATTTATCAGATCATATATTTTATTTATAACGCTATTAAGCTTTTGTTTTTTATATGATTATTTTATTTAAGATAACGATAAAAGCGTTATTTTTACCACTTATCTTAAAACTCCCGCTCTATTTCCCCATCGCCCTGATTGTCATCTCTTGTTGTGTATACTCGATCCCGCCTGAAACGCTTTTGGGCAAATCTCCATTCATTCAATGAAGGGAAATTGTTATGAAGAAAGTTATTTATGGCGCTTTAGCCATATTCACGCTGGCAGCGGCTGGCGCGGCGAGTGCTGACCCGGTTGCTGTGGGTGAGGCGGCCGGCGCGCAAGCCACGAGTGTGTCCGCAGGGAGTTCTACTGCGACCAGCGCCAGCACTGTCGGGTCAGCGGTGGGGGTAGCGCTTGCTGCAACCGGTGGTGGCGACGGTTCTAATACCGGGACTACCACGACCACGACGACCAGCACCCAGTAATTTTAACGGTGCTTTAATCCTAACCACACTTCGGTGTGGTTATTTAGCCTTCGGGGACACGTCGTGCAGCGACTTTCAATCCTTCTTGTTTGCCTGTTACTCCAGGCCTGTTCCGCTACGACCAAAGGCCTCGGCTCGTCGCTGTGGCACAGCATCGTCGGCAGCGACGGCGTGCAGCTTACCGATGACGACATCCAGAATATGCGCTACGCCAGCCAGTACATAAGCATTAACAACGGCCCGCAGCTATTTGTGGTGCTGGCGTATGACGAAAACGGCCAGCAAAAGTGGGTGACGCAGGACCGGGCGACAATCGTTACCCAAAACGGACGCGTGGTAAAGACGGTCGGCCTTGGTGACAATCTCCGGCAGGTTAGCAACCTGGCCGACGATCCGCTGGCGAAGGCGAACCAGATTATTGACGGCGCAGGCTGGACGCGGCAGATGGCCTGGAGCGAACGCCAGCAGGTGCGGATGGCCACGGCGCGATCCACGTTTACCTGGTCCGGCACCGACACGCTAAAAGTCGGCAGTAACGTGACGCCGGTTCGTGTACTTGACGAAGAAGTCACCGCGGCGGGTACTACCTGGCATAACCGTTACTGGGTGGATGAGGCAGGCCAGATCCGCCAGTCAAAACAATACCTGGGCCCGGATTACTGGCCGATTACCACGGTTCTGTTGAAGGCGGCAAAAGAATGAAAAGAAAAGCCCCAGTCACGCTCGGCGGCAACAAGCGGTGGATGGCGCATTGCTTATCCACCCTAAGAAGCGAGAAATATATTGTTTTGCGTAGGGCGGGTGAACGCGGCGCCACCCGCCGGGTTTCATGGCTGGTGGGCTGCCTGCTAACGCTCACCAGCTCGCTTGCTATCTCCGCCGGCAACGTCACCCTTTATCCCGGCAAACACCAGCAGCCCGAGCAAATCACCGGCGTCGAGCGCCTGGCGGATTTAGTCACTCAACCTTCCTTAAGCCATGCCTGGTGGCCGGGCGCGGTCATTAGCGAGCGGCAGGCTTCTGCGGTAGCCAGACAGCAGCACCAGAAACTGCTGGCGACCTTAAGCAGCTTAGCAGCCCGGGAAGAGGGCGATGACGCGGCGGCCATCAACAGCCTGCGCCGGCAGCTGCAGGCCATCCACGTCACGGGGCGGCAGTTTGTCGATCTCGATCCGGACTGGGTGCGCTTGCATCCTCGTTCTAATGTCACTCTGCTTGGGGATTACAGCCTGTGGGCCGGGCCGCAGCCTGCGACCATCACCCTGATGGGACTGGTGAGCTCGCCGGGCGTGAAGCCGTTTGTGGCCGGGCGCAGCGCGGATGAGTATCTGGCAGAGGTCAATACGTTGAGCGGGGCCGATCGCAGCTATGCCTGGGTGGTTTATCCCGATGGCAAAACTGAAAAAGCGCCTATCGCTTACTGGAATAAGCGCCACGTGGAATTACTGCCGGGCAGCATACTCTTTGTCGGCTTCTCCGAACGGCTCTTCGATTCTGATTTTAATGAACTGAACCAGCAAATCCTTACTTCCCTGACCCATCGGATACCGGATTGATGAAAAAAAAATATCTCTACAGCCTGCTGGCGCTGGCCGTTTCAACGGCCTGTCACGCCGAAACGTTTCCGGCGCCCGTTGGCCCTTCGCAATCTGATTTTGGCGGCGTGGGCCTGTTGCAAACCCCGACCGCACGCATGGCACCCACCGGCGAGTTCAGCGCAAACTACCGTGATAACGATCAATACCGCTTCTATTCCGCTTCCATTCAGCTATTTCCGTGGCTGGAAACAACGCTGCGCTATACCGACGTGCGCACTAAACAGTACAGCCCGGTAGACGCGTTCTCCGGCGATCAGACCTATAAAGACAAGGCTTTTGATATGAAGGTCCGTCTGTGGGAAGAGGGATATTACCTGCCGGAAGTCTCTGTCGGCGTGCGCGATTTAGGGGGAACGGGCCTGTTCGACGGCGAGTTCGTGGCGGCGAGCAAAGCCTGGGGGCCGTTCGATTTCTCCCTCGGCATGGGCTGGGGCTATATGGGCACCAGCGGCAACGTGAAAAACCCGTTATGCGAAGCCAGCAACGGCTTCTGCAACCGCGACAACAGCTACAATCAGGCGGGCTCGTTCGATTTTGGCGGCATGTTCCACGGCCCGGCCTCGCTGTTCGGCGGGATCGAATACCAGACGCCGTGGCAGCCGCTGCGCCTGAAGCTGGAGTATGAAGGCAACAACTACGCGCATGACTTTGCCGGGAAGCTCGAACAGCGTAGCAACGTTAACGTCGGCGCTATCTATCGCATCACCGATTGGGCCGACGTTAACGTCAGCTATGAGCGCGGCAATACCTTTATGTTTGGCTTCACCCTGCGCACTAACTTCAACGACCTGCGGCCGGGTTATAACGACAATCGCCGTCCGCAATACCAGCCGCATCCGCAGGACGAAATCCTGCAGCACAACGTTGTCGCCAATCAGCTTACGCTTCTCAAGTACAACGCGGGCCTTGCGAACCCGAATCTGCAGGTAAAAGGCGACACGATGTACGTGACCGGCGAGCAGGTAAAATATCGCGATTCCCGTGAAGGCATCGAGCGCGCCAACCGTATCGTAATGAACGACCTGCCGGAAAATATCCGTACTATCCGCATCACCGAAACGCGTCTGAACATGCCGCAGGTGACTACCGAAACGGACGTTGCCAGCCTGCGTCGTCATCTGGAGGGCGAACCGCTGGGGCACGAAACGCAGCTGGCGCAAAAACGCGTTGAGCCGGTAGTGCCGGAGAAAACCGAGCAGGGTTACTATATCGACAAGTCCAGCGTGAACTTCTCGCTAAACCCGGTGCTTAATCAGTCCGTTGGCGGACCGGAAAGCTTCTACATGTACCAGGTGGGCGTGATGGGAACCGCCGACTGGTGGGTGACGGATCACCTGCTGACCACCGGCAGCGTGTTTGCGAACCTGGCGAATAACTACGACAAGTTCAACTACACCAATCCGCCTAAGGATTCGACGCTGCCACGCGTGCGTACCCACGTTCGTGACTATGTGGAAAACGACGTGTATGTAAACAACCTGCAGGCCAACTATTTCCAGTATCTGGGGAATAGCTGGTATGGGCAGGTTTACGGCGGCTACCTTGAAACCATGTACGGCGGGGCGGGAGCTGAGGTGCTTTACCGTCCTGTGGACAGCAACTGGGCCATCGGGGCCAACGCCAACTACGTTAAACAGCGTGACTGGCGCAGCGCGCAGGACATGATGAAGTTTACCGATTACAGCGCGCCGACGGGCCACCTGACGGGCTACTGGACGCCGCCGTTTGCCGATGACGTGCTGGTGAAACTGAGCGTCGGCCAGTATCTGGCGAAAGATAAGGGCGGCACGCTGGAAATTTCCAAACGCTTCGACAGCGGCATCGTGGTCGGGACTTACGCCACCATCACTAACGTCTCGAAACAGGAGTATGGGGAAGGGGACTTTACCAAAGGTTTCTATGTGAACGTGCCGCTGGATATCTTTACCTCGTCGCCAACCCGCAGCCGGGCGCAGATTGGCTGGACGCCGCTCACCCGCGATGGCGGACAGATGCTGGGCCGCAAGTTTGACCTGTACAGCATGACGAGCGACCGGAGCCTGAACTTCCGCTAATTTTCTCCTCATCCTGCCCTCTCTCCCTAAACGGGAGAGGGGGCAGACTAGCGTCGTTTACTTTCTTCCTGCCCGCCGGAGTGAGGGGAAACGCGCTCTTATATAAGTAAACAGTCTGGATCCAGATCACATTTTCAACGTATAACAGCGTTTCGGGACCCCAACCTGAAGGTGCTGTTATGACGACTATCACCCGCGTTGAGCTGATCTCCACCGTCTTGCAAACGGTACTGAACCTGGGCCTGCTGGCGCTTGGCCTGATCCTTATCATCTTTCTCGGTAAAGAAACCCTCCACCTTGCCAACGTGCTGTTTACCCCCAGCGAACAGGCCAGCAAGTACCTGTTTATTGAGGGGCTGGTGGTCTATTTTCTCTACTTCGAATTTATTGCCCTGATCGTCAAATACTTCCAGTCCGGCTACCACTTCCCGCTGCGCTATTTTATTTATATCGGCATTACCGCCATCGTCCGGTTGATCGTCATCGACCACAAGCGGCCGCTGGACGTGCTTATCTACTCCGGGGCGATTCTGCTGCTGGTGATCACGCTTTGGCTGTGTAACAGCAGTCGGCTGAAGCGGGAATAAAAAAGGGCGGCCCGTGGGCCGCCAGAAGTGATACGAGGACAAGTTGAGGGTTACAGTGGCATTTAAAGCTATGAAACAAAGGTTTACAGGAAATTTAACCTTTTACGCCGCCGGCGGTCAGGCCGCCTACCAGCCAGCGCTGCGCCAGCAGGAATACCAGGGTTATCGGAATAGCGGACAGGACCGCTGCCGCAGCAAAGTCGCCCCACAGGTAGTTTTGCGGATTGAGGTACTGCTGCATGCCTACTGCCAGGGTGTAGCTGTTCACGTCACGCAGTAACAGCGAGGCTACCGGCACTTCGGTAATCGCGGCGATGAACGACAGGATGAAGACCACCGCCAGAATCGGCACCGAGAGCGGCAGCAGCACCAGGCGGAAGGCCTGCCATGGCGTTGCGCCATCCAGCGACGCCGCTTCTTCAAGCGAGCCGTCGATGGTTTCGAAATAGCCTTTAATCGTCCATACGTGCAGGGCGATGCCCCCAAGATAGGCGAAGATCACCCCGCCGTGCGTGTTTAAACCAATAAACGGAATGTACTGGCCGAGACGGTCAAACAGCGCGTACAGCGCAACCAGAGACAGGACCGCCGGGAACATCTGGAAAATCAGCATGCCTTTAAGCAGCGTGGCTTTGCCCGGGAAACGCATGCGGGCAAAGGCGTAGGCGCAGGTGGTGGACAGCGCGACGATGCCGGTTGCCGTAATCACCGCAATTTTGATTGAGTTCCACAGCCACAGCATGACCGGGAACGGCGGCGGCGTAACGCGGCCGTCGGCGTGCTCGACGCTAAATCCTAACGCCAGCTTCCAGTGCTCCCAGGAAACCTGGTCGGGAATGATGCTGCCGGTCGCAAAGTTGCCCGGACGCAGGGAGATGGCGATAACCATCAGCAGCGGGAACATGATCGCCGCGATAAACAGCAGTAACAGCAGATGCGTGGTGAACAAACGCAGCTTTTGTGATTTGGGTTGAACCATGGCCATGAGTGTCGCTCCTTAATCAAACTTCATGCGGGTGGCTTTCAGGTTAACAATCGCCAGCACGCCGACCAGCAGGAAGATAAGCGTCGCGATAGCCGCAGCCAGGCCGAAGTCCTGACCGCCGCCGCCTTCAAAGGCGATGCGGTAGGTGTAGCTCACCAGCAGGTCCGTATAGCCGGCAGGCGTCGTGGTGCCGAGCCTGTCCGGGCCGCCGTTGGTGAGCAGCTGAATCAGCACGAAGTTGTTAAAGTTAAAGGCAAAGCTTGCGATCATCAGCGGCGTCAGCGGCTTTATCAGCAGCGGCAGCGTGATTTTAAAGAAGTTCTGGAACGGGCCTGCGCCATCCATTGCCGAGGCTTCGTAAAGGTCGTCCGGGATCGCTTTGAGCAGGCCCATGCACAGAATCATCATGTACGGGTAGCCCAGCCAGGTGTTAACGATAATGACCATCGAGCGCGCGGTGGTCGGGTCGCTGAACCAGGCTGGCTTAACGCCGAACAGCGCGCTGAGCATCATATTGATCTCACCGAAGCTCTGGTTGAACAAGCCTTTGAAAATCAGGATAGAGATAAACGATGGCACCGCGTAAGGCAGAATCAACAGCACGCGATAAATCGCTTTCCCCTTCAGCGATTCCCACTGCACCAGGCAAGCCAGCACCATGCCCACCGCTACGGTCAGCACAACCGTTAACAGCGAGAAGATAACTGTCCAGACGAAAATCGCGAGGAACGGCTTCTGAATACCTTCGTCATGGAAGACGCGCAGGAAGTTTTTCCAGCCGATGGTAACGGTGTAGCCGGGGCTTAGCTGCTCGTTGCCCCAGCTGCCGTCGGCGTTGACGGACTGATAAAAACCGATGTTGTTGTTTGGACGGTACTTCACGCCGCTTTGGTTATTAGTCAGCTCGCCGTTTTCACCCTGCGTATAAAGCGGGCGGGTACCGGAGAACTGGCGCAGCGAGCTCATGGTTAATGTGCTGGCATCCGGCATTTCGGCGGTGATCTGCGACAGCGCCAGTCGGTTTTGCGTAATCACGCGCAGATTGGCTTTATCGCCTGCAGGCGGCGCATCAGCCTCTTTGAGCAACAGATGCTGCTCGCCGCCAAATTTGAATTTATCGGAAATGAAATTTTTGCCGCTTTCGCCGTCGGTGAGGGCCAGCTGCCACTCGTCGCCCGCCGGATAGAGGCCGAAGTTAAAGGTCTTACCTGCCTGATACTGGCGGTCCATCAGCACCTGCTGCGCGCGCTCCTGGGTGAGCTGGTTGGTGCTGCTGTAGTTGGTAAAAGCGATAGCAATGGTACAGACCAGCGGGAACAGAACAAACAGCCCCATCCCGGCAAGCCCCGGATAAACATAACGCCAGGCATAAGCCTTGCGGTTCGCATAAATGTATAAGCCAACAGAGCTTAAAATCAGCGTCATAATGGCGAACAGGTACTCCCCCTGGGCGTACATTAAAACCACAAGATAGCCAACCAGCACGCCTGTCAATCCGACCGCTGACCATTTCAGCGCCTCGTTTTGCCACCAGTGGCTCTTTTTAACTACATCCATGGGGTCTTCCTCAACCTCTACAACATCTTGAAGCGGTGGATGACGCTGCGTTTTCCACCCTACGGGTTACGTAGGGCGGGAAACCTCGCGCCACCCGCCAATTTTTTACTTAGTGATACGTCCCTGAGCATCTTTCATCGCGGCATCGACGGTCTGACGACCGCTTACTGCGTTGATAACCGCGGTACGCACGGCATACCAGAAGGCGGCCATCTGCGGAACGTTAGGCATGATTTCGCCTTTCTGGGCGTTGCTCATGGTGGCGGCGATGCGTGGATCTTTCGCCAGCTGCTCCTGGTAGGATTTCAGCGCAACGGCACCCAGCGGCTTGTCTTTGTTGACTTCAGCCAGGCCCTGATCGGTCATCAGGTAGTTTTCCAGGAACTCTTTAGCCAGCTCTTTGTTCGGGCTGGCGGCGTTGATACCGGCGCTCAGCACGCCGACAAACGGTTTGGACGGCTTGCCTTTAAAGGTTGGCAGCAGCGTCACGCCGTAGTTGATTTTGCTCTTATCGATGTTGGACCACGCCCACGGACCGTTAATGGTCATCGCGGTCTCACCTTTATTAAAGGCGGCTTCGGCGATGGAATAATCGGTATCGGCATTCATGTGTTTATTTTTGATGAGGTCAACCAGGAAGTTCAGGCCTGCTTTCGCCCCTTCGCTGTCCACGCCGACATCTTTTACGTCATATTTGCCGTTTTCGAGTTTGAACGCATAGCCGCCGTCAGCGGCGATAAGCGGCCAGGTGAAGTAGGGTTCCTGCAGGTTGAACATCAACGCGCTCTTACCTTTCGCCTTCAGCGTTTTATCCAGCGCCGGGATCTCTTCCCAGGTCTTCGGTGGGTTTGGCACCAGATCTTTGTTGTAAATCAAAGAGAGCGCTTCAACCGCTACCGGATAAGCAATCAGCTTGCCGTTATAGCGAACCGCGTCCCAGGTAAACGGATACAGTTTGTCCTGGAAAGCTTTATCCGGGGTGATTTCAGCCAGCAGACCTGATTGCGCGTAACCACCAAAACGGTCATGGGCCCAGAAAATAATGTCCGGACCATCGCCCGTTGCCGCGACCTGCGGGAATTTCTCTTCCAGCTTGTCCGGATGTTCGATGGTCACTGCGATCCCGGTATCCTTCTCAAATTTCTTACCGACTTCAGCAAGGCCGTTGTAGCCCTTGTCGCCGTTAATCCAGATGACCAGTTTACCTTCTTCAATTTTTGCCAGTGCAGAGGCGGAAAACATCATCGTCGTCAATGCTGACAAGGCGAGAATGCGGGCGCCGGTTTTAATTTTCATGTGTCCCATCCTTTTGAGTGGTGGTTTGCGCGTGGATACAAAACAGGGTAGTGGCGTTACGGTTGCCAGTCTGCGGAGATGGCAAGCGCTTCTCATCCTCCCTCGGCCTACGCCCCACCCCTGTTAAGTGTGATCTGCTTTGCATAACTGACAGTTATGTGTTCTGGCGCACATAAAAGGTCGCGGAAATTTGAAACCAGGATCACGAAAATCTCCTGAGGCGCCTGCAACCGGTTGCAGAAACCCCTCCCTCATCCTCCCGCCTCCTCCCCCATAAAAAACCGTGGGGGTGGAGGATTCACACAATGTACGAATCCTTCATAGTCCGACACATCTTGATTTACCGGCAGTAATAAAGGGAGTAGGGAATGGCAAGCGTACAGCTGCGGAACGTCACAAAAGCCTGGGGCGATGTGGTGGTATCGAAAGATATCAACCTGGATATCCAGGAAGGTGAGTTCGTGGTTTTCGTCGGGCCGTCAGGCTGCGGCAAATCCACCTTACTGCGTATGATTGCCGGCCTGGAAACCGTTACCAGCGGTGATTTGTTTATTGGCGAAAAGCGAGTGAACGATGTGCCGCCCGCTGAACGCGGCATCGGGATGGTGTTCCAGTCGTATGCGCTCTACCCGCATCTGTCGGTCGCAGAAAACATGTCCTTCGGGCTGAAGCTGGCCGGCGCCAAAAAAGACGACATTAATCAGCGGGTCAATCAGGTTTCTGAAACCCTGCAGCTCGCGCATCTGCTCGACCGTCGCCCTAAAGCGCTTTCTGGCGGACAACGTCAGCGTGTGGCGATTGGCCGTACGCTGGTGGCTGAGCCACGCGTGTTCTTGCTTGATGAACCTCTTTCCAACCTCGATGCGGCGCTGCGTGTGCAGATGCGTATTGAGATCTCCCGTCTGCACAAGCGCCTGGGGCGCACCATGATTTACGTCACCCACGATCAGGTAGAAGCCATGACGCTCGCCGACAAGATTGTGGTGCTGGATGCAGGTCGTGTGGCGCAGGTGGGGAAACCGCTCGAACTTTATCACTATCCGGCAGACCGTTTCGTCGCGGGCTTTATCGGCTCGCCGAAGATGAACTTCCTGCCGGTAAAAGTGACTGCCACAGCAATCGATCAGGTGCAGGTTGAATTACCGAACCGCCAGCAGGTATGGCTGCCGGTGGAAAGTAGCCAGGTTCAGGTGGGTGCCAATATGTCGCTTGGCATCCGTCCCGAACACTTGTTGCCGAGCGATATCGCCGACGTCACGCTCGAAGGTGAGGTGCAGGTGGTAGAGCAGCTCGGCCATGAGACCCAGATTCACATCCAAATCCCCGCCATTCGTCAGAACCTGGTGTACCGCCAGAATGACGTGGTGTTGGTAAAAGAGGGTGCCACATTCGCTATTGGCCTGCCGCCAGAGCGCTGTCATCTGTTCCGTGAGGATGGCACTGCATGTCGTCGGCTGCATCAAGAGCCGGGCGTTTAAGCACTCCCATAAAAAAGAAAAGCAATGACTCAGGAGATAGAACGATGATTACTCTGCGCAAACTCCCTCTGGCGGTTGCCGTAGCAGCAGGCGTTATGTCTGTTCAGGCGCTGGCGGTGGACTTCCACGGTTATGCCCGTTCTGGTATCGGCTGGACCGGTAGCGGCGGTGAACAGCAGTGTTTCCAGGCAACTGGCGCTCAATCTAAATACCGTCTTGGTAACGAATGTGAAACCTATGCGGAAATTAAATTAGGTCAGGAAGTATGGAAAGAGGGCGATAAGAGCTTCTATTTCGACTCCAACATTGCCTATAAATCTCCACAGTTAAACGACTGGGAAGATTCTAATACTCCGGCAATCCGTGAGTTTAACGTCGTTGGTAAAAACCTGATTGATTCGCTGCCAGGCGCCAATATCTGGGCCGGTAAGCGCTTCTATCAGCGTCATGACGTTCACATGATCGACTTCTACTACTGGGATATTTCTGGTCCTGGTGCTGGTCTTGAAAACATTGACGTCGGTGCCGGTAAACTTGCTTTTGCCGCCACCCGTTCTTCTGAGTCCGGCGGCTCTTCAGCCTTTGGCGATCGCGATCCGGACACCGGCGTACGTACCTACAACAACGTCGTACCAAACGATGTGTTCGACGTGCGCTGGTCCGGCCTGGAAACCAACCCGGGCGGCACTCTGGAGCTGGGCGTTGACTACGGCCACACCAATATTCCTGACGACTATTACCTGCAGCCTGGCGCGTCTAAAGACGGCTGGATGGGTACCATTGAACACACCCAGAGCATGCTGAAAGGCTACAACAAGTTTGTTGTCCAGTACGCAACCGACTCTATGACCTCGCAGGGCAAAGGCCAGGCGCAGGGTGGGAGTGTGAACAACGACGGTCACATGATTCGTGTTATCGATCACGGCGCCGTTACTCTGGCTGACCGTTGGGATCTGATGTACGTCGGTATGTACCAGAACCTGGATATGGATGATAACCAGGGTACCGAATGGTACACCGTGGGCGTGCGTCCAATGTTCAAATGGACGCCAATCATGAGCACCCTGCTGGAAGTCGGCTACGACAACGTGAAATCCCAGGAAACTGGCGATCGCAACGGCCAGTACAAAATCACCCTGGCACAACAGTGGCAGGCAGGCGACAGCATCTGGTCCCGTCCGGCGCTGCGCGTCTTTGCAACCTACGCCAAGTGGGATGAGAAGTGGGGCTATGCCAAAACAACTCCTGGCGGTGATAACGTAACCCGCTTCGCGGTTTCCGATTCTACTGGTAACGGTACCTTCTCTAACAGCCGCGGCGACAACGATGAGTTCACCTTCGGCGCCCAGATGGAAATCTGGTGGTAATCCAGCTGTAACCTGATGTGAAAAATGAGGGGTTCGCTACCGGGCCCCTCGTTATTACCCTTGTATGCCAATGCTTTTTTCAGGTGGAAAGCGCTATTGCCTGGCTAACCTTCCACCGAATTCCCATTCGAGGTTTATAACAATGAAAATGAAAAAAAGTCTCCTCGCGCTCTGCTTGTCCGCAGGGCTGCTCGCAAGCTTACCTGCCGTAAGCCTGGCGGATGTTAATATCGTGCCACAGGATCTCAGCGCCGCACCAGCTATTCCAGCCTCTACGCTGCAACAGCTTCAGTGGACGCCGGTTAGCCAGAATAAAGCCCATACCACAAACCTTGCGACTGGCGGACAGTCGGTGAACGTGGGCGAAATTACCGGCCCGGTGGCTGCCTATAGCGTTCCGGCCAGTATTGGCGAACTCACTATTACTCTCACAAGCAAGGTGGAGCAAAATACGGTCTTCGCGCCGAACGTTTTGGTTCTGGATCAAAACCTCAAGCCGGCCGCGTACTTCCCAAGCAGCTTCTTCACCTACCAGGAGCCCGGCGTCATGTCGGATAATCGTCTGGAAGGGACATTTAAGTTAACGCCAGCGCTGGGACAGCAAAAACTCTATTTATTGGTATTCACCACCAGTAAAGATATAAAACAAACCACTACGATGGTTGATCCAGCCAAAGCTTATGCCAAAGGGAATGGCAATGCGATCCCTGACATTCCCGATCCGATTGCCGCCCATGGCACAACGGGCACGCTGAAACTGAGCGCCAAAACTTCTTCTGGCTCCAGCATCTTAGTTGGCCCGCTCTTTGGCTCTTCAGGCCCGGATCCGGTTACCGTAGGTAATACGGCCGCACCGGCAACGACCTATGCCGCCCCGGCACCGGCTGCCGCCTATGCTGCTCCGGCTACGGCCACCGCGCCAGTTTCAGCACCGGCCGCGAAGAGCGACCCTATTCTGAACGACACGGAAAGCTACTATAACCAGGCCATCAGGCAAGCCGTGGATAAAGGGGATGTCGATAAGGCCCTGAAACTGCTGAATGAAGCCGAGCGTCTGGGTTCCACCTCCGCCCGTAAAACTTTTATCAGCAGTGTAAAAGGCAAGGGGTAACCGTTTCCCCACAGTGCTGATGCTTGTAAGATTGGTGCGCCCTCGTGGCGCACCCTTTTTTTCCGCCTGACCCGCATGTTGCGCTATTGTTGCGCTTTGCCTGCCACCTTGTACCCATTCTGCGTTACAATGACCTCAGGTTATGTATCGGAGAATTCCCCATGTCTGAGGCGCTATCGCAACTGCGCGCCCTGAGCTTCTTTGCTGAAGTCCCTGACGGGTTAAGCGCCGCTTTTCTTGACTGGCTTTTGCTTGAAGATTCAATGACAAAGCGCTTTGAATGCTACTGTTCGCGCGTGACGGTCGACATCATACGCGAAGGCTTTGTGGCCGCGGATGAGCAGCTACCCGAAGCCGAAATGCTTCCTCCTGCCCAACGTTTCTGGTTACGTGAAATACTGTTATGCGGCGACGGTGTGCCGTGGCTTGTCGGGCGCACGGTGGTGCCCGAATCCACGCTTGATGGCCCCGAACTGGCTTTACAGAAGCTGGGAACCACGCCGCTTGGGCGCTATCTTTTTAGTTCATCTACTCTGACACGCGATTTTATTCAGGTTGGCCGCAGCGCGGAGCTGTGGGGGCGTCGTTCCCGCCTGAGACTGTCCGATAAGCCTTTGCTGCTTACCGAACTGTTTCTGCCCGCATCTCCGCTTTACGAAGAGGAAAAATAATGGAGTGGAGTCTGTCACAAGGAAAGTACCAGGCGTATATGCGCCTGATGCGGCTGGATAAGCCTATCGGATCGCTGCTGCTGCTCTGGCCGACGCTATGGGCGCTGTGGCTGGCGGCGCCCGGCGTCCCGCCGCTATCGATCTTAGCGGTGTTCATCGCAGGCGTCTGGATGATGCGCGCCGCCGGTTGCGTGGTAAACGATTATGCCGACCGCAAATTCGACGGCCACGTAAAGCGCACGGCCCATCGCCCTTTGCCGAGCGGGGCGGTAAGCGAGAAAGAAGCCCGCATTCTTTTCGTATGCCTGGTGCTGCTCTCGTTTTTGCTGGTGCTGACGCTTAACACCATGACGATTTTGCTGTCGGTGGCGGCGCTTGCGCTGGCCTGGGTATACCCGTTTATGAAGCGCTACACGCACCTGCCGCAGGTGGTGCTGGGCGCCGCGTTTGGCTGGTCAATCCCGATGGCCTTCGCCGCCGTGAGCGAAAGCGTGCCGCTAAGCTGCTGGCTGATGTTCCTGGCGAATATCTGCTGGGCGGTTGCCTATGACACACAATATGCGATGGTGGATCGGGATGACGATCTTAAGATCGGCATTAAATCCACAGCCATTCTTTTTGGCCGCTATGACAAGCTGATCATCGGTATCCTGCAGGTTGTGGTGCTGGCGCTGATGGCGCTGATTGGCTGGCTGAACGGGCTGGGCGGGGCGTTTTACGGGGCAATTGGCCTTGCGGGTGCGCTGTTTATCTATCAGCAGCGGCTGATTGCGGGCCGCGACCGCGATGCCTGCTTTAAGGCTTTCCTTAATAATAACTACGTTGGGCTGGCGCTGTTTATCGGGCTGGCGTTAAGCTTAATGCACTTCTGACGTTCATAAAAAACAGGCGGGTTCCCCCGCCTGTTTACTTTTACTCCGCCAGCACTACCTGCGACGTTGCGCTTTCAATGGTTAAACGCACATCCGAAGTCACCAGCTCGGCCAGCATCTGGTAAACCTTCATCGTTTCCGTCGGCTCCGCATCGCCGGTATCGCTGATATAACCTTCGTCGCGCAGCGTCAGCACCAGAGAGGTGAAGACAGCCTTATCGAAGAACTCCGGCGCATTGATACCGTGCAGCATCGAAAGTCGCTGCGCCACGGTACGGCTCTCGCGTTCAAGCGTGCCGCGGTTGATCGATGGGTTGGCGCTCAGCAGCCAGAAAGTAATGGCATAACGCTGTAGCGTTTCGCGCACGCCCGCCGCCAGCAGTTGCAAAGTGCGGGAGCGCGCCGGGTTAATCTGCACCTCTTCGCCGCTCACCGTCATCAGGCCCTGACGCACCATTTCGTTCATCAGCGCGTCGATTTCCGTGGCCAGCGCTTCTTTTTCCCAGCGCAGGAACAGCTCGGCTTTCAGCATCGGATAAAGCACTTCTACCTGACGCAGCAGCTCGGCACGACCGATATGACGGTGCTGCGTAACGATGGCCGCCAGCAGCGACGGCAACACCAGCATATGCAGGATGTTGTTACGGTAGTACGTCATCAGCACGGCCTGCTCGCGCGGCAGAATGATGATATCGCCGATGGTGTCTTTTTCGACTTCGAACTTGTTCATCTGCAGCGCATGTTCGATAAGCGCATCTGCGTTTTGTTCCGGCGCTGTGGCATCCGGCGAATAGGGCACGTTACGTAGCAGGCTGAGGTAGCAGTCGAGCTGCTCGGTCAGCTGCTCACGGGTCAGTGAACGCTGACGCGAAGCCAGCAGCGCGGTACAGCACAGGTTCATGGCGTTGGCCGCCCCCGCGTTGTTGATACGCACCATCAGCTCGGCGGCGATTTCGTTCACCGTCGGCGTTAACCACGCCGGGCGTACCGCTTCGATGGGATCGATAGCATCGCGCCACTCCGGCACACGCTGGTTAAGGAAGGTCATCAGCGGCATAGGTTCGCCAAAGTTAACATAGCCCTGGCCCAGGTTACGCAGCTTGCTTAAGCCCCGTAACATCGACATGAAGCCTTCTTTTTCTTTGGTGGCGCCGCGCAGCTCTTTGGCGTAAGTGCCCACTTCCATCACGTGCTCATAACCGATGTAAATGGGCACTAACGTAATCGGACGCGTGCCGCCGCGTAGCATGGCCTGAATGGTCATCGACAGCGTGCCGGTTTTTGGATCCAGCAAACGGCCGGTACGTGAACGCCCGCCTTCGACGAAGTATTCAACGGAATAGCCGCGGCTGAACAGCTCGCCGAGGTATTCACGGAATACGGTGGAGTAGAGCTTGCTGCCCTTGAAGGTGCGGCGGATAAAGAACGCGCCCAGGCGGCGGAAAATCGGGCCTGCCGGCCAGAAGTTCAGATTGATACCCGCCGCGATATGCGGAGGCACCAGCCCCTGGTGATAAAGCACGTAAGAGAGCAGCATATAGTCCATGTGGCTGCGGTGGCAGGGCACGTAAACTATTTCATGCCCGTCGTGAGCTAACTGGCGCACGCGCTCGGCGTTGTGGACATTGATGCCCTGATACAGGCGGTTCCAGGTCAGCCCCAGCACGCGGTCCGTCAGCCGGATGGCTTCGTAGGAGAAGTTCGCCGCAATCTCTTCCATCAGCGCAACAGCGTTCTGCTGGGCTTTTTCATGGGAGATTTTCTTGCTGCGCGCCTCGTCTTCCACGGCGCGGGCAATAGCTTTGGATGCCAGAAGCTTGTTAAACAGATCCTGGCGTACCGGCAGGCGTGGCCCGATGGTGGCCAGACGCTGACGGGCAAAGTGCATGCGCGCCACGCGCGCCAGCTTCTGAGCGATACGCTTGTCGGTACCGTGCTCGGTTGCCATTCTGCGCAGTGAAACGGGCGCGGAAAAACGCACGAAGCTGTCGCGTCCAAGCCAGGAGACCGCGAAGAATTTTTGTATGCCGTTCAGCATACGCAGCGGCGGGTTGATTTCGCCTTTTTCGCGGCCCGGAGAGCGGCCAAACATTACCGATACCGGCACCATCTGCACATCCAGATTTGGATTGCTGCGGTGCAGATCGAGATAGTCGTGGAAGAGCTTAACGGACTCTTCCTTCGGCGTGTAATAGGTGAAGACGCGCGGCCCGCTGTGGATAAAGACATAGCGCGGCAGAAGCGCCCCGTCTATTTCCAGCGGTTCGAGCGGATCGGGTAAATCATGTGCGAGGCATTGCGCGCGTAGCGTCAACAAGTCCGCCTTAGAGTTATAAGGCAGAACGTACATAATAGGGCGTGTGGTATCCAGGCCCAGCTCGGCTTGAGGATCTGCCGGTATGGACTTGCTCTTTACCAGAACGCTTAATGGTAAATTAAGTAATTTGTAGTAAATTCTTGGCCAGCCTGACATAAACGATGTAAAGCCTCAGGTTAATAGTGCAAATTCGCCGCAAGAATAGCAGAAACTGCATAAGATTTCTGTGGCGTTGCGATTTTCCCCATCAAGGTTCAGGTTATCGGATTCCGGGTTAAAACCTGAAGCGTGAAGGGTACTGATAAGCATTGACGCTTTTATTTTAAAAAGGTTTCCCAACATGGCGAATAACACCGCTGGATTTACCCGTATTATCAAGGCCGCCGGCTACTCCTGGAAAGGCCTGCGCGCCGCCTGGATTCACGAAGCCGCCTTCCGTCAGGAAGGGGTTGCCGCGGTTATCGCCATTGCCGTCGCCTGCTGGCTGGACGTTGATCCTGTCATTCGTATTCTCCTTATCGGCTCCGTTGTGCTGGTTATGATTGTCGAGATTCTTAACAGCGCCCTCGAAGCGTTGGTTGACCGTGTCGGCACGGATTACCACGAGCTTTCAGGACGGGCAAAAGATATGGGTTCAGCCGCCGTGCTGATAGCCATTATCCTCGCTGTGCTCACCTGGGTCACGCTGCTATGGCAGCATTGGCGATAATTTGCGAGCCTCTTTCCAGATTATGATAAGTGCCTGGTTTTTTGCTCAATATGTAGTTTCAAATTCACCTTTGACTGTATATACTCACAGCATAACTGTATAAACACCCAGGGGGCGGAATGAAAGCTTTAACTACCAGGCAGCAAGAGGTGTTTGATCTCATTCGGGATCATATCAACCAGACCGGCATGCCACCTACGCGTGCCGAGATTGCTCAACGTCTGGGGTTCCGTTCTCCAAACGCTGCGGAAGAGCACCTCAAGGCGTTAGCCCGCAAAGGCGTTATCGAAATTGTTTCCGGCGCTTCGCGCGGTATTCGGCTTCTGGTTGAAGAAGAAACCGGCGTGCCTTTGATAGGTCGCGTGGCCGCTGGCGAACCGCTGCTGGCGCAGCAGCATATCGAAGGCCACTACAAGGTCGATCCATCGCTGTTTAAACCGAATGCCGATTTCCTGCTGCGCGTAAGCGGCATGTCCATGAAAGATATCGGTATTCTCGATGGCGATCTATTGGCGGTGCATAAAACCCAGGACGTGCGTAACGGCCAGGTCGTCGTGGCGCGCATTGATGATGAAGTGACGGTGAAGCGCCTGAAAAAGCAGGGCAATACCGTACAGCTGCTGCCTGAAAACAGCGAATTTGAGCCTATCGTTGTCGATCTGCGCGAACAGAATTTCAGCATTGAAGGGCTGGCCGTCGGGGTGATCCGCAACGGCGACTGGCTGTAATCGCGCCCCGCATTTTGTGATGCGCGTTTGTTGCGCATCACCCTATTATTCTCTTCTCTCTATTCGCTATGGATCTCCGTATGCGTTTTTTCTCATCGACGGATAAAGCGCTCTGGCGCCTCGCATTACCCATGATTTTCTCCAATATCACGGTTCCTCTACTTGGGCTGGTGGACACCGCGGTGATTGGGCATCTGGATAGCCCTGTCTATCTTGGCGGGGTGGCGGTTGGCGCAACGGCCACCAGCTTTCTCTTCATGCTGCTTCTCTTCTTACGTATGAGCACCACGGGCTTAACGGCTCAGGCATTTGGGGCGAACAACCCCGCGGCGCTGGCGCGTGCGCTCGTACAGCCATTGCTGATGGCGCTGGTGGCCGGCATCGCCATCATTGCGCTGCGTTATCCCCTGATTACGCTTGCGCTACATATCGTTGGCGGAGATGAGCAGGTGCTTGTGCAGGCCCGGCGCTTCCTTGAAATTCGCTGGCTGAGCGCGCCCGCTTCTTTAGCCAACCTCGTGCTGCTCGGCTGGCTGCTTGGCGTGCAGTATGCGCGTGCCCCTGTCATTTTGCTGATTGTCGGCAACGTGCTGAATATCGTGCTCGATCTCTGGCTGGTCATGGGTCTGCACATGAACGTACAGGGTGCAGCGCTGGCAACGGTCGTTGCAGAATACGCCACTCTTATCATCGGCTTACTGATGGTGATAAAAGTCATGGGCATGCGGGGAATCGACTTCCCGATGTTGAAAACCGCGTGGCGGGGAAACATTCGCCGTCTGCTGGCGTTAAACAGAGACATTATGCTGCGTTCGCTGCTGCTGCAGCTTTGCTTTGCCTCGGTGACGGTTTTCGGCGCTCGCCTGGGCAGTGAAGTAGTAGCGGTCAACGCCGTATTGATGACGCTGTTGACCTTCACCGCCTATGCGCTGGACGGGTTTGCCTACGCAGTAGAGGCGCATTCTGGTCAGGCTTACGGGGCGCGCAACGGCAGCCAGCTGTTGGGTGTCTGGCAGGCCGCCTGCCGCCAGGCGGGCCTGGTCGCATTCAGCTTTGCGGTGGTGTATGCCTTTTTTGGCGAAAACATCGTCGCCATGCTGACCTCGCTGCCGGAACTGCGGCAGCAGGCGGACCGCTATTTATCCTGGCAAATTGTTCTGCCGGTGGTGGGGGTCTGGTGTTATTTGCTGGATGGCATGTTTATAGGCGCCACTCGCGGCGCCCAGATGCGTAACAGTATGGCCGTTGCCGCAGCGGGCTTTGGCCTGACGCTGCTAAGCGTTCCCTGGCTTGGCAATCACGGCCTGTGGCTTGCCGTAGCGGTGTTTCTTACCCTGCGCGGATTATCGCTGGGCTGGATCTGGCGACGCCACTGGCGGCACGGCAGCTGGTTCCAGGCCGATCGTCATAGTTAGTTACATCTGCTGAAGCGCTTTTAATCTTATTTCCAGCACGCTGATTTGTCGTAACATCCTGAGGCAAGCTGGCCTGCTTACCGCTGGCGTAATGGTTCAATATTCTTAATTGCCGCTTTGTTACCGAATACTCGACTATAATTATTATCACGTCCAGCAGATAGCGAGTGTAGCCAGAGGGTTTCACCGGGACGATATTAATTTTTAGCGATTCTTCACCGAACGATGAGGATATTATTATGAATAAAGACGAAGTCGGCGGTAACTGGAAACAGTTTAAAGGTAACGTGAAAGAGAAATGGGGCAAGCTTACGGACGATGATATGACCGTCATCGAAGGTAAACGCGATCAGCTAGTGGGTAAAATCCAGGAACGTTATGGTTCCTCAAAAGATGATGCGGAAAAAGAAGTGGTTGACTGGGAAACCCGTAACAACTACCGCTGGTAGCCTGCATAACCCTCAGTTGTGCGAGTCCTGAAGGCTATCCTGCCCGGGTACAAGGATGTACCATCTTTCCTTAATATGCGCTTTTCTTAACGTACCTTCTTTTTAATCTGCACTGAATGGTCATGGCTGCTACAGCCCTCTTTATGGCCGCAAGCCTCTACTTCAGAGCATGCAGAACACAACCCATGTGCTTCAATAACGTTGTGCCGCAGCGCAAAGCCCATTTTCGCGGCGAGCTTGTGCATAATATCTTCCACGCCCTGTGCGGCTTCTTCCTTTACCGCGCCACAACGCTCGCAGATAAACATAGCCGAAGAGTGTGTCGGCTGGTCTATCAAATTGCACAGCACATAGCTGTTAGCGGATTCCACGCGATGAACAAAGCCCTGCTCCAGCAGGAAGTCGAGCGCGCGGTAGACGGTTGGCGGTTTGGCCTGGGGTTCGCTGACGCGCAGCAGGTCCAGCAGATCGTAAGCGCTGATGGCGCCGGTCTGTAATGTCATCAGACGCAGCACTTCCAGACGTTGCGGCGTCAGGCGCACATTGCGCTGCGCACAAAGCTTTTCTGCCTGCGCTAACACGTGTTGTGAAGTCGTCGTATCCATCAGCATTCCTCGATTATGTAGCCTCTCACTTTACCATAAAAGCAGCAAAAACGCCGAATGCTGGTCCATACTGGCAGTGATTTACCACAAAAATTCCTCAGGAGCTGCTATGGAAAAACCAGATTGTATCCGCCACTGGCGCGAGCTGGAAGGCACAGACGATTCCCATTATCCCGACAGCAACGAACTCTTTGCTATAGGCGCGCCCCTTGCCCGCAGTCTTGGCCTTTCCCGGCTTGGCATTCATCACGAACGCCTGCTGCCCGGTAGAAGAACGTCCTATCCCCACGCCGAAAGCAGCGAAGAAGAGTTTGTCTACGTGCTGGAAGGGCATCCACAAGCATGGATCAACGGTAATCTCTATCAGCTGGAACCGGGAGACAGCGTGGGCTTCCCGGCAGGGACGGGAATGTGTCATACCTTTATAAACAATACCGAGCATGAAGCCCGTTTGCTGGTTGTTGGCGAAGCTAACAAGGAGGATAACCGCATTTATTATCCTATGAACTCCAGCTATGCCGCCACGCGCAAAGATCGCTGGATAGACCATCCCCCACAGTTTTTTGGCCCCCACGATGGCCAGCCTTCACGAAAGCCGCGGAGTAAACTATAAATAAACCTGCATGGAAAGGATGAAACAACAACCCGTATGGATAGAAACGGGAGTTCGATGGGCGAAACAGCCCCTTTTTAAGCTCGTTATTCGCAGCAATAGTTCGCCCCTGTTAAGTCTTAACTGGCGGGGGTTAGTTATTACCTATGATAAACAGACGGACGAGCGGTAAATGAAAAAAATTAAAACCCTGGTGGCGATTAGCGCCGCCTCTTTGATGGTGGCAAATTCGGCCCATGCGGCTGGGACATGGGCGGAAGCACGTAGTGATGCGATGGGCGGAACAGGGGTCGCTTCCGGTAGTTACGGCAGCGGCGCGCTGATTAACCCGGCTTTGCTGGCGAAGGCGCAGCAGGAAGACAGGGTGACGGTAATATTACCCTCCGTCAGCGCGCAGATTACCGATAAGGATAATCTTCAGGACCAGATCGATGACATCAGCGATAAGGTGGATAATTACGAAGATGTCATTGACGATCTTACCCTGCAGGATATTCTTCTCAATCCTGAGGGGACCCTGAACCAGTTCCAGGGCGCTGCGGGTGATTTGGCGGGCGAGCTTGAAAACCTGCGCGGAAAAACGGCTCGCGCTAAAGCGGCCGCTGGCATCGCGGTAAGCATTCCAAACGACGTGCTGTCTCTGGCGTTTGTTGCCAAAGCCTACGCACATGCACGCGTCAGCTCATCAATCGACCAGAGGGATATTGATTATCTGCGCGGCATTGAGGGTTCCGACGCCGTTGCGGGAGCGGTGGCTATTGATGCGGCTGTAAATGGCTCCGATGTGATTACGCGCAACCTTAACTCCACCGCATCAGGCCGTGCGGCTATCGTCTCCGATTATGGTATTGCGATGGCAAAACAGTTTGATTTGGGCGGCGTGCCGGTTTCCGTTGGCGTCACGCCAAAGTTGCAAAAAACCTGGCTGTATAACTACACCACCTCGATTTATGCCTACGACAGCAGCGACTGGAACAGCAGCCGTTATCGCAACGATGATACCGGCTTTAACATCGATGCAGGCGTGGCGGCAGATTTCGGCGAGCACTGGACGGTAGGGTTAAGCGGTCAGAACCTGGTGTCGCGTGATATCGACACGAAAGATATCCGTATCACCAACGGTCGTACCGGCGAAACGCGCAGCTATAAAGATACTTACCAGATAAGCCCGCTGGTTACTGCGGGCGCGGCCTGGCATAACGATCTTGTCACGTTGAGCGCTGACGGCGACCTGACGGAAACCAGGGGCTTTAAAAGCGAAGAAAACTCACAGTACGTTGGCGTGGGCGCCGAGGTTCGTCCGCTTTCCTGGCTTGCCGTTCGCGCCGGTTACCGTGCCGATGTAAAAGGCAACGACAGCAATGTCTTTACGGGCGGCGTGGGCTTTGCGCCGTTTAACCGCGTTCACGTTGATTTAATGGGCCTGTACGGCGAAGACGAGACCTGGGGAGCGGGCGCGCAGCTTAGCGTCACCTTCTGATAAAGGCGGGCCGGGACGAGCAGGTGTCCCGGCGCTGCTTTGTGCTATAGTGGCGGCCCTTTTTTAACCCTAACCTGCGTAAACCTTCAGTGACTATGTCCCCACAAAGCAATTCGACTCCTTTCCAGCCGTACCGTTTCTCCATCGCGCCAATGCTCGACTGGACCGACAGACACTGCCGCTATTTTCTGCGCCAGCTTTCGCGTAATACCCTGCTGTACACCGAGATGGTGACTACCGGGGCGATTATCCACGGTAAAGGAGACTATCTGGCTTACGGTGAGGAAGAACATCCTGTTGCGTTACAGCTGGGCGGCAGCGATCCGCAGGCGCTGGCGCAGTGCGCGAAACTGGCTGAAGCTCGCGGTTATGATGAAATAAACCTGAACGTGGGCTGCCCGTCTGACCGCGTGCAGAACGGCATGTTCGGCGCATGCCTGATGGCCGACGCGCAGCGTGTGGCAGATTGCATCAAGGCGATGCGCGACGTGGTTGCTATTCCGGTGACGGTGAAAACCCGCATCGGTATCGACGAGCAGGATAGCTACGAATTCCTGTGCGACTTTATTGGCACAGTGGCCGGAAAGGGCGAGTGCGAGATGTTTATCATCCACGCCCGCAAAGCCTGGCTTTCCGGCCTCAGCCCGAAAGAAAACCGCGAAATTCCACCGCTGGACTATCCGCGCGTTTACCAGCTTAAGCGTGATTTCCCGCATCTCGTCATGGCGATTAACGGCGGCGTGAAGACGCTTGCAGAGGCCAAAATCCACCTTGAACACCTGGACGGCGTAATGGTCGGGCGTGAGGCTTACCAGAATCCGGGTCTGTTAACAGCGGTCGATCGCGAAATTTTCGGCAGTGACTTGCCGGAAGTGGATACGGTAGCAGCGGTGCGCGCCATGTATCCATACATCGAACGCGAACTGGCAAACGGCGCTTATCTGGGCCACATCACGCGTCATATGCTCGGCCTGTTCCAGGGCGTTCCCGGAGCGCGCCAGTGGCGTCGTTATCTGAGTGAAAATGCGCATAAAGCAGGGGCAGGGATTGCGGTTGTGGAACATGCGTTATCGCTGGTCGCGAACAGGCGATAACTTTGTAACACAATAACCGTACGGGTTGCTAAGGTATTGCGGAGCTGATCACAACCTCGCATCTTTATGATTAACTTTTCCGGGGCTGCCGTATCTATTGTTTTGTAAATCTGACACTATTGCCGGGTTGCAATAAAAGAATTCATCGTCGCTGCACCCTACAAAACAGCGCGAACAAAAAAAGAATGGGCTTCCCTGGGGAGGCCCAAATTCTTTTATGGAATCAACAGGCTGGAACCCTGCGTCGAACGGCTTTCCAGCGTTTCATGCGCGCGAGCCGCCTCTTTGAGGGCAAATTTCTGCTCCTGCGCCACGTCCACTTTTATTACGCCGCTGGCAATCAGCGAGAACAGTTCGTTGCAGGCTTCTTCCAGCTCTTCGCGGTTAGTAATGTAACCATTCAGTGACGGACGCGTAACATACAGAGAACCTTTCTGGTTAAGAATGCCGAGGTTTACCCCGGTGACCGGGCCGGATGAATTGCCGAAACTCACCATTAACCCCTGGCGTTGCAGACAATCTAGCGAGGATTCCCAGGTATCTTTCCCCACCGAGTCATAAACCACCGCGACTTTCTTGCCGCCGGTAATCTCCTTCACGCGCTCGGCAATATTTTCTTCCCGGTAGTTAACGATCTGCCAGGCTCCGGCCTGTTTTGCGCGCTCTGCTTTTTCAGCAGATCCTACGGTGCCGATAAGCTTTGCACCTAGCGCCTTCGCCCACTGGCAGGCAATCAGCCCCACGCCGCCCGCGGCAGCATGGAACAAAAAGACGTCGTTTGGTTTCACTTCGTAGGTTTTGCGTAGCAGATAGTAAACCGTCAGCCCTTTCAGGAAAGAAGCGGCAGCCTGCTCGAAGGAGATGGCATCGGGAAGCTTAGCCGCTTTATCAGCCGGTACGTTGTGTACGCTGCTGTATGCCCCCAGGCCTGACTGGGCATAGACCACCCGATCGCCTGGTTTTAAATGCGCGACATTGCTACCGACCTTGCTCACAACGCCTGCCGCTTCCGTACCAAGCCCGCTTGGCAGCATTGGCGGCGGATACAATCCGCTGCGTATATAAGTGTCAATATAGTTGATACCAATAGCTTTATTCTCAACCTGGACTTCGTCGGCCGTCGGATCGTGCGGCGTAAATTCAACCGCTTTGAGCACGTCCGGGCCGCCGTGCTGGCTAAACTCTATACGCGTTGCCATAGTTTCTCCTTTGTCGCGATCGCGACACGCTTTCGGGTATACTGCTCGTTGTCACTCCCAAACAGGTAACTCCCTCACTATGGCAGGAAATAAACCCTTCAACAAACCGAACGAAACCCGTGACCGTCAGATGGAAGGGCTGAAAATGCCGCCACATTCTCTGGAAGCGGAGCAGTCGGTATTGGGCGGTTTAATGCTGGACAACGAACGCTGGGACAACGTCTCCGAGCGCGTTGTCGCCAACGATTTTTTCAGTCGTCCGCATCGCATGATCTTCACCGAAATGCAGCGCCTGCTGGAAATGAGCAAGCCTATCGACCTGATCACGCTATCTGAATCTCTTGAACTGCAGGGGAATCTGGAAAGCGTAGGCGGCTTCGCCTATCTGGCCGAGTTATCTAAAAATACGCCAAGCGCGGCGAACATCAGCGCCTATGCGGACATCGTCCGTGAACGCGCCGTTGTGCGCGAAATGATCGCCGTAGCAAACGAAATTGCCGATGCCGGTTACGATCCGCAGGGCCGCACCAGCGAAGATTTGCTCGATCTCGCCGAGTCGCGCGTTTTCCAGATTGCCGAAAACCGCGCCAATAAAGACGAAGGCCCGAAAAGCATCGACCAGATCCTCGAGGCGACGGTGTCGCGCATCGAATCGCTTTACCAGACGCCGCACGACGGCGTGACGGGCGTGGATACCGGCTATCAGGATCTGAACAAGAAAACCGCCGGGCTGCAGAAATCGGACCTGATTATCGTGGCCGCGCGTCCGTCGATGGGGAAAACCACCTTCGCCATGAACCTGTGTGAAAACGCTGCCATGCTGCAGGAAAAACCGGTGCTGATCTTCAGCCTGGAGATGCCCGGCGAGCAGATCATGATGCGTATGCTGGCGTCGCTCTCCCGCGTGGATCAGACCAAAATCCGTACCGGCCAGCTGGACGACGAGGACTGGGCGCGTATTTCCAGCACCATGGGCATCCTGCTTGAGAAGCGTAATATGTATATTGATGACTCCTCGGGCCTGACGCCAACCGAAGTGCGCTCCCGTGCGCGCCGCATCTATCGCGAAGCGGGCGGTCTGAGCATGATCATGATCGACTATCTCCAGCTGATGCGCGTGCCGTCGCTTTCCGACAACCGTACGCTGGAAATCGCCGAGATTTCACGCTCGCTCAAGGCGCTGGCAAAAGAGCTGCAGGTGCCGGTGGTGGCGCTCTCGCAGCTTAACCGCTCCCTGGAACAGCGTGCGGATAAACGCCCGGTTAACTCGGACCTGCGTGAATCAGGCTCCATCGAGCAGGATGCCGACTTAATCATGTTTATCTACCGCGATGAAGTTTATAACGACAACAGCGACGAGAAAGGCATCGCGCAGATCATCATCGGCAAGCAGCGTAACGGCCCAATCGGCACGGTGCGCTTAACCTTTAACGGGCAGTGGTCGCGCTTCGACAACTATGCAGGCCCGCAGTACGACGAAGACTAAAATCCTCGTCATCCCGGCGGGCGGCGCATAGGTTTATCCGCCCTACATTTTCCGTAGGGTGAATAAGCCTATGCGCCATCCACCGCTCTGGTAAACATTGAGCAAGGAAGAAACATGCAAGCGGCAACCGTCGTCATTAACCGCCGCGCTCTGCGACACAACCTGCAACGCCTGCGTGAACTGGCTCCCGCCAGCCGCCTGGTGGCGATTGTGAAAGCAAACGCCTATGGTCACGGTCTAATTGAGACCGCGCAAACTCTCCCCGATGCCGATGCGTTCGGCGTTGCCCGTCTTGAAGAGGCCGTGCGGCTGCGTACTGGCGGCATCACCCAGCCGATCCTGCTGCTTGAAGGCTTCTTTAACGCCGGCGACCTCTCGACCATCGCCGGGCAGAACCTGCAAACCGCGGTCCACAGCATCGAGCAGCTTGAAGCGCTGGAGCAGGCCGATTTAAGCCATCCGATTACCGTGTGGATGAAGCTCGATACCGGCATGCACCGTCTGGGCGTGCTGCCTCATGAGGCGGAAGCTTTTTACCAGCGCCTCACGCGCTGCAAAAACGTCAGCCAGCCGGTCAATATCGTCAGCCATTTCGCACGGGCCGATGAGCCGGGATCCGATGCCACGCCGCGCCAGCTCGATATCTTCAGCACCTTTATCGCGGGCAAACCGGGGCAGAAATCTATCGCCGCCTCCGGCGGGATGTTGCTCTGGCCTCAGTCTCATTTTGACTGGGTGCGCCCGGGCATAATTCTTTACGGCGTTTCTCCCCTCGAACAAAAGCCGTGGGGCGCGGATTTCGGCATGCGGCCGGTCATGTCGCTAACCTCAAGCCTGATTGCGGTGCGCAACCACAAAGCAGGCGAGCCGGTGGGTTACGGCGGCACATGGGTTGCCGAACGCGATACCCGTCTGGGCGTTATCGCCATGGGCTATGGCGATGGCTATCCGCGCAGCGCGCCGTCGGGGACGCCGGTGTTGGTCAACGGCCGCGAAGTGCCGATTGTGGGACGCGTGGCGATGGACATGATTTGTGTCGATCTCGGCCCGGAGGCCAAAGAAAAAGTCGGCGATAGCGTGGTGATGTGGGGCGAAGGTTTGCCCGTCGAGCGCATTGCGGAAGTGACAAAGGTGAGCGCTTACGAACTTATCACGCGCCTGACTTCAAGGGTGGCGATGGAATATCTGGACTAAGTCCTCTGACTTTGTACCTTTGTAGATTGAGCAATCGTCCCGACATAACCTGGTGGATGGCGCTAACGCTTATCCACCCTACAAATTCCCAGGACAAACCCCTCGATCTCTTTACTGCTTCCGGTTTACATTGGTTGTCCGCCACACTGTAAACCAGGAGAACCCCACCGTGTTTCAAAAAGTTGACGCCTATGCTGGCGACCCGATCCTCTCCTTAATGGAGCGTTTTAAAGTTGACCCGCGCGTCGATAAGGTTAACCTCAGCATTGGCCTCTATTACAACGAAGATGGGGCAATCCCACAGCTACAGGCCGTGGCGGAAGCCGAAGCCCGACTCAATGCGCAGCCGCACGGCGCTTCTCTTTATTTACCGATGGAAGGTCTGAATAGCTACCGCAGCGCAATCGCGCCTTTGCTGTTCGGTGCTGAACATCCGGCATTACTGGCAGGGCGCATCGCTTCTATCCAGACGCTGGGCGGCTCCGGCGCGCTGAAAGTGGGCGCTGATTTCCTGAAAACGTATTTCCCTGATTCGCAGGTTTGGGTCAGCGATCCTACCTGGGAAAACCACGTCGCCATCTTTGCCGGCGCAGGTTTCACCGTGAATACCTATCCGTGGTTTGACGATGAAACCAACGGGGTGCGTTTCGAAGCCCTGCTTGAGAAGCTCAACACCTTACCTGCGCAAAGCGTCGTGCTGCTGCATCCGTGCTGCCACAACCCAACCGGCTCAGACCTGACGGATGCTCAATGGGATGCCGTTATTGAAATTCTCAACGCGCGCGAGCTGATTCCGTTCCTCGACATCGCCTACCAGGGCTTTGGCGCGGGAATGGAAGAAGATGCCTATGCAATCCGCGCTATTGCGCAGGCGGGCCTGCCGGCGCTGGTCAGCAACTCATTCTCGAAGATTTTCTCCCTGTACGGCGAACGTGTCGGCGGGCTGTCCGTGGTTTGTGAAGATGCGGATGAGGCAAGCCGTGTGCTTGGACAGCTGAAAGCCACCGTGCGCCGCAACTACTCCAGCCCGCCGAATTTTGGTGCGCAGGTGGTGGCCGCCGTCCTGAATGACGAGCAGCTAAAAGCCAGCTGGCTGGCGGAAGTCGAAACGATGCGTCGTCGCATCCTCGATATGCGTCAGGCGCTGGTTTCCGTACTCAAGACCGAGATGCCGGGACGTAACTTTGACTATCTGCTGCAGCAGCGCGGCATGTTCAGCTATACCGGCCTGAGCGCAGAGCAGGTTGACCGTCTGCGTGATGAGTTTGGCGTGTACCTGATAGCCAGCGGCCGCATGTGCGTTGCCGGTCTGAACAGTAACAACGTGCAGCGCGTTGCGAAAGCGTTTGCCGCTGTCATGTAAGCGCTTACTAACTTAGTTCTCCTTTGCAGGGTGGTGAAGCGCTGCGCCATCCGCCCTGCAACAGCCGCTTTTCGTTTTGTGATCGTCGCCTTTTTCCAGAGCAAACGCTGAAATAAACCTTTAACTCTCATTGCCTTGTCGGTATGGTCAGGTAGATTTTTGACCGGTTGCTCTGTTTTATAAAAATAAAAAGCGATGAAAATGAAAGGGAAAACGATGCGTAAAATCACACTGGCCTTAAGTGCCGTCTGCTTGTTGCTGGGGCTAAATCACTCCGTCGTTGCGAAAGAGTCAGTCCCGGCGCCGCTCAACCCAGGCGTCACCGTCGCGCAGCTTGCGCAGCAGGCGCCCATACACTGGGTTTCCGTGGCTCAGATTGAAAATAGCCTGCTTGGCCGGCCGCCGATCGCCGTTGGTTTTGATATCGATGACACGGTGCTTTTCTCAAGCCCCGGCTTTTATCGCGGGCAAAAAGAGTTCTCTCCCGGTAAACAGGATTACCTGAAAAATCCGGCCTTCTGGGAAAAGATGAACAACGGCTGGGATGAATTCAGCATGCCGAAAGAGGTGGCGAAGTCGCTCATCGCCATGCACTTAAAGCGCGGCGACAGCGTCTATTTTGTCACCGGACGCAGCCGGACGAAAACCGAAACCGTCACCACAACGCTGCAGAATGACTTCCTGATACCACAGGCGTTTGTTAACCCTGTAATTTTTGCCGGGGATAAAGAAGGGCAAAATACCAAAACGCAGTGGCTGAAAGACAAACAAATTAAAATCTTCTACGGCGACTCGGATAACGATATTACCGCCGCTCAGGAAGTTGGCGCTCGCGGAATTCGCATATTGCGCGCTTCAAACTCCAGCTATCAGCCTTTGCCAAAAGCAGGGATATATGGCGAAGAAGTGGTTGTTAATTCAGAATATTAATTTCTGAGAAGACAGAAAAACGGCGACACGCGCGGGCCTGTCGCCTTTTTTTTCATCAAAATTCATCCGCCGGGTTTTACCTTTCGCCAGGTTGCTTGCACACTTAGGTGAGCGCAAATTTATCCGGAGCAACGTATGTGGTTTCAACAGACTCTCACTTTAAAAGCCAAATCTCGTGGGTTTCATCTCATTACGGATGAACTCCTTGGGCAATTGTTCCGGCTTTCTGAGGTGCAAACCGGACTGCTGCATCTTCTGCTCCAGCATACTTCCGCCTCCCTGACCCTGAATGAAAACTGTGACCCGACCGTGCGTCAGGACATGGAAAGGCACTTTCTGAAAACCGTGCCGGACAATGCCGACTATGAACATGATTATGAAGGCCCGGACGACATGCCTTCACATATCAAGTCATCATTGCTGGGCGTGTCATTACTGCTGCCCGTCCATCGCGGACAGGTACAGCTTGGCACCTGGCAGGGTATCTGGCTGGGAGAGCATCGTATTCACGGCGGTTCCCGCAAAATTATTGCGACGCTACAAGGGGAATAAAAATGACCAATTCGGAGCTATTGCAATACTGTATGAATAAACCGGGCGCCGAACAGAGCGTTCATAGCGACTGGAAGGCCACGCAAATTAAAGTGGCGGATGTGCTTTACGCCATGGTGCATGACGTAGAGGCGCGTCCGGCGGTGTCGTTAAAAGCGAGTCCGGAACTTGCGGATTTGCTGCGGGAAAGCCATAAAGACGTTTTCCCCAGCGCGCATTTGAATAAGGCGCACTGGAGCACGGTTTATCTGGATGGAACGCTGCCGGATTCGCAGATTTATTATCTGGTGGACGCGTCGTATCAGCAGGCGCTATCGCTGCTGCCCGAACAGACCAGGCAGCAGCTTTCAGACTGATTACTTCAGCAACGGCTTGAGGAAGCGTGCAGTATGAGACGCTTCGCAGGTAGCAACCGTTTCCGGCGTGCCGGAGACGAGAATTTCACCGCCGCCGCTGCCGCCTTCCGGACCGAGATCGACAATCCAGTCCGCGGTTTTTACCACGTCCAGATTATGTTCGATAACCACAATGGTATTACCCTGATCCCTGAGCTGATGCAGCACCTCAAGCAGCTGCTGAATATCCGCGAAGTGCAAACCGGTTGTCGGCTCGTCGAGAATATAAAGCGTTTGCCCGGTGCCGCGCTTGGAAAGCTCGCGCGCCAGCTTCACACGCTGCGCTTCACCGCCGGACAGCGTTGTCGCTGACTGGCCCAGGCGGATGTAAGACAGGCCGACGTCGATTAACGTTTGCAGCTTACGCGCCAGCGCCGGTACGGCATCAAAGAACGCGCGCGCGTCTTCAATAGTCATATCCAGCACTTCATGGATGCTCTTGCCTTTGTACTTAATTTCCAGCGTTTCGCGGTTATAGCGCTTGCCTCTGCACTGGTCGCACGGCACGTAGATATCCGGCAGGAAGTGCATTTCCACTTTGATCACGCCATCGCCCTGACAGGCCTCACAGCGCCCGCCACGCACGTTAAAGCTGAAGCGGCCCGGCGTATAGCCGCGGGCTCGGGACTCCGGCACGCCGGCGAACAGCTCGCGTACCGGCGTAAACACGCCGGTATAGGTCGCCGGGTTGGAGCGCGGGGTACGGCCAATCGGGCTCTGGTCAATATCAATAACCTTATCGAAGTGCTCCAGGCCGTGCACATCGCGATAGGCTGCCGGTTCCGCAATGGTGGCGCCGTTGAGCTGGCGCTGGGCGATCGGGAACAGCGTATCGTTAATCAGCGTCGATTTACCCGAGCCGGAAACGCCGGTGATACAGGTGAACAGGCCTACCGGCAGCGTCAGCGTAACGTCTTTGAGGTTGTTGCCTCTCGCCCCCACCAGCTTCAGCACTTTTTCCGGATCGGCGGGCACGCGGTTTTTGGGGACGGCAATTTCACGTTTGCCGCTCAGGTACTGGCCGGTCAGGGATTCCGGCACGGCCATAATGTCCTGCATGGTGCCTTCGGCAACGACCTGGCCGCCGTGTACGCCGGCGCCCGGGCCGATATCGATGATATGGTCGGCGGCGCGAATGGCGTCTTCGTCGTGCTCGACCACAATCACGGTATTGCCGAGATTGCGCAGGTGGATCAGCGTTTCGAGCAGGCGTTCGTTATCGCGCTGGTGCAGGCCGATGGACGGTTCATCCAGCACGTACATCACGCCGACCAGCCCGGCCCCGATCTGGCTTGCCAGACGGATACGCTGGGCCTCACCGCCGGAGAGCGTTTCCGCTGAGCGGGAGAGCGAAAGGTAATTCAGGCCTACGTTGACGAGGAATTTCAGGCGGTCGCCGATCTCTTTAAGCACTTTTTCCGCGATCTGCGCACGCTGACCGCTGAGCTTCATGTTGTGGAAGAATTCCATCGCATGGCCGATGCTCATATCGGAAATCGTCGGCAGCGGGGTATCCTCGACAAACACATGGCGAGCTTCGCGACGCAGACGAGTGCCTTCACAGCTGGCGCACGGACGGTTGCTGATGAACTTCGCCAGCTCTTCGCGGACCGCAGAGGATTCTGTCTCTTTATAGCGGCGTTCCATATTGTGCAGCACGCCTTCGAACGGATGGCGGCGCACGGAGGTATCGCCGCGGTCGTTCATGTATTTAAATTCGACGGTCTCCTTGCCGGAGCCGTTCAGCACGACGTTTTTCACCGAAGCGCTCAGTTCATCCCAGGGGGTTTCCACGTCGAATTTATAGTGCTCGGCGAGGGAGCGCAGCATGGTGAAGTAGTAGAAATTACGGCGATCCCAGCCGCGGATTGCGCCGCCGGCAAGCGACAGCTCGCCATTTTGCACCACGCGATCCGGGTCGAAATACTGCTGTACGCCCAGGCCGTCGCAGGTTGGGCATGCGCCAGCCGGGTTGTTGAACGAGAACAGGCGCGGTTCTAATTCGCGCATGCTGTAGCCGCAAATCGGGCAGGCGAAGTTGGCGGAGAACAGCAGCTCTTCGGCTTTTTCGTCGTCCATATCGGCCACCACAGCGGAACCGCCGGATAGCTCAAGGGCGGTTTCAAAAGATTCTGCCAGACGCTGGCCGATATCTTCGCGCACTTTGAAACGGTCGACGACCACTTCAATGGTATGTTTTTTCTGTAGCTCAAGCTTTGGCGGATCGGAAAGATCGCACACCTCGCCGTCGATACGGGCGCGGATATAACCCTGGCTTGCGAGGTTTTCCAGCGTTTTGGCGTGCTCGCCTTTGCGGTCTTTGATGATGGGCGCAAGCAGCATCAGGCGGCGGCCTTCCGGCTGGGCCAGCACGTTATCCACCATCTGGCTGACGGTTTGCGCCGCCAGCGGAACATTATGGTCCGGGCAGCGGGGCTCGCCCACGCGTGCATACAGCAGACGCAGGTAATCGTGGATTTCAGTAATGGTGCCGACGGTAGATCGCGGGTTATGCGACGTGGATTTCTGTTCGATAGAAATCGCAGGCGACAGCCCTTCGATGTGGTCAACATCCGGCTTTTCCATCAATGACAGGAACTGACGCGCATAGGCGGAGAGAGACTCAACGTAACGACGTTGCCCCTCAGCGTATAAGGTGTCGAAAGCCAGTGAGGATTTGCCAGAACCCGAAAGCCCGGTCACGACAATAAGTTTGTCGCGAGGGATAACGAGATTGATATTCTTGAGATTGTGGGTGCGGGCGCCCCGAACTTCGATCTTATCCATTCACCTTTCCCGGATTAAACGCTTTTGCCCGGCCGCATGATGCTACCGGCGATCGTAAACGGCTAATTATGACACAATAAAACCTGAATGGATATCCAGTGTTTTAATGCAATAATGTATAATGCGCCGAGATTCTGGAATAGATCCCGCAGCTATAAACATTGGGGGTGGCATGGTAGAATCGAGGGTTTACACTATTCATAAAACGTTTCAGGAGACACGATCATGGCCAGCAGAGGCGTAAACAAGGTGATTCTCGTCGGGAATCTGGGTCAGGACCCGGAAGTACGCTACATGCCAAATGGTGGCGCTGTTGCCAACATTACCCTGGCCACGTCAGAGTCCTGGCGCGACAAGCAAACCGGCGAAACCAAAGAGAAAACTGAATGGCACCGCGTTGTGCTGTTTGGCAAACTGGCGGAAGTGGCAGGTGAATACCTGCGTAAAGGCTCCCAGGTTTATATCGAAGGCGCACTGCAAACGCGCAAATGGACCGACCAGGCTGGCGTGGAAAAATACACCACCGAAGTCGTGGTGAACGTGGGCGGCACCATGCAGATGCTGGGCGGCCGTGCGGGCGGCGGTGCAGGCGCACCGGCTGGTGGCGGTAACGGCGGGCAGCAGCAGGGTGGCTGGGGTCAACCTCAGCAGCCGCAGGGCGGCAATCAGTTCAGCGGCGGCGCGCAGTCTCGCCCGCAGCAGCAGAGCGCACCGGCGCCGTCTAATAATGAACCACCGATGGATTTTGACGACGATATTCCGTTCTGATCCCGTTCAGAATAAAAACGTCGCTTAAGGCATCAAAAAATCCCCGCTGTTTATTCGGCGGGGTTTTTGTTTATATACCTCTTTGACGCCTTGCCACTCAGGTAATGACCATCGGCCATTCTGGCGGAGCGTGGCTTGAGATTTCGACCATCATCTCTTTAAAGGAGCTCCACATCACGGCGAAGTCGGAAGCCGTCAGGCCTAACAGCCCGGTTGCGAACCACAGCGCGGCGGCGATCCCCAGCCCGCTGCTCACCACCGCCAGAAAAGCGTAGTCAGATTTACGAAACTGAATATTTAACGTGCTGGCAAGAAACATCAGTACCGCGCTAAATAACGGCCAGCGCATCAGCAGCACGCCGGTGGTGATTGTAGTCATGAAACCATTCCTCTTAAGGCAACTTATCAGGCATAACGGCTCGCTACAAAAAACAGGTGCGACAAGCGACGATGCGGAAGCCGCCGGGAAGATAAGTGTTTACAAAAATGTAAAAAAATCTTTGTTGCATAAAGTTTGTGAAGTTTATCACAGTTGTCTTTTTAATCGCCAGATGCGCGGTCCGTTTTTTGCGCATTTCCCCGCCCCTGGGATGGCTCGCAAGAGAGCAGAAGTGCGCGTTGCGTCAGGAGGCGTCACTTTTCAGCCTTGCCGTTGTTAATGTTTATGCGCGCCGCGATTTTACTTAACGAATTATTCTCTGCTATTTAAATTAAGATAATAAACATATCTCCACTGCCATATTAAATATGGCGTCATGAACCGCTGGTTTTTTTTCCAGCTTTTTTTATTTTCATCTATGCTTTGCCGTTAAGAATAAAAAGACTATTGCTAATGTATGATTATTCATGCAACGTAACCGGCGGCTTGCAGGTTTGTTCCAGTTAAACGACAACGGGCGGTAATATCAGGGACATGTGACTACCATGACAGAACGGATTTATCTGCGTATTTTACGTACTTCTGGTTTTATGCTGACGGTATGTTTGCCCATCCTGTTAGCGGTATATTTTGCTCATGTTCGCGCCTCCAGCGAGACGCAGCAGCATCTTCGCTCTTTTGCGCAATTAGTGATCGAAAAGACAGAGATCGTCATTCAGCACGTTGACGCGGCACAGCATGAAGCGCAGCGGTATACGGGCCCGCTCTGTAGCCCTGAACATATGCTGAAATTACTGGATATCGCACGCAGTAAACTGTATGTCGAAGATCTGATCTATGCCCGTGGAAATCAATTTATGTGCTCCACGGTTTATAAACCTTCCGTTCCCTTTTCAGCACCCGTAGCCAGTTACACCCGGCAACCTGATATTTCAATATACTATTACCTGGATACGCCTTTTTATATCGGTCATAAAATGACGTACATGCAGCAGGGCAATATTGTTGTGGTGGTAAACCCTCGCACATATGCCGATGTGATGACAGCTGACCATAGTCTGGCTTATGGCGCATATGATACTGTAACGAAAGCGTTTTTTTCGCTAAGCGAGCAGCTTAATACCAGGCGCCTGCACGATTTTATTACGGAAGACGATAATTATTTTACTGATGAAGATCGGGTTTATACAATCCTGAAATCACAGCGCAGGCCAATTGCTGTTATTGTCTCTACCTCGGAAGAGCGCTTTAATAAAGAGTGGTATCATCAGCTGACGCTTACCGTACCGTTAGGGATTATCTGCAGCATCATTATACTGCTGATGTGGTCTCGCTCCCGTCAGCAGTTGAATTCACCACGACGCATGCTGCTGCGCGCCCTTGAAAAGAACCAGTTAAAATTACATTACCAGCCGATTATTGATATCCAGAGCGGAAGGTGTGTAGGCGCCGAAGCGCTGCTTCGTTGGGTAAACTATAGCGGCCAGTGGATTAGCCCCGGCAGCTTCATTCCGCTCGCTGAAGCCGAAGGTCTGATTCAGAAAATCTCCGATTATGTGATTAACGCGGTCTTTAATGATTTTGGCGGATTTTTGGCAGATCATCCCGATCTTTATATTTCCATTAATTTATCGCCGACCGATTTCCATTGTCCCCGACTCGTGGCAATGCTTGCAGAAAAAATTAAAAAACACGCGGTCAATGCCGATCAAATAAAAGTCGAAGTGACAGAAAGAGGTTTTATTGATGTACCGAAAACCCGCCCGGTTATTCAGGCTTTCCGCCAGGCGGGTTTTGAAATCGCTATTGATGACTTCGGCACCGGTTATGCTAATTTGCACAACCTGCGGTTCCTGAATGTGGATATTCTTAAATTAGATAAATCCTTTATCGATAATCTCACCACCGATCGGGCCTGTTATCTCATCGCTGAACATATTATTGAAATGGCGCGCAGCCTGAACCTTAAGACCGTCGCCGAAGGGGTAGAGACCCGGGAGCAGGTCGCCTGGCTTCAGGCGCGCGGCGTGCAATACTGCCAGGGCTGGTACTTCGCAAAAGCCTTACCGCCGCAGGAGTTTATCGCCTGGCTGTATCGACCAGGCGGCGGTAACGACATCGTATTTGCCGGTTAGCTCAGGCGTGATGGCGGTAGTCGGTCGGCGTGCGGTCAAACTCGCGGCGGAATACCCGGGAAAACGTTTGTTGCGACACGTAGCCGTAATCCATCGCGATATCAAAAATAGGGCGGCGGGTAGCGCGCAGCTCTTTAGCCGCGAGCAACAGCCGACGCTGACGAATGTATTCACCCAGCGTCTGGCGCATTACGGTGCGGAACATTCTTTGCAGATACCATTTTGAATAACCAGACTTTTTCGCCACCACGTCAATATTCAGCGGCTGGTCGATGTGCTCATCAATCCATTCAGTCAACGTATAAATGATGTCCTGGTGTGCCATGGGCTGTCCTTACTCAACGTATTCGATTAGCAGGTTTTGTTGCCGGAGAGTATAATTCCTCAAGTTAACTTGAGGTAAAGAGCATTTTGGAAAAGAAAACACCCCGATTTAAAACCTTACTCTCTCCGGGCGAGGTGGCGAAGCGCAGCGGCGTGGCGGTTTCGGCGCTGCATTTTTACGAAAGTAAGGGCTTAATAAAAAGCGTGCGTAATAGCGGCAACCAGCGGCGCTATACGCGTGACGTGCTGCGAACGGTCGCCATCATCAAGATAGCGCAGCGTATCGGTATTCCTCTGGCAACCATTGGCGATGCGTTTGGCGTGCTGCCGAACGGACAATCCATCAATAAAAACGACTGGAAAAGGCTCTCATCGCTCTGGCGTGAGGAGCTGGACCGGCGCATTCATACGCTGACGGCATTAAGAGATGAGCTGGATGGCTGCATCGGCTGCGGTTGTCTGTCCGGTGCGGATTGCCCGTTGCGTAACCCTGGCGACAGGCTGGGCGAAGAGGGAACCGGCGCCCGCCTGCTGGAAGAGTAAAAAACTAAAGCGCCCGACTTCGGCGCTTTAGTTTGTTCCCGGTCTTTGTCTTTCGCTCTATCCCGCTTTTCGCAAGGAGGGTTTCCCCCGACATCAGCGTCCCTCAATTACAGATTCTCAGGAGGTTCCGGATTGCGCTGACACCTTAAGTGTAGATCCGGTTTTATAGCTTTCAACTAAAACTGTATCTTTTTTGAGCAATTGTTTTTCTCTCAGTCCAGCCTGTGCTATCTATAGTTAACCTGTCTGCAAAAACAAAAGGTTAGCCCATGATTATCGTTCATCACCTGAACAACTCCCGTTCCCAGCGCGTGCTGTGGATGCTTGAAGAGCTTGAGCTGCCCTATCAGATCGTACGCTACCAGCGCGAACCCACCATGCTGGCGCCTGCAGCGCTTAAAAAAGTGCATCCGTTAGGCAAATCCCCCGTGCTGGAAGATAACGGCAATATCATCGCTGAATCTGGCGCAATCCTTGAGTACCTGCAGGAAACTTACGATACCGAAAGCCGTTTAAAGCCGATAGCCGCGCAGGATAAGCTTCAGTACCGTTTCTGGCTGCACTATGCCGAAGGGTCGCTGATGCCGCTGTTGATGATGAAGCTGGTATTTGGCCGGCTGGGCAAAGCGCCGGTGCCCTGGCTGCTGCGACCCGTTGGCAAAGCTTTAGGGCAGGGCGTGCAGAAAGCCTATCTCAGTAAACAGCTGGCCACCCACGCGCGATTTATCGAAGATCATCTTGGCAAAACGCCCTGGTTTGCCGGGCAGGCGTTTAGCGCAGCGGATATTCAGATGAGCTTCCCGCTGATTGCTTTGCTCGCACGCGGCGGTGTTAACGACCTGCCAAATCTCCAGAGGTGGATGAAAAATGCGCAAATGCGCCCGGCCTGGCAAAGAGCGATCCAACAGGGCGGGCCATTCGACATTCCCGGTGGCTAATCCATCCAAAGATCGTATGAGTTAGCAAGTTGCATTACCGGCATTTTGCAGCATTGTTGCGAAATTGCGCATTAACGATAACGTTTGCGCATGGCGCGGTGATTATTTCATCAGCCAGCGTGGTTTTCGGCAAAAAGCGGCAAAGTTTGGTTGAAAAAGCCCTTCAGAAGGCCGGATAATCGTTTGCCTTCATTTTGACGCACAGTTTTTACACGCGGAGTTAAACGTTTGCTTTTTTGCGACGCCCTTTTTTGTCGCAATCTCAGCACAGGGATAAGACGTTTAATCGGCAGCGGGATGTCCACCGGGTGTAATAACGTAATCATAAAAATCTCAGGGGATTTTTCACTATGTCTACTCCTTCACCGCGTGCGACCGGCGGTCTTGACGCCTGGTTCAAAATATCTGCACGTGGCAGTACCGTCCGTCAGGAAGTCGTGGCCGGTTTAACCACCTTCCTTGCGATGGTTTATTCCGTCATCGTTGTGCCCGGCATGCTGGGTAAAGCGGGCTTCCCGCCTGCGGCGGTCTTTGTGGCGACCTGCCTGGTGGCGGGCGTGGGTTCTCTGGTTATGGGCCTGTGGGCGAATCTGCCGCTGGCTATCGGCTGCGCCATCTCGCTGACCGCCTTTACCGCGTTCAGCCTGGTGCTCGGCCAGCACATTAGCGTGCCTGTCGCTTTAGGCGCGGTGTTCCTGATGGGCGTGCTGTTTACCATCATTTCCGCTACCGGCATCCGCAGCTGGATTTTACGCAACCTGCCGATGGGCGTTGCGCACGGCACGGGCATTGGCATCGGCCTGTTCCTGCTGCTGATTGCCGCAAACGGCGTCGGTCTGGTTATTAAAAACCCGCTTGATGGTTTGCCGGTTGCGCTTGGGCATTTCGCCAGCTTCCCGGTCATCATGTCGCTGATTGGTCTTGCGGTCATTATCGGTCTGGAAAAGCTGAAAGTACCGGGCGGTATTCTGCTCACTATCATCGGCATTTCCGTTGTCGGTTTGATCTTCGACCCTTCCGTGCACTTCTCCGGCATTTTCGCCATGCCCTCGCTAAAAGACGATGCGGGTAACTCGCTGATTGGCAGCCTGGATATTATGGGCGCGCTCAACCCAGTCGTTCTGCCAAGCGTGCTGGCGCTGGTAATGACGGCGGTGTTCGACGCCACCGGCACTATTCGCGCGGTTGCCGGTCAGGCAAACCTGCTGGATAAAGACGGGCAAATCATCGACGGCGGCAAAGCGCTGACCACCGACTCACTGAGCAGCGTGTTCTCAGGCTTTGTGGGGGCGGCTCCTGCGGCGGTTTATATTGAATCCGCAGCCGGTACTGCGGCAGGCGGTAAAACAGGCCTGACGGCTATTACCGTTGGCGTGCTGTTCCTGCTGATTCTGTTCCTGGCCCCGTTGTCATATCTGGTTCCCGCGTACGCAACCGCTCCGGCGCTGATGTACGTTGGTCTGCTGATGCTAAGCAACGTGGCGAAAATTGACTTCGCTGATTTCGTCGATGCCATGGCGGGCCTGATCACCGCCGTGTTTATCGTCCTGACCTGCAACATCGTTACCGGCATTATGATCGGCTTTGCCTCGCTGGTGATTGGCCGCATCGTTTCCGGCGAGTGGCGCAGGCTGAACGTCGGCACCGTTGTTATCGCTGTCGCTCTGGTCGTGTTCTATGCGGGCGGCTGGGCAATTTAAGATTTTTCTTCTGCGGGCCGGATCTTGCGCGGCCCGCATCTTATTTTTTTCCAGGTATTTCCTGTTTCATTTCGGTGTAGAAAGTTGTTTTATTATTAGAACAACAGCCTGCAAAAAGGGTTTCACCACACACCGCGACTAAGGAAAGTATGGAAATCTTCTTCACTATTCTCATTATGACTCTCGTGGTCTCCTTATCTGGAGTGGCAACGCGCATGCTGCCTTTCCAGATCCCGCTGCCGTTAATGCAAATCGCCATAGGCGCGCTGCTTGCGTGGCCGCACTTCGGCTTACACGTTGAGTTTGATCCTGAACTATTCCTCGTGCTGTTTATCCCGCCGCTGCTGTTTGCGGACGGCTGGAAGACGCCTACCAATGAATTTTTGAACCACGGCAGGGAAATCATCGGCCTTGCGCTGGTTCTGGTGCTGGTTACCATCGTGGGCATCGGCTTCCTGATTTACTACATGGTGCCGGGGATCCCGCTGGTACCTGCGTTTGCGCTGGCGGCCGTGCTGTCGCCGACCGATGCCGTGGCGCTTTCCGGCATCGTCGGCGAAGGGCGCATTCCGAAGAAAATCATGGGGATTTTGCAGGGCGAGGCGTTAATGAACGACGCGTCCGGTCTGGTATCGCTGAAAATGGCGGTAGCGGTAGCGGTCGGCGCGATGGTCTTTACCGTCGGCGGGGCGACGATTGAATTCCTGAAAGTGGCAATCGGCGGTTTGCTTGCGGGCATCGCGGTGAGCTGGCTGTACGGCAAGTCGCTGCGCCTGATGAGCCGCTGGAGCGGCGATGAGCCCGCGACGCAGACTTTGCTGCTGCTGCTGCTGCCTTTCGCTTCTTATCTGATTGCCGAACATATTGGCGTTTCGGGCATCCTGGCGGCCGTTGCCGCAGGGATGACCATCACCCGCTCTGGCGTGCTGCGCAGCGCGCCGCTGGCCATGCGCCTGCGCGCTAACAGCGTCTGGGCCATGCTGGAGTTTGTCTTCAACGGCATGGTTTTCCTGCTGTTAGGCCTGCAGCTGCCGGGCATTCTGGAAACCTCTATTACCGCCGCGAATGCCGATCCAAACGTAGAACTGTGGATGCTCTTCCTGGATATCGTTTTGATTTATGTCGCCTTAATTGGCGTGCGGTTCCTGTGGCTGTGGTCCATGAAGCGCCTCAGCCTGCGCTTTATGAAAAAGCATCCGCTGGAGTTTGGCTCCTTCACCACGCGTGAACTGGCGGTTGCCGCTTTTGCCGGCGTGCGCGGGGCGATTACCCTTGCTGGCGTGCTGTCGATTCCGCTGTTGCTTGGCGATGGTACGCCGTTCCCGGCGCGTTATGAGCTGATATTCCTCTCCGCCGGTGTGATCCTGTTCTCGCTCTTCGCCGGGGTGATTATGCTGCCCGTCCTGCTGAAAAATGTCGAACTGGCGGATAAATCCGCAGCTCGCAAAGAGGAGCGTCTGGCCCGCTCCGCCACGGCCGAAGTCGCCATTGTCGCGATACAGAAAATGGAAGAGCGCCTGGCGGCAGACACCAAAGAAAATATTGACGATCAGCTGCTTACCGAGGTGAGTTCGCGCGTTATCGGCAACCTGCGCCGCCGGGCGGACGGGCGAAACGACGTGGAAAACAGCGAGCTGGAAGAAAATCTGGAACGCCGCTTCCGTCTTGCCGCGCTACGCTCCGAGCGCGCTGAGCTGTACCACCTGCGCGCCACGCAAAAAATCAGCAACGAGACGCTGCAAAAGCTGCTGCACGATCTTGACCTGCTGGAAGCATTGCTTATCGAGAAGCATTAACCGGCGGCTGACGCTGCGCTTATCCGCCCTGCGAATCGCGCCTGCAGGGTGGGTAAGCGGACCGCTTCATTCACCGCCTTTATTCATCCATCATCGACCAGAACTCTTTGCAGCGTACAACCCAGCTCATCTTCGGGGTTGCGCAACGTTTTGCCGGTCAGGCGGGTAAAACTTCACCCGACGAGATTTTTCAGCCGCGTAACCAGCTCAAACTCTTTAAACCATACGGGCCGCTGCTGCTACATAGAGATATTCCCGGCGATGCCTGTCAGAATCGACATGGCGCCAGCCCGATGGTCGGCGGCCCGTTTCAGCGGATCGTCACCCGGTTCGCCAAACAAATCTGCCAGCATGGCGTTATCTCCTCCGCCGTGTCCGCCTTCTCCCACGGTGAAATCAGCTTTGTACGGTTCGGCAAAAATCGGGAAGACCGTAATATCGCAGCTTTCCAGGCTGCCTTCGTTATCGCGCTGCCCGCCCGCGTTGACGTAGGAGGTTTCCACCAGCTTCATCTCCAGCCGACCACGGCTGCCGTTGAAGACCACGTTTAATCCTTCCCACGGCAGATAGGCATTCAGGGAATAGGTCAGCTGCACCTGGTTTTGATACTTCACCAGTACGGACAGGGTGTCCTCGATGTTAATGCCGTCGCTGAACACGTTGCGATCCCGGAAATAGTTGTCCTCATGCTCCGCGTCGAGATAAAGCGCCTTAAGCTGGGCATTCTCTTCCATATGCAGGGCAAACGGATCGTCTTTCGCCGCAGCATAGCCGTGGGCTCGTGGATAAAAATGCGAGATCCCGCGCTTTTCCGCATTCTCTTTTCCGTAGAAACGCAGGCCGCCTTCGGCGTAGACCCTCTGCGGATAGCTTCCCAGCCAGAAATTCATCAGGTCAAAATGGTGGGTGGACTTATGCACCAGCAGGCCGCCGCTGTTGCGCTTCTCCCTGTGCCAGCGGCGGAAATAGTCCGCGCCGTGTTCGGTATTAAGCAGCCATTCAAAATGGACTGAAAAGACCTCTCCAATGGCGTTATTCATCAGCAGTTCACGGATTTTGCTGTGGTGCGGCGCGTACCGGTAGTTAAAGGCTACGCGTACCTGGCGACCCGTTTGCTCAATAGCGTCGAGAATGCGCAAGGCGCGCGGTTCGTCGATGGTCATCGGCTTTTCGGTAATCACATCGCAGCCCGCGTGGAGCGCCTGCACAATATAATCATCATGCGTGCGATCCATGGTGGTCACAATGATAATATCCGGACGCGTTTCGTGGATCATTGTCCCGAAGCTTTCGGCTTTCCAGGTCGATACCGTCTGCGCTCCGGCCTGGCTCAGTAGCTTATTGGCATAGTTCATGCGTGTCTGATTGGTATCGCAAAAGGCGACCAGGCGCGCATTGTCCTTCCACTTCCCGCTGATTGCTTCGATGTAAAGTCCGGCGCGTCCACCGGTTCCGACCAGGGCATACTTCTTCATCTCATCCTCGCTCATGCATTAATAAAACACCGTTTCATTATTAAGCTAATGTAGCGCCCGGAGATAAGATTGATAGCGTAGCGGGAGAAAAATGTGATCCCCGGCCGAATAGCCGGGGAGGAGTGCTTAGTGCGCGCGTCCTTGTTCAATGCCGATCCCGGTCTGGGAGCGGATAAACTGGGCACGGAACTTCTCACGTTCAAGATTGCCTTCCGGACTGTTATCGGTAATCGAGAACACCCAGATACCCACAAACGCCACCAGAATAGAGAACAGCGCCGGGTACTCATACGGGAAGACAGCCGTTGCGTGACCCAGAACCTGTACCCAGACCGTCGGGCCGAGGATCATCAGTATCACCGCCGTCAGCAGGCCAAGCCAGCCGCCGATCATCGCGCCGCGAGTGGTCAGTTTCGACCAGTACATCGACAGCAGAATAATCGGGAAGTTACAGCTTGCCGCGATGGAGAACGCCAGGCCAACCATGAAGGCGATATTCTGTTTCTCAAACAAAATGCCCAGCCCGATTGCCACCACGCCCAGAATCAGCACGGTGATTTTCGACACGCGGATCTCATCGCGTTCGGAAGCCCCTTTGCGGAACACGTTGGCATACAAATCGTGCGAGACCGCAGAGGCGCCAGCCAGCGTTAAGCCAGCCACCACCGCCAGAATCGTGGCGAAGGCGACGGCGGAGATAAAGCCCAGGAACAGGTTGCCGCCCACGGCGTTAGCGAGGTGAACCGCCGCCATGTTGTTACCGCCAATCAGCGCACCAGCCGCATCTTTAAACGCCGGATTAGCGCCGACCAGCATGATGGCGCCAAAGCCGATGATAAAGGTCAGGATATAGAAATAGCCCATAAAACCGGTGGCGTAGAGCACGCTCTTACGGGCTTCGCGGGCATCGCTGACCGTAAAGAAGCGCATCAGGATATGCGGTAAGCCTGCGGTACCAAACATCAGCCCCAGACCAAGCGACAGCGCTGAAATCGGATCTTTCACCAGTCCGCCAGGGCTCATAATGGCCGCGCCTTTCGGGTGAACCGCCATGGCTTCGCTGAACAGGTTACTGAAGCTGAAGCCGACGTGCTTCATCACCATAAAGGCCATGAAGCTTGCGCCGAACAGCAGCAGCACGGCTTTGATGATCTGCACCCAGGTGGTGGCGAGCATGCCGCCGAACAGCACGTACATCACCATCAGCACGCCGACCAGCACCACCGCAACGTGGTAATTCAGGCCGAACAGCAGCTCGATCAGTTTCCCTGCGCCCACCATCTGTGCGATGAGATACAGCGCCACAACGACTAACGAACCGCAGGCGGACAGAATACGAATCGGCCCCTGTTTCAGACGGTAAGAGGCGACGTCCGCAAAGGTATAGCGCCCAAGGTTGCGCAGGCGTTCGGCAATCAGGAACAGGATGATTGGCCAGCCCACCAGGAAGCCGAGCGAGTAAATCAGGCCGTCATATCCGGAGGTATAGACCAGCGCGGAAATCCCGAGGAAGGACGCCGCCGACATAAAGTCGCCCGAAATCGCCAGCCCGTTCTGGAAGCCGGTAATGTTGCCGCCGGCGGTGTAGTAATCGCTACGCGAACGGGTGCGTTTCGAAGCCCACCAGGTAATGTAGAGCGTCATGGCAACGAAGATGACGAACATGATTATCGCTTGCCAGTTGGTCGGCTGGCGCTGTACATCGCCGGTAATGGCGTCAGCAGCCAGCGCCATGGCGGGCAAGGCAAGCAGAGGTGCCGTAAGTGCGGTCAGAAAACGTTTCATGATGCGTTTACCTCGCGCAGCATGGCGTGGGTCAGCCGGTCAAATTCGCCGTTGGCTCGCCAGACATAAACGGCGGTAAGCACAAAGGAAATAACGATTACGCCAACGCCTATCGGTATGCCGCGCGTGACGCTGGTGCCCGCGTGCAAAGGCGTGCCCAGCCAGCCTGGCGCGAAGGCAATCAGCATAATAAAGCCGACGTAAATCACCAGCATGATAATCGATAAAATAATGGCAAACCGTTGCCGTTTTTCGACCAGCTCCCTGAAATGCGCGCTGTCTTCTATCCGTTGATAAATGAGTTCATTCATCACAGAGTCTCCAGAGGTGAGGTTGTGGTTTTTATAGTTCCCTCTCCGGAAGGAGAGGGGTAAACAGGGCCGAGAATGGTTATGAAGGCATCGTAAGTGCTTGTTTCTCTTCCAGCAGTTTTTCGACTACGCCAGGATCGGCAAGGGTCGAGGTATCGCCAAAGTTGCTGGTATCCCCGGCGGCGATTTTGCGCAGAATGCGACGCATAATCTTGCCGGAGCGGGTTTTCGGCAGCGAGTCGGTCCAGTGCAGGATGTCCGGCGTGGCAAGCGGGCCGATCTCTTTTCGCACCCAGTTACGCACTTCGGCATACAGCTCCGGCGTCGGCTCTTCACCGTGATTCAGCGTGACGTAAGCATAAATCGCCTGGCCTTTAATATTGTGAGGAATGCCCACCACCGCGGCTTCGGCAATTTTCGGATGTGAGACAAGCGCCGACTCAATCTCGGCGGTGCCTAAACGGTGTCCGGAGACGTTCAGCACATCATCCACACGGCCGGTTATCCAGTAGTAGCCGTCTTCATCACGACGTGCGCCATCGCCGCTGAAGTACATATTTTTGAAGGTCGAGAAGTAGGTCTGTTCGAAGCGTTCATGATCGCCGAACAGGGTGCGCGCCTGGCCCGGCCAGGAGTCGGTAATAACCAGATTTCCGTCGGTTGCGCCCTGTTGCGGGTTGCCTTCGTTATCTACCAGCGCGGGCTGGACGCCAAAGAACGGACGCGAGGCGGAGCCGGCCTTCAGCTCGGTTGCGCCGGGGAGCGGGGTGATCATGAAGCCGCCCGTTTCAGTCTGCCACCAGGTATCTATCACCGGACATTTCTCGTTACCGATATGCTTCCAGTACCACTCCCACGCTTCCGGGTTAATCGGTTCGCCAACGGAGCCGAGAATACGCAGTGAAGAGCGGTCGGTATCCGCAATCGCTTTATCGCCTTCGGCCATCAAAGCGCGAATGGCCGTAGGCGCGGTGTAGAGGATGTTCACTTTGTGTTTATCCACCACCTGCGCCATACGATTCGGGGCAGGCCAGTTTGGCACGCCTTCGAACATCAGAGTGACGGCGCCGCAGGCCAGCGGGCCATACAGCAGATAGCTGTGGCCGGTCACCCAGCCCACGTCTGCGGTACACCAGTAGACATCGCCCGGATGGTAATCAAAAACGTACTTAAAGGTGGTTGCGGCATAGACCAGATAGCCGCCCGTGGTGTGGACTACGCCTTTCGGCTTGCCGGTTGAACCGGAGGTATAAAGGATGAAGAGTGGATCTTCGGCATGCATTTCCACAGGCTGATGGTGAGCGCTGGCCTTCTCGACCAGCTCGTTCCACCACAGGTCACGGCCCTCATGCCACTCAACGTTTGCGCCAGTGCGCTTCAGGACAATGACATGCTCAACGGTCTTCACGTTGGGGTTTTTCAGCGCGTCATCAACGTTTTTCTTCAGCGGAATAGCGCGCCCGGCGCGAATACCTTCGTCGGCGGTAATGACGAGGCGAGAGCTGGAATCAATGATGCGCCCGGCAACGGCTTCCGGCGAGAATCCGCCGAAGATAACGGAATGCACCGCGCCAATACGCGCGCAGGCCAGCATCGCTACGGCAGCTTCCGGCACCATCGGCATATAGATAGCCACCACATCGCCTTTCTTTATACCCAGTTCAACCAGGGTATTGGCAAAACGGCAGACGTCGCGATGCAGCTCGCGGTAAGTAATGGTTTTGCTCTGGGTAGCATCATCGCCCTCCCAGATAATCGCCGTCTGGTCGCCGCGCTCCTTCAGATGACGATCCAGGCAGTTGGCCGCCAGATTCAGCGTGCCGTCTTCATACCAGCGGATAGAGACGTTTCCCGGCGCGAAGGAGGTGTTTTTCACCTTCTGGTAGGGCTTGATCCAGTCGAGGATTTTCCCTTGTTCACCCCAAAACGCGTCGGGATCGTGCACCGACTGCTGGTACATGGATAAGTATTGCTCCGGGTTTATCAGGCAGTGTTCCGCAATATTTGCGGGAATGGCGTGTTTGTGTAGTTGTGTCATAGCTTTTTTTCTCCTTGAGGATGTTAATAATATGTCACGCAAACGTTAATTGTAGGGGCTTTGGCAGCTTTGTTTACTTTTTGGGCGACAGATCACGCATTAATTAAACCGCCTGAAAATTAATCAAACGAGTCATCAAAGAGAAATAATTCACGGCAAGAGTTATTTGAAAAAGGAATGAGTAAATATATTTTATAACAATAAGTTATAGTCAGTGATGGGACTAAATTTCTGTTTGCCCGCGCATTTTGAATGAATATCTCTAAAAATCCAGGGTTGCGCAGCATAGCGTACAAATGATACTCATACTGCCGCTGAATAAGCCCCTCGTAAACCCCGACAATTGTCATACCCCTTTTACGTTTGTGACGTTCTCATCGGCTCTAATATGGGAATGGCGTTTTATTGAGGAATAAAATCGTTATGAAACAACCAAAGGTCAGCCTTGCCTGGCAGATACTGCTGGCGCTGGTGCTGGGTATCGCGCTGGGAAGCGTTCTGCATTATCAAAGCGACGAGCGCGCATGGCTTATCGCTAATCTTCTCTCTCCGGCAGGTGATATCTTTATTCATCTGATCAAAATGATTGTCGTGCCGATTGTAATCTCTACGCTGGTGGTAGGCATTGCGGGCGTGGGCGATGCCAAACAGCTCGGGCGAATCGGTGCGAAAACCATTCTCTATTTCGAAGCGATCACGACGGTTGCCATTATCCTGGGGATTACCCTTGCGAACGTGTTCCAGCCGGGACACGGTATTGATATGTCGCAGCTCGCCAGCGTGGATATTTCAAAATACCAGCACACCGCCGAAGACGTTCAGAGTCACGCTCACGGATTAATGGGCACTATCCTTTCCCTCGTGCCGACCAATATTGTAGCCTCGATGGCGAAGGGCGACATGCTGCCGATTATCTTCTTCTCGGTGCTGTTTGGCCTTGGTCTGTCTTCGCTGCCGGCCACGCATCGTGAGCCTCTGGTTACGGTATTCCGCTCTGTCTCTGAAACCATGTTCAAAGTGACCCACATGGTGATGCGTTACGCCCCGATCGGGGTCTTTGCGCTGATTTCGGTGACGGTAGCAAACTTCGGTTTTGCTTCGCTTTGGCCGCTGCTTAAACTGGTGCTGCTGGTTTATTTCGCCATTCTGTTCTTTGCGCTGGTGGTGCTGGGCGCGGTGGCCCGTCTGTGCGGATTGCGCGTGTGGATTTTGATCCGCATTCTCAAGGATGAATTGATCCTTGCCTTCTCCACGGCAAGCTCTGAGAGCGTGCTGCCGCGCATTATTGAGAAGATGGAAGCGTACGGCGCACCGGCATCTATTACCAGCTTCGTCGTGCCGACGGGTTATTCCTTTAATCTCGATGGCTCCACGCTTTACCAGAGTATCGCGGCCATCTTTATCGCGCAGCTTTACGGTATTGAGCTGTCAATCGGTCAGGAAATCATCCTCGTGCTGACGCTGATGGTGACCTCTAAAGGTATCGCAGGCGTGCCGGGCGTCTCCTTCGTTGTGCTGCTGGCAACGCTTGGCAGCGTGGGGATTCCGCTGGAAGGCCTGGCGTTTATCGCAGGCGTTGACCGTATCCTGGATATGGCGCGTACCGCACTGAACGTGGTGGGGAATGCGCTGGCGGTGCTGGTTATCGCCAAGTGGGAACATAAATTCGACAGTAAAAAAGCGGCGGCTTACGAGCGGGAAATGCTCGGCAGCTTTACGGACAAAGCGAATAGCTAATCAAGTTTTGCGTAGTAAAAACAAACGGCCCAACAGGGCCGTTTTCTTTGCCTGTAAATAAAGTTTTTGCGCCCCGTCTTAGCCGTAATGTAAGCCACGTCCCAGCCAAAATGGCTATCAGTGTGACAATGGTTGAAATTTCAGCATGGGTATTTGTTTTTTATGCGGCACTCCATTAACAATCGTTCACACTTACCCGTTAACCTGTACATCCTCCCGGAGAACAACAATGAAGCCTGCGATATTGGTGGTGGATGACGATCTGGCTATCTGCGATGTGCTACGCGATGCCCTGAACGAGCACGTCTTTGACGTGCTGGTCTGCCATACCGGCAATGAGGCGTTAGCAGCGATAGCTCAGCAACCGGCGGTTGCGCTGGTGTTGCTCGATATGATGCTGCCGGATATCAACGGCCTGCAGGTGTTGCAGCAGATCCAGCGACAGCGTCCCGAGCTTCCCGTCGTGATGCTGACCGGTCTTGGCAGCGAATCTGATGTCGTGGTGGGACTGGAAATGGGCGCTGATGACTATATTGGCAAACCTTTTAATCCACGTGTGGTGGTAGCCCGCGTTAAGGCCGTGCTGCGTCGCACGGGGGCGCTGGCGGTAGAAACGGCTATAACGAAAACCAGCGGGTTGCATTTTAACGGCTGGCGATTAGATACCGACCGGTGCCAGCTGTTTAATGCGCAGCACGAGCAGGTCGAGCTCACGCAGGGAGAATATGGCCTGTTACTGGCGCTGATGCAAAATGCCCGCAAGGTATTATCGCGCGAAAGATTACTGGAGCTCACCCATAGCGAAAGCCTGGAGATATTCGACAGAACAATAGATGTGCTGATCATGCGGCTGCGCAGAAAGATAGAAGTTAATCCACATCAGCCTTCGTTGATTCGCACTATTCGCGGCGTGGGTTATGTATTTTCTGCTGATATCATTCATGCGGAAAATAATGCGGCATGAATTATTGAAAAAATAAATGGGTGCTTAAGACTTCCCTTAACGCTTCACAAGTTGGGCGGGGTAAACCCCGCCCGCTGAGCGTTAGCTTACGGTTCGCAGGCTAACTTAGCCGCCACCTCCTGTGTATCATTCCTTATTTTAACCTCGCAAAGATTACGCCGCGTTAATAAGGTTAGTGCTACTAACGTTATGCAAACAATTAATAAACACATGACAACAGATCTTGTAGGCTTCATGCCTTTTACTCCTTGCCTTTCGGCGAGTAAGAGGCTAGTCTCAACTTGTTGGGAGTTGAGGGATAGCCTCGGGTTAACGTTATCGTTGCCCGGGGCTTTCTTTTTCTCTTTATTTAGAGAATATCCCTCACGCATGCTCAGGCCAGAAAACCCTAAGCACCCGTCGAGTAGTTTACTGACATTCTGTTTTATTGGAATAAAATTATAAGTGTAATTTATTTAACGGGATTACATTAATATCTGGCGTTGCGTCGCAAATAAACGCTTATTATTACGCGTTCATTTAACTATTTTCATTAATAAACATCTGTAATTCCGGCAGCGGTTTTGCGCCATCGATCGCATTTGCACATAAAAGGTTTGCGCGTGCACAAGCGTGCGCTAATTTCAGGCTCTCTACCAGCGACCATTTTTCATGACAGCCATATAAAATCCCGGCGCAAAACGCATCGCCGGCTCCCACGCTGCCAATGATTTCTTCAGGCGCTAAACGAAACGATGGAACCCATACGCCTTCGCCACCCGTTTCTACGCCCCACGCGCCTTCCGGACAGTGAATGACCACCCGCTGGCGCACGCCAGACTCAAGCAACAGATTCGCTGCCTGAGCAATATTTTCCACATGCGGCGATCCGTCTGTCCGGCGAATCTCCAGCCCGCTAAATTCACTGGCTTCCAGCTCGTTAATCACCAGATGATCCAGCCAGCGCAGGGCAGGGAGCACCATCGGACGATAGCGCGGATCGCCCTGTCTTGAAACTAAATCAAGCGAGGTTTCGTATCCCTGCTGGGACATCTGCGCCAGCAGCCTTGCGCTGCGCGTGCCGTATTCCGCATCTTCCATATCCAGGCTATCGAGCAGCAGCAAATAGCCGAGGTGAAAAATTTTAAATGAGGTTTCAAGGCGGTCAAAGGCGGGTAAGTCGAGCAGGCGGTTAGCGCCCGGTGAGTGAAAGAAAGTGCGCTGGCCGCTGGGATCTGTCATCACCTGCGACATGGACGTGGGCGCAAAAGTGGTGCGGTGAACGTGCTGGCGATTCACATGATACTGATCGAGCATCGCCATAATGTAATCGCCATCGTTATCGTCCCCGACCAGCCCCACCGCCTGTAGCGGCAGGCCGACATGCATTTTCGCCAGCGTCAGCAGCACGTTCAGCGGCGCGCCGCCGGTTGAGCGTTCGCTGTGAACGATTTCCGCCAGCCACCCGCGCTGCGGCCACTGTACGATTTGGTGCACATGATCGACCAGCATATTCCCGGCGGCAATAATTCCGCTGCGCTGCGTCATAGCGACTCCTTAAGCTTTACCCGAACTACCAAAAATCCGCATCTGCCCGGCCACAACGTCCGTGATAGCCTCTTCAATGCCGAGCAAAAGCTCGGCAAATTCGTCATAAATCGCGTGGCGCTGATTCATCCGCTGCTCGACTGCGCCAAGCGCCGCCTGCGACATACCGGTATAGAAGTTTATCTTGTGAATACCGAGCGTTATCGCCTTACGGAAATCATCGTCGCTGATGCCGGAGCCGCCGTGCAGCACCAGCGGTAAACCAGTTTGCTGGCGGATAGCGGCCAGGCGGTCAAAATCAAGCTTCGGTTCGCCTTTATATTTGCCGTGCGCGTTGCCGATGGCGACGGCCAGCGTATCGATGCCCGTCCTGTCGACGAAATCACGCGCAACGGCGGGATCGGTGAATTTATCGCTATCGGCTTCGCCATACAGCGCGCCGCCTTCATCGCCGCCAACGGCGCCCAGCTCCGCTTCTACGGAGACGCCCACCGCATGGCACATCTTCACCACTTCGCGGGTCTGGCGAATATTTTCTTCATAGTCAAGCGTTGAGCCATCGAACATTACCGAGCTAAAACCGAGGCGCAGGGCGCGGACAACCGCTTCAAAATGCAGGCCGTGATCGAGATTAAGCACGACCGGAATATCGTGCCGGGCCGCTTCGAATTTTACGGCCTCAACTAAGGAATCCAGCGATACATATTTAAAATGCACTTCGGCGATATTGATAATGAACGGCGAGTTTTCTTGTTTTGCCGCGGCAAAAAGCGCACGCAGAAAATGGCTGTCGAGCACGTTAAAAGCGCCCAGCGCGTAGCCGTTCGCGCGTGCGTGAGCCAGTCCGTCTGCAAGTGATATCAAAGCCATAATCGGTCCCCTGGTGTTGGGTGAGAGTAATGGGCTAATTAAAAGCGCTGGCGATACTCGTTACACAGCACCTGCTGCGCCGGTTCGTCTTCGATAATACTGTTAAAACGCTCAAGCGGTTTCAGGAACCGGTTGTCGCGGTCATCGTCGTTCACCATCGACACTTCGCCGACCAGCACATCGCCATAGCCGGGTTCGCCCCAGAAACTGTGGTAGACGCCGGGCACCAGGCAGATGCTCTCGCCGGGCGACAGGCGGAGCTGGCTGCCCGCCGCGTGGGTCTGGCGGCAACCGTCAATGGTGACCGTTACGTCGCTCTCTTCGGGTTGCTCAAACTGGTCTGAATTCCACAGCTCGACGATCAAATTACCGCCGCCACGATTGATGATGTCTTCCTGTTTCCGCCAGTGGAAATGCATCGGCGTAAGCTGTCCTTCGCGGACATGCATAATTTTCTCGGCGTAGCATTTGGAATAAGGCGCGCCGTCCGGCGAGCCGTTACGCAAAGTGAAGAGCGTCAGCCCCTGGGCAAGAAAATCGTTGCCGCCGAACGCCGTCACGTCCCAGCCCAGCTTCAGATCGAACACTTCCTGCCAGATGGCTTTGTCCACCTGCTGCCATTTCGTCAGGTCGTAAGAGGCGAAAGGAGGCAGGTGCACGTCATGCTGCATAAAGAAATGGCGGGTCCGGGACAGGATCTGATTCACTTCGGAGCGTTTCATGTTGTCTCCTTATGCACACTCTTTTTTGTAGGGCGGAGGGCGAGCGGCTTATCCGCCCTACAATTTACAGAGCGCTGGCGTTATTTCACCGTCCAGCCTTTATAAGTGCCAATGTTGTTTTTATCGATCATCGTCACCGGGATCAGCACGGGCTCTTTAGGCGCAGGTTTGCCCTGCAGAATGTCGTAACCAATCTCCACCGCCTTCGCCGCCATCACCTGCGGATCTTGCGCAGGCGTCGCCACAAACAGCGAGTTGCCGCCGCGCTTCAGGGCTTCTTCCGCATCCGGGCTGCCGTCCACGCCAACGATAAAGAACTCGTTACGCTGAGCCTGTTTCGCCGCGAGATCGGCCCCGATCGCCGTTGGATCGTTGATGGCGAATACCCCGTCGATCTTCGGATTGGCCGCCAGCAGCGAGGTCATCACTTCCAGGCCGCCTTCACGGCTGCCTTTGGCGTTCTGGTTAGACGAAAGGATCTTGATATCAGGATGCCTTTTGAACTCGGTCAGACAGCCTTCAACGCGGTTCTGCACGGCGGATACCGGCGGCCCGTTGATGATGACCACGTTGCCTTTCTCTTTTAAGCGATCCGAAATGTACTTACAGGCCATTTCACCCGCCTGGGTGTTGTTCGAGGTAATGGTGGCATCCGCGCCTTCCGCCGCCACGTCTACCGCAACCACTACGATCCCCGCATCTTTAGCGCGTTTCACCGCCGGGCCGATCCCTTTGGAATCTGCGGCGTTAAGAATGATCATGTCCACTTTGGCGGCGATAAAGTTATCGATCTGCGAAACCTGCTGGCCCAGATCGTAACCGCTGGAAACCAGCGTCACCTTCACGTTGTCGCCTGCAAGCTTGCGGGCTTCAAGTTCGGCGCCTTTGGTTATCTGCACGAAGAACGGGTTGGCGAGATCGCCCACCGTCACGCCGATGGATTTCAGGTCTTTCGCCTGGGCAAAGGGCGCCCCGGCAATCATGGCCCCCGCGAGCAACGCGGTCACTATTGGCTTCAAACGCATGGCATATCTCCTGTGTAGGGTGTTTTTTGTTATGCACTTTGATGGTGACGGGTACGGTATTTATCTATCAGCACCGCAATGATGATCACCGCCCCTTTGATCACCAGTTGCCAGAAATATGAGACGCCCATCAGCGTCATGCCGTTGTTAAGCGTGGCGATAATCAGCGCGCCGACCAGCGTGCCGGTGATGGTGCCGATGCCGCCCACAAAGCTGGTGCCGCCGAGAATGACCGCGGCGATGGCGTCCAGCTCGTAGCCCATACCGAGGTTGCCGTTGGCGCTGTACAGCCGCGAGGCGCTCATCACCCCGCCAAGCCCGGAAAGCAGGCCGCTCATGCCGTAAACGAACAGCAGAACCATCCATACTTTGATGCCCGTAAGACGCGCCGCCTGCATGTTGCCGCCAACCGCGTAGATATGAACGCCAAGCGTGGTACGTCTGAGGATGAACCAGCACACCACGATCACCGCCAGCGCGATCACCACCAGCCACGGGATCGGGCCGAGATACGAGTTGCCGATCCACTCAAAATTGATATTGGAGTTAATCACCGTGGTGCCGTCGGCCAACAAGTAAGCCGCGCCGCGCAGGGCGGTATAGGTGCCAAGCGTGACGATAAACGGCGGCAATCCCGCCCAGGCCACCAGCATGCCGTTAAACAGCCCAAGCCCGGTGCCCATCATCAGCGCGGCGGGAATCGATAACGATTCCCAGCCCGGCATCAGCGAAACGACCATCGCCGTCACCGCCGTGGTGCCAAGAATCGAGCCAACGGAAAGGTCGATCCCGCCGGTCAAAATAATGAACGTCATGCCCGCCGCCAGCACGATATTGATGGACGACTGGCGGGCGATGTTCAGCAGGTTCGACTCGGTGAAAAAGTTTGGCGCGATAAAGCCGAAAACGGCGATGATAAGCACCAGAATCGGCAAAATACCTATGGTTTGCAGCAAATCGCCGAAGAGCGCTTTTTTCAGCGAGGCGGATTTCGCCACCTGCTGCGGCGTGTCCGCTGCCGGCGCGTTTTTGCGTGGATCAATTGTATTAGCCATGGTTAACCGCCTTGTTGTGGGCATCTTCCACGCCGGTTGCCAGCGTCATGATGCTTTCTTGTGTAATGTCCGTGCCGCGCAGCTCGCCTGCGATGCTGCCTTCGCGCATCACATACACCCGGTCGCTCATCCCGACCACTTCCGGCAGCTCGCTGGAGATCATCAGGATCGCCACGCCCTGTTTCGCCATCTGGCTCATGATCCGGTAGATCTCGCTTTTCGCGCCGACGTCCACGCCGCGGGTCGGTTCATCGAGGATCAAAATGCGCGGGCCGATTGCCACCCAGCGCGAGATCAGCAGCTTTTGCTGATTCCCGCCGGATAACCCGCCGGCCCGCACCTGAGCATGAGGCACGCGAATATTCAGCAGGCTGATGGCATCGTCGGAAATGGTTTGCGCTTTTTTGCGATCCAGCCAGCCGTATCGCGCGTCGCGCTCAAGCGTCGCCATCGTAATGTTGTCCTGCGCCGCGAGCTCCAGAAACAGGCCCTGTTCTTTGCGGTTTTCGGTAAGAAAGCCAATGCCGAGGCGAATAGCTTCCCGAGGTGAATGGATGTTGGCCGGCTTGCCGTCGATCTCTATCGTCCCGCCTGTCGCTTTGCGTACGCCGAAAATAAGCTGCGCGAGTTCGGAGCGCCCGGCGCCGACCAATCCAGCAAGGCCGACGATTTCGCCGGAACGCACCTGCAGACTCACCGGATGCACTTTGCCGCCGTCCGTCAGGCGATGGATATTCAGACGCGTATCACCCAGCGGAATATCCCGTTCTTTATTAAACAGATCGCTTAACGGGCGGCCCACCATCATGCGCACTAGTTCACTGGCGTTAAGCTTTTCGCGAGTCAGACTGCCGACGTACTGGCCGTCGCGCAGCACGCTGACCCGGTCTGATAATTCATACACCTCGGCCATGCGATGGCTGATGTAGATAATCGCCATGCCCTCATCGCGCAGGCGCATGATCAGCTCGAACAGGCGGTGTGTTTCACGTGAAGAGAGCGCCGCGGTGGGCTCATCCATAACTAAAATACGGCTGTTGCGGTGTAGCGCGCGGGCAATCTCAACCTGCTGCTGCTCGGCGATGGTGAGCTTCATGACCAGATCGCTGGCCTTAAACTGCGCCCCGAGGCGGTTGATCACCGTCTGCGCCTGCATCACCATCTCTTTGCGCTGCACCAGACCCGCACGCGAAAGCTCGCTGCCGAGGAAGATATTTTCTGCCACGGTGAGGTTCGGGGCGAGCTGCATCTCCTGGTAAATCAGCGTAATGCCGGCGCTCAGCGCGTCTTTTGGCCCCTTGATACTCCAGGGCTGGCCGTCAATCAAAATTTCTCCGCTGGTGGCGGTATAGGCGCCTGCGAGGATCTTCATCAGGGTACTTTTCCCGGCGCCGTTCTCCCCCATCAGCGCGTGAATTTCACCGGGAAACACCGTCAGGTCGACGCCTTTAAGCGCATAAAACTTGCCAAAAGATTTGGCAATGTTGCGCATCTCCAGAATGGGCACTTTACTCATGGCGCGACTCCTGCGGGTGAAAAAGCGAGTGATGCCAGTCAACCACCCGTTGGTAAATGCAAAATGTCAGAAGCCGTTCATATTTGTCATATTCATGAATAGTTAACCGCTGTCACATTCCCGTGATGGATTGATTTCCCTGCCGCCGCGATGCAACTAGAACTGTAGGGTGGATAAGCAACGCGCCATCCACCGCTCATTCGTCAGAAGGCGAATGATGTTTGCGCTTATCCGCCCCGCACGCTGGAACTGGAGCCACCGATGCCGCAACCCCGCATACCCTTCTTCGCAAGCGCACGTGGCCGCCTGCTGTTCTTCAACCTGCTGGTGGTGGCGGTGACGCTGATGGTTTGTGGCGTGGCGGTGCTGGGTTTTGAACACGCCAGCCGCCTGCAGGAGCAGGTTCAGGGGCAAACGCTCAGCGACATGTCCGGCAGCATGGAACTGGCGAGGGATACGGCGAACGTCGCTACTGCCGCCGTGCGGTTGACGCAGGTTGTCGGCGCGCTCGAATACCAAAGCGAAGCGGCGCGACTGAAGCAAACGCAGCTGGAGTTGCAAAACTCGCTGAATCATCTGGCAAAAGCTCCGCTTGCCGGCCATGAGCCGGAACTGGTCAAACGCATTACCGATCGCAGCAACGAACTGGAGAGCAGCGTGACGCAGATGCTGGAGCTGGGCCATCTTCGTCACCTGGAACGGAACGACCTGCTAAGCGCGCTCTATCAGAACCAGAGCTATCTGCACCATATTCAGGATATCAACGCCCGTGACGGGCTGAACGTGCCGAACGGGGCGCTTCTTGCGGAGATGGACAGGCTTATTCTGATCGCCATTCAAACGCCCTCGCCAAAGGCCACCGTCGCGCAGTTGACTGAGGTGATGGCGCTACTGCCAGCCCACGCTGATTCGCCGGTTATCAATGAGATATTGCAGGAGTTCAATGCGCACTTGCGACAGTTGCTGCCGCTCTCCCAGCGGCTCGCGAACAGCGATTTGGGCATCGCCTGGTTTATGTATCACATCAAAGCGCTGGTGGCGTTTCTTAATCAGGACATCAACCTTTACGTGCAGAAGGTGGCGCAGGAGTCGCTTAACCGCACCGAGCAAAGCCACAGGGATCTGCAATCCATCATCTTCTTTATCGGTCTGTTTGCTTTGCTGGCGATAGTGATAACCGGCTTCGCGGGCTGGTATATCTATAAAAACCTTGGCTCGAATCTGACGGCGATTTCTCACGCTATGGCCCGGCTGGCGAGAGGGGAACGGGATGTCAGCGTACCCGCATTGCAACGCCGGGATGAACTTGGCGAGCTGGCGCGCGCGTTCAACGTTTTTGCGCGCAATACCACCTCTCTGGAACATACCTCGAAATTGCTGAAAGAAAAAAGCACGCAGCTGGAAACCACCTTCCACGCCATGCGCGACGGCTTTGCGCTGTTTGATAACGAGGGTTTTCTGGTGGTGTGGAATCCACAGTATCCGCTGCTGCTGGGCTTAGCGCCGGAAAAGCTGCAGCGCGGACAGCACTATCTCGGCCTGCTCAGGCAGGTCACGCCGCTGCAGGAGCATATTCTGGAAAATCTCTCGCGCCCGTGGCCGAAGCCGCAGGAGCTGCGGCTGGCGGATAATCGCACCATCGAGCTGCGTTTCAGCCCCGTGCCCGGACGCGGCATGGTGAACGTGGTGCTGGATCGCAGCGAGCGCAAAGCGCTTGAGGAGGCGCTGGTGCATAGCCAGAAGATGAAAGCGGTAGGGCAGTTAACCGGCGGGCTTGCTCACGATTTCAATAACCTGCTGGCGGTCATCATTGGCAGCCTTGAGCTGATTCCAGCGGATTCGCCGGATGCCGCGCGTATCAACCGTTCATTAAAGGCCGCCGAGCGGGGCGCGCAGCTCACTCAACGCCTACTGGCGTTTTCGCGCAAGCAGTCGCTCCATCCGCACGCCGTGGCGATGAAAAGCCTGCTGGAGAATCTCGATCCGCTAATCCGCCACTCTTTGCCCGCTTCGCTGACGCTTGAGATTGAAGCGCAGCAGCCCGCCTGGCCTGCGTGGATCGACGTCAACCAGCTGGAAAACGCGATTATCAACCTGGTGATGAACGCCCGCGACGCGATGGAGGGCCTGGCTGGCAGCATAAAAATTCGCACCTGGAACCAGCGCGTGGTGCGCGCCGACGGAGGTAAACAGGATATGGTCGCGCTGGAAGTGATCGACACCGGCCAGGGCATGTCACCGGCGGTAAAAGCCCAGGTGTTTGAGCCATTCTTCACCACTAAACAGACCGGCAGCGGAAGCGGACTGGGCCTGTCGATGGTCTATGGGTTCGTGCGCCAGTCCGGCGGGCGCGTACAGATTGAAAGCGCGCCGGGACAGGGCACGCTGGTGCGCTTGCAGCTTCCTCGCGCGCCCGCGCAGGCGCTAAGACAGACGCAGCCGCAGGCGCCCGCCGCCAATGAGTATCAGGATCAGCTGGTGCTGGTGCTGGAAGATGAACACGACGTGCGTCAGACGCTATGCGAGCAGCTGCACCAGCTAGGCTATCTGACGCTGGAGACCAGCGACAGCCAGCAAGCGCTGCAGATGCTGACCGACGTGCCGGATATCAGCATCGTAATAAGCGATTTAATGCTGCCGGGAAATATGAGCGGTGCGGAGGTCTTACAGTACGCCCGCGAGCACTCCCCTCATCTGACTTTGCTGCTGATAAGCGGGCAGGATTTGCGCCGCAGCGGGCAGCAGCTGCCCGACGTGGAACTGCTCCGCAAACCCTTTAATCAGGTGCAGCTGGCCCACGCTTTGCGTCGCGCGTGGCAGCCGCATCGGGCGGGCTAGCGCAATACGTAATCTGGATTCCAAATCCGCAAAAAGGTCATCCGCAAACAATTGACTCGGCCTCAGGAAGCAGACATTAATAGAAAGCCCCTTCCAGCGAACCAGGAGGAAGCGGGCGGGATCCGAAATATATCTTAAGCCGCCTCATTCATTACTATGCACCTCATTAATTATCCTGTAGCAAGGACTTAGCCCCTCTGCAAAGAGGGGCTGACTTGCGTTGCGTTTGGGAATACTCCGCTGTCGCAGGTTCCGTAGCTTGCATAGGCTACCGTCAGTCACCCCTTGAGACTGGCTTATGAACCGATACTCTACCGCGCTGCTGCTTAGCGCACTGACCATGACAACGTTCGCTCACGCCGACGCGCTCGACGGTCTGTTCGATAACTCTATCGAGAATTCTGTTTCGCAGGCGATAAACGACGCTTACAACCCGGACGACAGCCGAAGCGATAATGACGATCGCCGCTGGGATGAGGAAGACCGGCAGAGCGGTTCAGAAGACAGGCGACGCTATGAAGACCGGCATCGGCAGTTAGAGGATCGTCGCCGCCAGCTCGACGAGCAGCAGCGGCAGCTGGATGAACAGCGTCGGCAGCTTGAAGACGACGAACGCCGTCTGGATGATGAGTATCGGTGAGTTTTATATTTGCGAGGCGTGTTCGGAGGTTTTAAAGCCCGCCGGGCGTTGTTTATTAATCATGATATGTTCGGGGCAAGCCGGTGGATGGCGCTTGCGCTTATCCACCCTACAAACACGTCGGCAGCTGTAGGTCGGGTAAGCGTAGCGCCATCCGCCATAAACCCGACATATTCCACACAAATCTGGAGATTTGTAGGTCGGATAAGCGTCAGCGCCATCCGACATAAACCCGACATATTCCACGCAAATCTGGAGATTTGTAGGTCGGATAAGCGTCAGCGCCATCCGACAATTTCGCAAGGAAACACAACATGCCGAACTATCGCCGCTCTTACGTTCCGGGAGGAACCTGGTTTTTCACCGTTAATCTTTTCGATCGTCATAGTGATTTACTCACTCGTCATCTCGTCATCTCGTCGACCTGAGGCAGGCTATCCAAAAGGTTAAGCTGCGCTATCCCTTCAGGATAAACGCATGGGTGGTTTTACCCGACCATATGCACTGTATCTGGACGCTTCCGGCCGGGGACAGCGATTATTCCGCCCGCTGGCGGGAAATGAAAAAATCCTTCACTAAATCGCTGACTTACGCGGCGCGTCCTGTCTGGCAAAAACGCTTTTGGGAGCATTGTATTAGAAGTGAACAGGATTACGCAGCCCATATGAATTACATCTATATCAATCCGCTGAAGCACGGACTGGTGGATAAGGTCAGCGACTGGCCTTTCTCATCGTTTCATCGGGAAGTTAAGAGAGGGATATATCCGGCGGATTGGGCAGGGGAGCCAGAGGGTTTGAATACCGGCGAGCGCAGATGATGTGGTGGATGGTGGCAGGTGGATGGCGACAGGTGGATGGCGCTTGCGCTTATCCACCCTACAATCACATCGGCAGCTGTAGGACGGGTAAGTGTAGCGCCATCCGACATAGAACCGGTTTAATCCACACAAATCTCCAGCCCGTCAAACCCGGCCTCAAATCCAGTAGGTAATTCGTTCTCCATCATCCAGCAGTCGAACCGGTGGCCGATATGCGTGAGGATCACGCGCGGGCAGCCGATTTGCTCGTTTAGCGCTATCACCGTGTTTAAATCGCAATGGTTTTGCGGCGTTTCAGGGCGCGGCTCGTGGCTGCAGTCGATAACGATAATCTGCGGTTTGTTGTTTGCCAGAAACTTCAGCGTCTTTTCCGGTAATCCTGCGGTATCGCTTAGCCATGCCACGCGGCTGTGGGGCGTTTCGAAGAGATAACCGAAGGTGAGCTTCGAATGGTTAAGCGGCAGCGGAGTGACGCGCAGGGCCTGTAGGGTAAACCAGACAAACGGCTCAAGCGTATGGCTGAAATCCAGCATGCCGGGATGCTTAAAGAGGTCATCGCAGCCTTGTTCGTCCGGCGGGCCATAGACGCGGATCTTCCTGCCCACTCCCCAGCGCAGAGGAAACAGGCCCTGCACGTGATCCATATGATAATGCGTCAGTAAAAACTGCTGAAAGTCTTCCGGCCGCCAGCGATCCATCAGATCCGGCATGCCCGCGTCCAGCAGCGTCACCGCATCGTTAAACTTCACCACCGCGCTGCAGGGTTTACGGCGATATTGTGGATCGTTGCGGGCGCGCTCGCAGGCGGCACAGCGGCAGCCAAAGGCCGGGACTAACTGCGCGCCGCCGGTGCCGCTAAGGGTTAGCTTGAGGCTCATTCAGTGTCTCCACGGGTTTGGTAAACCGGAAATGGGTCTGCTGATAGCCTTCGCGCTCGTAGAAACGATGAGCGTTCAGCCTTCCTTTGCTGGTGGAAAGCTCCGTCAGCTCCGCTCCGGCTATGCGCGCCTGCTCTTCCGCCCAGGCCAGCAGCCTGCTGCCCACGCCGTGGCCGCGCGCCTGCGGCATCACCACCAGCTCCTGAATCTCGCCAATCCAGTTCGCATGATGGAGATGGAACTGCATATGCAGGCCAATCATGCCGACAACCTCATCGTTAACAAGCGCAAGCTGGTAGCGTAAGTTGTGATCTTCAAGATTAGCCGCAAAGCCGACATTAAACGCCTGCCGGTCAAACTCCGCCTGTTTTAGCTCGCAAATCAGAGCATAGACGATGTCGCTATCGGCAAGGGTGGCGCGGCGAAATTGAACGGTATCAGACATGGCGAGGCTCCTTTGGTCGGAAGTGGACGATGTTGGCATTGCGCTGGCCGTTCACTAATCGCATAAACGACTCGACAGACTGTAGCAGACTGCCGTCGTTATTGAGTACCAGACAAAGGTCCAGATCCGGGGCTGAGATCGCCGCCCGCTGCAGGCGCTGTTCGATTTGCTGCGGCGTTTCCCGCCCGCGCTGCTCCAGCCGCTGGCGTAATACTTCCGTTGAAACATGCAGGCAAATGGGTACAAGAGCGCTGCCGTAGCGTTCTCGAGCCTGCTTAAGATGCTGGCGCGAGCCGTTCACCACCACGTCGAACCCGGCCTCCAGCCAGATATCCAGCTCCACGCCGATGCCGTAACTTTGATGGTGCGCCTGCCAGCTCAGGGCGAACAACCCCTGCCGCTGGCGCTGAGCGAACTCCTTTGCGCTCAGGGAGATGTGATTTTCACAGCCCGCATCCGCGTCGCGCGTGATATAGCGGTGCGCGACCAGCAGCTGATTATGTTCCTGCTGGCGCAGCGCCGTCAGCAGGCTGTCCTTCCCGGAGCCGGACGGCCCCATCAACCAGACCAGTTTGCTCATCAGAACACCCGCACTCCCTGCCGCCAGACGTGACCGACGCGGATATGATCGCCATGCTGGTGCGCCAGCACCATATCCGCGCGTTTGCCCTCCGCCAGCAGGCCCCGGTCATCCAGATGCAACGCTTTGGCAGGGTTGCGCGTAACCAGCGCCACGGCCTGCGGCAGCGTAAAGCCGTTGGCCTCGTCGTGCGCCACGCGGAAGGCGGCGTCCAGCAGGCTCGCCGGGTAATAGTCGGAAGAGAGGATATCCAGCAGGCCAACCTGCGCAAGCTGATGCGCCGCCACGTTCCCGGAATGCGAGCCGCCACGGACGATATTCGGCGCGCCCATCAGCACGCTCAGCCCGTGCTGACGAGAAGCCTGCGCCGCTTCAAGCGTGGTCGGGAATTCGGCGATCACGCTGCCCAGCTCGTGCGATTCCGCAACGTGCGCGGCGGTGGCGTCATCGTGGCTGGCAAGGGCGATATCGCGCGCCCGGCACTCGGCGGCAATCGCCAGGCGGTTCGGCTGCGACCAGCGTTCCGCAAGCGCCAGCTGATCGGCCTCGTAATGGTTCATTTCCGCATCGTTGAGCTGGTATTTGCCCTGGTAGTATTCGCGATACTTAACGAGGTTGGAGAACTGGCGCTGGCCCGGAGAGTGATCCATCAGCGAAACCAGCGAGACGCCGCCGCGGTCGATTAACTGCCGGAACAGCGGCAGCGTTGTGTGATGCGGCAGCTCGCAGCGCAGATGCAGACGGTGCTCGGCGCGGTTCACGCCGCGCTGCTGGCTATCCATCACCGCGTTAATCATCTTCTCTAAGTTTTCCAGCCTGTCGCCGCCGTCGCGCACGTCGCCCAGCGCCACCGCGTCCAGCACGGTGGTAATACCGCTTGCCACCATCAGCGCGTCGTGGCTGCTCATGGCGGAATGGGCAGGCCAGTCCACCTTCGGGCGCGGGGTAAAGAATTTATCCAGGTTATCGGTATGCAGTTCGATAAGCCCCGGCAGCAGCCAGCCGCCTTCGCCGTCCTGCGCCTGCGGAAGCCGGCTCGGGCTGTCGGCAAAGTTGCGAATAACCCCATCGGCCACCTCCAGCGAGCCGTTAACCACTTCGTTTTCCAGCACCAGCCTGACGTTATTGAGAATCATGTTGTGCCTCCACCGCAGCCATAGAATGCAGACGATCCGCTACCTGGTTACGCACCGCCTCGTCGTGAAAGATGCCCACCACCGCCGCACCGCGCGCCTTTGCCTCAAGGATCAGCGACACCACGGCGGCGCTGTTTTTCTCATCCAGCGAGGCGGTTGGCTCATCAAGCAGCAAAATCGGGTAATCGACGATAAAGCCGCGGGCGATATTCACGCGCTGCTGTTCGCCGCCGGAAAACGTAGAGGGCGCAAGGCTCCAGAGCCGTTCCGGCACGTTCAGGCGCGTTAACAAAGCGGAGGCTTTTGCCGCGCACTCCTCACGCGGCACGCCCAGATCCAGCAGCGGCTGCATCACCACTTCCAGCGCGGAAATACGCGGGATGACGCGCAAAAACTGGCTCACCCAGCCGATGGTCCGGCGGCGCACCGCCAGCACGTCGCGCGCCGGGGCCTTGACGATATCCAGCCATTCGTCGCCTTGCCTGACCCAGATATGGCCTTCATCCGGCAGATAGTTGGCGTACAGCGAGCGCAGCAGGGTGGATTTTCCGCTGCCGGAATGGCCGTGCAGCACCACGCATTCCCCCGATTTCACTTCAAGCGCTGCATTCGCCAGCACCGGCAAACGGATGCCGTGCTGATGGTGTAACTCAAAGGTTTTGCTCAGGTTTTCTACCCGTAGTCTGGTCATGCGCTCACCTAATTCTGAAGGACCGAAGAAACAAGCAGCTGGGTGTAAGGATGGTGCGGATCGTCCAGCACGCGGTCCGTCAGCCCGCTTTCCACCACCTGACCCTGCTTCATCACCAGCAGGCGGTCGGCCAGCAGGCGCGCCACGCCCAAATCATGGGTAACGATCACCACCGCCAGGTTCAGCTCGCGTACCAGGCCGCGCAGCAGGTCAAGCAGACGCGCCTGCACGGACACGTCCAGTCCGCCGGTTGGCTCGTCCATAAACACCAGCTTTGGGTGGGTGACCAGGTTACGGGCGATTTGCAGGCGCTGCTGCATGCCGCCGGAAAACGTCGTCGGCAGATCGTCGATGCGCGAGGCGGGGATTTCCACTTCTTCAAGCCAGTGCCTGGCGGTGGCGCGGATATCGCCGTAATGGCGCGCGCCGGTCGCCATTAAGCGCTCGCCGATATTACCGCCGGCAGAAACGTGGCGGCGCAGTCCGTCCATCGCATGTTGATGCACCACGCCCCACTCGGTGCGCAGCAGACGGCGGCGTTCGCCTTCGCTCATGCCGTACAACGAAGCGTCGAGGTACATCACCTCGCCGTGTTGCGGTGCGAGACGAGCGGAAATCGCCTTCAGCAGCGTGGTTTTCCCGGAACCGGATTCGCCGACGATGCCGAGCACTTCTCCGGGATACAGTTCAAACGACACGTCGCTGAAACCTTTGCCGGGCGCGTACAGGTGGGTCAGGTTATTGACCGAAAGTAAGGGTTGAGTCATTGGGAAGCGGCCTCGCTGTTCTGGCGGCAGAAATCGGTGTCGGAGCAGACGAACATGCGGTTGCCCTCGTCGTCGAGCACCACTTCGTCCAGGTAGCTGTGGCGCGAGCCGCAGATGGCGCAGGGCCGATCCCACTCCTGAACGGTAAACGGATGATCGTCAAAATCGAGGCTTTCCACGCGGGTAAACGGCGGCACCGCGTAAATGCGCTTTTCGCGTCCGGCGCCGAACAGCTGCAGCGCGGGCATCATGTTCATTTTCGGGTTATCGAATTTCGGAATGGGCGACGGGTCCATCACGTAGCGCCCGTTCACCTTCACCGGGTAGGCATAAGTCGTGGCGATATGGCCGAAACGGGCGATATCTTCGTACAGCTTCACCTGCATCACGCCGTATTCTTCGAGGGCATGCATGGTGCGGGTTTCCGTTTCACGCGGTTCGATAAAGCGCAGAGGTTCGGGGATCGGCACCTGATAAATCAGGATCTGATCTTCCGTCAGCGGCGTTTCCGGGATGCGGTGACGCGTCTGGATAAGCGTGGCATCTTCCGTGCGCTCGGTGGTGTTTACGCCGGTTACACGCTTAAAGAAATTACGGATCGAGACGGCGTTGGTGGTGTCATCCGCGCCCTGGTCGATAACCTTCAGCACGTCGGCTTCGCCAATCACGCTTGCGGTAATCTGGATGCCGCCCGTTCCCCAGCCGTAGGGCATCGGCATTTCACGGCCGCCGAACGGCACCTGGTAGCCCGGGATCGCTACGGCCTTCAGGATGGCGCGGCGCAGCGTGCGTTTGGTTTGCTCGTCCAGATAAGCGAAGTTATAGCCGCTCAGATTAGCCATTTTCGCGCTCCTTGATCAGGCGGTTAAGCAGTTCCAGCTCGGCTTGGAAATCGACGTAGTGCGGCAGCTTGAGGTGCGAGACGAAACCGGCGGCCTCGACGTTGTCCGCATGCGCCAGCACAAACTCTTCGTCCTGCGCCGGGCCGGCTACGTTTTCGTCGTAGTCCGGCGCTTGTAAGGCGCGATCTACCAGCGCCATCGCCATCGCTTTGCGTTCACTCATGCCGAACACCAGCCCGTAGCCGCGCGTAAAGTGCGGCGCTTCGTCATCGGGGGCGACGAAACCGTTGACCATTTCGCATTCCGTCAGCAGAAGTTCGCCGACGTTTACCGCAAAACCCAGCTCTTCCGGCACGATTTCGATATCAACGTAGCCGCTGCGAATTTCTCCGGCGAACGGGTGGTTGCGGCCATAGCCGCGCTGGGTGGAGTAGGCCAGCGCCAGCAAGTAGCCTTCGTCGCCGCGCACCAGCTGCTGCAGGCGTGACGAGCGGGAACAGGGATAAACCGGCGGCTGGCGGGTGATATCGTCCGGCCGCTCGCCGTTATCTTCTTCGGCTTTCGCAAGCCCCTGCTTAGCCAGCAGGCTGAAGACGTGCGGCGCGGGTTCGGCACCGTCGTCGCTGGTTTTCAGAGCCGGAGCCTCGCCGTTCGCCAGCAGAGTGAAATCCAGCAGGCGATGGGTGTAATCGTAAGTCGGGCCGAGCAGCTGCCCGCCGGGAACATCTTTATAGGTTGCCGAAATACGGCGTTCCAGGCGCATCTTCGCCGTATCCAGCGGAACGCTTACGGCAAGGCGCGGCAGGGTGGTGCGCCAGGCGCGCAGCAGGAAGATGGCCTCCACCATATCGCCGCTGGCCTGCTTGATGGCAAGCGCCGCCAGCTCGCGGTCGGCAATGCCGCCTTCGGTCATCACGCGATCCACCGCCAGGCCCAGCTGCTGTTCGATTTGCGCGACGCTAATTTCGGGGTGCTTCTGGCTGCCGCGGCGGCTGTGTTCCTGCAGGGCGTGGGCGGCGGCAATCGCTTTTTCTCCCCCTTTAACGGCGACATACATCAGCACACCTCCACATGCGTGGTGCGGGGGATCGCCAGCAGGCGGTCGCCGCAGGTAAGGATTAAATCAATGCCCAGCGGGAACGGATGCGGGCGCTCGGTCAGCTCATGGATCACGCACTCTGGCAGCTGCGGAGCAATCATGCGTTCCTCACGAATACCCGCGCCCGTCAGGCGCAGCATGCGGCCTCCGCTCAGGCTGCTGACCTGCAGAATCAGCGTGGCGCTGGTGTCAGGCGCAACGTCGGTCCCCTGTGCCAGGGCATTAAGTTCGTCGGCAGAAATCGTCTCGCCGGCGAAAGCGAACTGTGCCTGTTCTGGCGTCGGGCAAAGGGGCGCATTCGTATGAAAACGGACGTTCTGCGCGGTGGCTTCGCTTTTTAGCGTCTCGCTTATCCACACCGGCGTATCGTTGTCGGCAAGCGTCAGCAGCACGCTGGTGGAGGCGACGTTCAGCGGCTCCCAGCCCTGGGTGAGCGAATGCAGGGCGACGATAACGCCCGGCTCGCTCATCGCTTTCAGCAGGCGGCGAAAGCTCTGTTGGGCATCCTGCACGGGCAGGGTAAAAGCGGTCATCAGGGTCATGCGTTATCTCCGCGAACCAGAGTAAAGAAGTCGACGCGGCTGCTGTTCACCTCGGCGCGGCGTTTGGCCAGGCGCTGTTCCCGGTTTGCAGCCAGCGGCGCAATTAAGGTTTCCTGTAAGGTCTGAAAATGCGTTTGGTCCTGCATCAGCGCGTCGATAACCGCGCAGCGCTCGGCGTGGGCTTTGTCGCGCCCTGATAAGTAGCTGTAGCCGTAAATGCCGTTGTCGAGCTGTACCACGGCGCGGGTTAGCGTGGCGTCGCCCGCAAAAAAGCGTTGTCCGGTTGCGCCCATACGCGCCTGAATCTGCACCAGGCCCGTTTCCGGCTGGCGGATAACCTGATAGGCGGGTTTAAGTTTCAAAGCTTCCCAGCGGCTGGCCAGCTCTTGCGGTTCGCAGTGGGCGAGCACGGCCATCCACTGCTGGCGCTGTACGATGTCAAATTGCGTTGCGTCCATTTAGTGCTCCATGGTGAATTCGATCATGTCGGCGCGGGTCAGGCTGACGGAATATTCCGCCGGGTTTGCCCCGCCTTCGCGATGGTTAAGGGTGCGCACGCACAGCAGCGGCGCCATGTTTGGGATCTCCAGCAGGCGGCTTTCTTTGGCCTGCGCGCGGCGGGCGCTGATGCGGGTTTGCGTGCGTTTGAGAGAGATGCCGAGCTGCGCCTGAATGACGTCATGCAGAGAGCCGCTGTGGAACTGCTGCAGCGCAGGCCACCAGGAGAGGTCGGCGAAGTAATGGTCGATAAGGCACACCGCGATACCGTTCACGCGTCGCAGGGTGCGCAGATGAATAACGTCCTCGCCCTCGTTTACGCCCAGCGCGTTGGCAACGTGGCTGGAAGCTGGGCGCAGTACCGCCAGCAGGCGTTCGCTGGTGGGGTGGCTGCCCTGGTCGAGCAGGTTCTGGCTAAAGCGCGCCTGGGCGTTAAGCGGGTAATCGAACGGGCGCATCAGGACTAACACGCCCACGCCCTGGCGGCGCTGTACCCAGCCTTTATCGACGAGCTGATCGATGGCGCGGCGCAGCGTGTGGCGGTTCACCGCAAAACGCGCCGCAAGCTGGCTCTCCGCGGGCAGATAGTCGCCGCAGCGGTAGTTTTTGCGTAGCTCCTGCTCAAGCAGGGCGGCGATTTCCTGGTAGCGCGTCGGGTAGCTGGTCGGATGTCTGGACAAGTGCATTTCAGTCGCTCCTCAGGTTAGCTTCTGTCGGGTGGCGCTACGCTTACCCGACCTACAAAATCAAATGAGACGTAGGGTGGATAAACGCAGTGCCATCCACCGTCATTGTCGGGTGGCGCGACGCTTACCCGACCTACAAAATCAAATGAGCCGTAGGGTGGATAAACGCAGTGCCATCCACCGTAATTGTCGGGTGGCGCGACGCTTACCCGAGCTACAAAACCAGGTGAGCCGTAGGGTGGATAAACGCAGTGCCATCCACCGCTTTTGCCGTGTTTCATGCAGCCGCCTTTCCCGTCATATAAAATGTTTGCGCAGACGCTGCGACAGGAAATCCAGCAGGCTGACGGTGATGATAATGACGATCATCAGCGCGCAGGTTTGCTGGAACTGGAACCCACGTATGGCCTCCCAGAGCGTGACGCCGATCCCGCCCGCGCCCACCATGCCCACCACCGTTGCCGAACGGACGTTCGATTCAAAGCGGTAGAGCGAGTAGGAGATAAGCAGCGGCATTACCTGCGGGAGCACGCCGTAGATAATTTCTTCAAGCTTGCTGGCCCCGGTGGCGCGAATGCCCTCTACCGGGCCGGGTTCAATGGCTTCCACCGCTTCTGAGAGCAGCTTGGAGAGCACGCCGGTGGTATGGATAAACAGCGCCAGCACGCCGGCAAAAGGCCCAAGCCCAACGGCCACCACGAACAGCATCGCAAACACCATTTCGTTGATGGCGCGGCAGGCGTCCATCAGGCGGCGCATCGGCTGGTAAACCCACCAGGGAACGAGGTTGTCGGCGCACATCAGGCCGCAGGGAATGGAGAGAATGATGGACAGCGCGGTGCCCCAGACGGCGATTTGCAGCGTGACGCCCATTTCGCTTAAGTAAACCTGCCACTGGCTGAAATCCGGCGGGAAGAAGTCGGCGGCGAAGGTCGCCATGTTGCCCGCGTCGCGGAACAGAGTGAGCGGCGCCATCTCCGCACCCTGCCAGGAGACCAGCAAAACGGCCAGTAAAATCGCCCAGCATAGCTGCGAGAACCAGCTTCGCTTCGGGACAGCGATCTGGATGGTTTGTTGCATGAGTTGCTCCGTTTACTCGTGAATCGGCAAAGTTCGTCGAGTGGATGAATAACGCGCCATCCACCGTACTTGTCGGGTGGCGCTACGCTTACCCGACCTACAAATTGTTCTGAATCAGTTTCGCTCTCGCCCCGGCTCTCTTTCCCAGGGCGAGAGTGGTTTTCACTGCACCGCTTTATTCACGCTGCTCATCGCGGTCAGCGCGGCGGTCAGGCGATCCAAATCGCTTAGCTGGTTTTGCAGCGCCGTCACCTTGCTGGTTCTCTCTTTTTCATCCAGCCCTTTGTTGTCCTTTACGCCCTGCATTTGCTTAAACAGCGCGAGCTGGCGAATCGGCACCAGTTGCAGATCGCTGGACGGGCGGAACGGCGCCCACGTCAGGCCTTTAAGCACCTGCGCCTCTTCCGGGGTTTTGCCGTAGGACATAAAGAAGTCATAAATTTTATCTTTGGTGGCTTCAGAAAGGTTTTTACGCCAGACGATCGGATCGCCCGGGATCAGCGGGGACTTCCAGATAACCTTCAGATCCTTAAACTTTTCCGGCGCGGTGATCTTTAAACGATCCATGTTTTCGGTATTGTTGGTCGCCACGTCCACCTGCTTGTTAGCGACGGCCAGCGCGTTGGTTTCGTGGTTGGCGTTCACCGAGCGTTTGAAGTCGCTCACGGCTACGTTGTTTTTGGCAAACACGTAGTAACCGGGGACGAGATAACCTGAGGTGGAGTTAGGGTCGCCGTTGCCGAAGGTCAGATCTTTACGCTTCGCCAGCATGTCGCTCAGGCTATTGATCGGGCTGTCTTTGTTGACGATCAGCACGCTCCAGTAGCCCGGCGATCCGTCCGCCGCTACGGTTTGCGCAAAGACCTGCCCGTTGGCGCGATCCACCGCTTCCATGGCGGACAGGTTGCCGTACCAGGCGATATCCACTTTGTTAAAGCGCATGCCCTGGATGATTCCCGCGTAGTCCGGCGCGAAGAAAGCGTTCACCTTCATACCCAGCTTTTTTTCCATATCTTTCAAGAACGGGTCCCACTGCGGTTTGAGGTTTTGCTGGGATTCGGTGGAGATGATGCCGAAGTTGAGGGCTTTCTCTTGTTCATCCGCGTGGGCCGCGTTGAACAGGGCGCTGACGCTTAACAGGCTGGTAAAGGCGAGGGCCTTAACGGCTTTGTAGCTCATGACAGTTCCTTGAGTCGATAAAAGTGTTAAGCAGCGACCGCATCGACGCGGGCCATGCTGCGATAGAGATTTCCCAGCCGTTCGCTGTCGAACGCCGAGCTGCTGCCGTCGTAAAACACATGGCCCTGACGCAGCGCAACGATGCGTTCGCAGTAGCGCAGGGCGTACTCCACCTGATGCAGCGTCACCACGACGGTAATGCCGTCCAGACGGTTAATGTCGTACAGGGTGTCCATCACGATGCGTGCGGATTCCGGGTCGAGCGAGGCAATCGGCTCATCGGCAAGAATGACTTTCGCCTGCTGCATCAGCGCCCGGGCAATCGCCACGCGCTGCTGCTGCCCGCCGGACAGGGTGGAGACGCGCTGATAAGCAAACTGCGCCATGCCGACGCGGGTCAGCGCCTGTAACGCACGCTGCTTTTGTTCGCGCGTAAACCAGTTAAAGCAGGTGCGCCAGAACGGCGTGGTGCCCAGCGCGCCGGTCAGCACGTTTTCCAGCACCGTCAGGCGGTTCACCAGGTTGAACTGCTGGAAGATGTAGCCGGTATGGGCGCGGCTTTTGCGGATATCGCTCGCCAGACGGCCCGCCTTTTGTACCGTGCGGCCCAGCAGTTCGACATGGCTTTCCGATGCCTTATCAGAAGTAATCAAACCGCTCAGGTGACGTAAGAGGGTGGATTTGCCTGAACCGGACGGCCCCAGCAGAGCGACCATCTCACCTTCATTCACCGCCAGATCCACCGCGCACAGCGCCTGACGTTGGTTAAAAGTTTTGCTCAGTTTGTTGACGCGGATAATCGTTTGCATCACTTCGCCTCCTCGAAAAGTTGCCTTATGGTGCCGGGGCAATGTGTCTTTTTTGTTAAATCCAGGTTTCGAAAAGATGAAGAGTACGCGGGCAGTGGCGGCTAACGTAAAGTCTCCTGACTAATCAGCTATTTGTCGTATTGTCGCGAGCCCTGTTTTTGCGTTTGCTATAGGGACATCTCTGGGGAAGCATAAACAATGAGCAAAAATATAATTTTTTGTGCGGACGGGGCGTGGGTGGCCCCGGGTTTTGCAGAGCGGGTGGAAAAAATTGCGGCCGTCAGCAACGTCTATCAGCTGTTTATCGATATGAAGGGGCTGGTGGATAAACAAAGCCTGCTGCTGGCGAATGAACAGGAAAAAAGCTGGATTGACGGCAGCGGGGATGTGGCGCAGGTCGCAAAGTATATTTATGGCGCAGGCGATCCGCACAACAGCTTTGTGAAGCTGCTGGGCGGCACGTTCGGCGCCAGCTTTATTACGCCCGTTGTGCGCGGCTATACCTTTATCAGCCGCCACTGGCAGCCGGGCGACCGTATCTATCTGGTCGGGTTCAGTCAGGGCGCCTGGGCGGCGCGCATGCTGGCTAATTTAATAATAGATAAGGGATTGTTAAACCGGGACAGGTTACGACTCGACGAGCGGAACAAAGAAGAGTGCTGGCGGCTGGCGTCGGCCGTCTGGGCGCAGCACCGGGCGCAGACGGCCGGAGTAAGCGGTAACCTGCTTGGGGCGGTGCTAAGAGATTTTCCGGTGTTTTTTTACAACAGCGTGGACCCCGCCTGCATGACGACCGGCGTGCCCGTTGAGGCCGTGGCGGTATGGGAAACGGTAGGGCATCTGGGAATACCTGAATATTTTAACGACCAGCGGACGAGCGTTTTCCGCTTCAGTAATAACGAGCTTCATCCCCAGGTAAAATATGGTTTGCAGGCCATCGCCATAGACGAGCAGCGTGGCGATTTGGCGCCCGCGGTATGGGATAACCGGGATCGCATCGTTCAGGTCATGTTCCCCGGTATTCATCACGACGTGGGAGGCGGCTACAACTGCTTTGCAGGAGAATGCGGGCTATCGAATGGCGCTTATTTGTGGCTGCATGACGCGCTCGACGATCTGGGTATGCACCTTTTGCACAGCGAAATGATTGCCGACCCTCTCGGGCGTTTGCACTGCGAATGGTTTCCGCCCACGACCTGGCAGCGCATCGCGCCCCGACAATTGCCCGCACCCCTTACCTCCTCCATGATGATTCACCACTCGGCGGTCGAACGTCTGAAGGGAGGATCGTTGCTGCCGTATCAATCCGCGGACAACGGAGAATGGCTGACAGGCAGCTACACCCCGCGCTCTTTACAGCGCTATTTCCGTACGCCCTGGGAGGCGCCGAGGGAGTGGGCAGTATCGCGCTAGCGCCTGCTGGCCGTTTTTCCATCGGACGGGAAATGTGTAGCCCCAGGCAAAATAAAGTAATGAAAAATAGCGCAGTATTAATGCCGACCAGACCTGCCGTTGGCAGTCCCTTAAGCTCCATTAGTCAGAGCGCCAGCGCGGTAAAAGGCAGAAGCGCGAGCGGCAGGTTGCGACTATGCCCGCGTAGCGCCAGGATTTTGAAAAGGGAGAAATCATGGCCTGTACTGCGGCGTACCGACAGACCACGCCAGAAGCGGCAGCCCTTCCTGTGACCCGCGTTCATTTACGTGCATCCAATAATAATCGCCATTTTTAAACCGTTTTTTATCAGGCGTCCCTTTTTTAACGCTCTCCGCATATCACGAATATCGGTTTAGACATATCCAGGCGCGCACCACATTATGAGGCTGCTTAATTAACGCATGACGGGTAAATCCGCTGGTATCGGTAAGCCTGGCATTAGCATAAGTAATATGACTATTGCGATCGGTAGCAGGCATTATGTGGCGTTGTCGTGCGGAATATATTCAATATCCGTAACCAAAGGGCGCAGCTGCATTGCGCTATCCTTTTTAAATATAAAAACTCTCTTCAGGGCGGTACGCCATATTATTTTCGCCTCAGGATGATTTAGCCTCAGGTTTAAACAGCGAGGTTGCCCGAATTTCCTGAAATAATAATCATTACAGCAGTGATTATTACTAATGCGACAAAATATAAAAAGTGAATTAAAGAAAGGGTTTTATCCGGCGAGCTTTAAGCAGGGCAGGGTTTAAGGCTCGCTTAGCAAGCCTTAACGCTCGGTGGGTGAGGCAAGTTACACGGGTTTTGCGACGTTTATCATCCAGGGAATGCCGTATTTATCCGTTAACATACCGAACCCTTCGGCCCAAAACGTTTCGCCCCACGGCATCGTTACGTCCCCACCTTCTGCCAGATTGTCAAACCAGCGCTGCCCTTCCGCTACATCTCCGGTCGCAAGGCTTAACGCATAACCGGTGTGTTTAACTCTATCCGCACACATATTTCCGTCGCTCATCATCACTTCACGGTCACCGATGCGAACGTTGGCATGCATGATTTTATCGTCCGCCCAGTTAAAATCGCTGGCGCACTCTTCCGGGGACGCTTCATCGTTTGGCATTTCACCAAAGGTCATTTTAAAAAGCAGCTGCGCGCCAATAGCCTGTTGGTAAAAAGCGATCGCTTCCTCACAGGTACCGTCAAAAAAAATATAGGGGCTAACAGACATCAGTCATTCCTCTTTTGTATGCAGAATACAGAAGAAGTGTAGTTGCGGACGCACGGGCAAGCCAGACGGAAAGGCGGAAGATTTTACCCTCTCTCCGGAGAGGGTGGAGAACAGTAATTCCTTAGTTTTTCTTCACAAACTCGGATTTCAGCTTCATTGGGCCAAAACCATCAATTTTACAATCGATGTTATGGTCGCCTTCGACCAGACGGATCCCTTTAACTTTGGTACCGATTTTCAGCATAGAAGAGCTGCCTTTTACCTTCAGGTCTTTCACTATCGTCACGTTGTCGCCGTCCGCCAGCAGGTTACCGTTGGCATCTTTGACAATCAGCCGATCCGCATCAGACGCCGGCTCAGCGTCATTCCATTCGTGTGCGCACTCCGGGCAAACGAACATGTCGTTGTCTACATAGGTGTACTCGGAATTGCATTGTGGGCAATGAGGGAGTTGCATAGCGTTAACCTCAAAAAGGGATAAAAATTAGAAATACCTTTAAAACAGGCATTTCAGAGAAAATCGCGGTGAACCGCCAAAAAGTACCGGTATTATACACAACATCCTTATTTTTGTAGGGGATTCGGAAAGGGCTGGCCGTCGGGCCTGCAATAGCGGTTTGCGAAACAAAAAACTTGTTGCGCTGACGCCTCCTGTCACCTGCCGGGGGTAGGATTGAATAGCCAGAGGCATGGCTACAGGCGTCAGAACGTAAACGATCTGCGGCCCCTGGCAAAACGCGCAGGACCCGCTGCGGTTTATCTCTGGAACGTTATAAAGATCTGCAGGCAATTATTTATCTGCGATCTATTCCTGATTGATTGTTTTTGGAGTATGAATATGAAAATAGCCCGGCGTTAAATAGCCATTTTTAAGTTTTAAATAATCTGTTAGATTCCTGACGCTATTGTCGGTTTATCTACAAAAATGCGCTACGCTGTGTGGCACCATACTCTCTGGCCACTCGCCAGGGTATCTGGAAATTATTGGGTGCAAAGGGTAATCACACCAAAACACAGATATAGAGCTAAATCAAACCATTAGAAACCCTGGTCGGGACATTTATGCCCCGGACTACCCATGTAATGCTTATTTTATCGCAGGGCTGGCGACTACATTTAAAAGCCAGAATGATTCTGGCGCGATATTGGACAATAAAATATTTTCCTCACGTAATTATAAAAGCCGGTACAGCATTAGGACAAAAAATAATGCTCTTATAAAAACCGGATAATTTGAGTTAAGGAAACATTTTTTATGCACACGCAAACAATCTTCGAATTAAGTCAGGAGACTGAGCGGCTATTACAGCTCGCCTTACAGAACCTGAATGCATTAAAAGCAGTGCCGTTCGCGACACAAAACGAGCAAACTTTAAATAGCCTGCGTGCCGTGGCGCCCGTTGTTCCCCTGCAATTCAGCGCCCGCGGTATTAACTCTCAGCAGGCCATGTTGCAAAACGAGCTGCGTAAAATTACCCAGCATGAAATGGTGCTGGCTATTGTCGGCACCATGAAGGCAGGTAAATCAACGACCATAAACGCCATTATTGGCACCGAGGTACTGCCAAACCGTAACCGGCCGATGACAGCGCTGCCGACGCTTATTCGTCATACGCCGGGCCAGCGTGAACCGATACTCCATTTCCCGCATGTTGTACCCATTGAAGCGCTGATGGGGGAGCTGCAGCAGAAATTAAAAGAGATCGATCGTGAAGCGCTTATGCAGCAACTGGAAATCGATCGGGATATGGACGAGCTGCTGATACGTATCGCTCGCGGCGGCACCTTCGAGAAGCATTATCTTGGCGCCCAACCCATTTTCCATTGTCTGAAAAGCCTCAACGACCTGGTGCGTCTGTCCGGCGTGCTTGAGGTTCCTTTCCCGTTTAAGGCCTATGCCGCTATTGAGCATGTGCCGGTCATCGAGGTGGAGTTTATTCATCTGGTGGGCATGCAAAAAGGATCCGGGCAGCTTACGCTGCTGGATACGCCGGGGCCAAACGAGGCGGGGCAGCCTCATCTGCAAAAAATGCTGCAGGAACAGCTTTCTCAGGCTTCGGCCGTGCTGGCGGTGTTGGATTACACCCAACTGAAATCAATATCCGATGAGGACGTGCGCCGGGCGATTCTGGGGGCCGGCAAATCAGTGCCGCTTTACGTGCTGGTGAACAAGTTCGATCAAAAAGATCGCAACAGTGACGATGAGGATCAGGTTAAGGCGCTGATCTCCGGTACGCTAATGAAAGGCACTATTGAGACGGACCATGTATTTCCGGTCTCTTCCATGTGGGGCTATCTTGCAAACCGGGCGCGTTTCGAGCTGGCTGAGCACGGCCAGCTGCCCGATCCACAGGAGCAGCGCTGGGTACAGGATTTTGCTGAGGCCGCTCTGGGTCGTCGCTGGCGCAGTTCAGATCTTGCCGATATCGATCATATTCGTCATGCCGCCGATCTGCTGTGGGAAGATTCGATGTTCGACTCCCCGGTGAAGACTATTCTGCATGCCGCCCATGCCAACGCTTCCATGTATACGCTTCGCGCGGCGGCGCAGAAGCTGCTTAATTATGCTCAGGGAGCGGAAGAGTACCTTAGCTTCCGCTGTCAGGGGCTGCAGGTGGCCAACGAAAAGTTGCAGAGCAATATTCGCCTGCTGGAGGACGATCTGTCGTTGCTGCAGTCCAGCCAGCAGGATATCAGCCGTATTATTCGCACCGACGTTGAAAAAGCGGTCAGCGGCATTGCGGAATTCGTCAATCGCTACGAAAAACGAATTAAGACGGATATCGACGACTATTTCCAGCAGGGAAAGGTGCATGAGGAGATTGCACGACAATCGTTCAAACTCACCGCCGTGCGCAGCCGCGATTTTGAGGCGGGTTGTGAATCCATTATCGTTGCCGATGAACAGGCCGCGCGGCTGTTGCTCAATAAGATACGCGCTTCAAGCGAAACCATTTTACTGGCTGCCCAGCAGGCGATGAGCGAAGAGCTGACGCAGCTGCTTAATAATCTTGAAATCTCCTTGATGAACACCCTACGCGATACGCTGAAGCCGATTGAAAAACGAGTAGCGGACGGGCTGGCGCTCTCGGGATTCAGGGCGCATATCAGCCTGCCTGTTTTCCAGGCCAGCCAGCTTAGCTTCAATGCGCAGCACGCTTTTAACGACGTTATCGACCATCAGGAGATCCCTGTGTCGCAGCCTCGTCGCCAGAACGGAATGCGTGGCGCGGTGGCGCGCTGGCTGAACAGCGACGACTGGGGCTGGGAAGGGCATACGGAGACCCAAAGCCGCTATGTTATCGCTCTGCCGGATTTACAGCGCAGGCTGCATACCCACGTTGCCTCGTTCCTGGCGCAGCTAAATAAAGCGATCGTCGCGCAGGTGGATATCTCCGTGATGGCGGGGATGGCTTCCTTCTTTGCTGATTTTACTCAGGCGCTGGAAGCGATAAAAAGCAACCTCCAGCAGAGCCTGGTGGCGCGTTTGCAAAATGAAGAGGCGTTGCAAATGCTACAGAGCCAGCTTCTGCAATGCGTAAGAACGACGCGGTATATTCAGGAAGATACCCGTTTATTAAAGGATGATATCCAGACGATTTTCGCGGCGGAACACCAATGAGCACTTTATTACTTGCGGGTCCGGTCAGGACCCTGGAATGCATGACTGAAAAGTTTGTCGTTGATTTCGCCAGCGGCATTGATATGGCGCGCGATCCGTGGCGCAGCCAGCAGGGCAAAGCGTTTTACCAGCGCCTTAAAGAAGAATTCGCCGGGCAGAATCGCCTGCACTACTGGGGAGTCGATAGCGCAACGCCCGAAAGCATGGAAGCCTCTCTTGCCTGGCTTGGACAACTCATCGGCAAGGTGGCAAAAAGCTATCTGGCCGCAACGCTGATATATGAGCGTATCGGCCAGATGGAAACGGCTACGGCGCGCGTGGCCTATTACTCCAGCGAAGGGCGCGAGCAGCTAAGACAGCTAAGGAAATTACTCGATCGGCAGGTGAACAAGCTCGAACAGCAGCTGCGGAGCATCGATCTGTATCGTCAGGGAACGGTGCACTGTGAGCAGATTTTTGCCCGCTGGCGCGCCGGGCATTATTCTGCCTTTTCCCCCGCAGGGCGCTGTTATGTCGCGCTCACGGAGCTACGTTGGGGCGCGTTTGGTGATGCGCTGCGCCTTTGCAGCGAGGAGCGGGCAACGCAGCTGCTTGAGTTTGCGCGCGAGCAGGCGGTAAGCCGCCTTGCTGAAGACGTTAACGCTTCTCCACGCACGCGTCATTATTACCACGAATGGCTGGCTACGCCGTCCGTGCCGGATTTAATGGAGTATAAAGATGCGCTGGTTTGGCTGGGCAATAACAGCGACAGCGATCGGCATCCGGTAAGCTATTCCGTGACGCAAAGCTGGCAAAGCATCGCGCTCGGGATGCCAAGAATTTGCTCGGCGCTGCGGCTGGGTAGCGCCATGGTGGATGAGGTGTTCAGCTAACGTGCCGCAATCAGGAGAAGCCAGCTAAACCGCTCCTGATTGACTTCTGCGCTAGCCCACCATGTTCGTCTCATTCACCCGTATGCGCTTAGCTAAAAAATCCAGCGTCGGCGCAGCGATGTCCCTGAATCGGTAAGCTGGTATTCCGCCCCTGCCGGCGCTTCAGCGAATACCTGAGGGGCGTTCACTCCCGGATTAGTGTAAACGGCTTAAGCTCCGGCCCGGCCGAAACTCCGGCGCCGGGTAAATCAGGCAATGGCGCAACCGCGGCAGCATTGCGCGAAAAACTTCGCACGCCGGTGCCGATTGGCCGTCCGGGTACGGTGGTTGAACTGGCAAAAGCCACGGTATTTCTCGCCTCCGATGAATCTGCCTTTTCGGTAGGGAGCGCATTGTTCACTGTCGGCGGCGCAGGGAATTTATACCGCTTAACCTTGTTAATATTTTGGCGTAGCGCTAAAAGACCAGACAATATTTATCATGGTCAGCTTTTATGTCTTTTTCTTTATATAGTTAAGCGATTAAAATTATCCTCAATTTGTCTTATCGCCGCGCAAATAATGATATTAAATGGTAATATTTCTGTTATTAGTAACAGAAATAACCGATTGTTTTTAAATGATTAATTATGTGACATATCATTAATGGCCGCAAAAGTACCAGTCATTAAAACCAATTCTGTGTTGTCCCTCACTTGCCGCTTTTCCCCTCACTCCGCACTATATATTTTGCCGCATGTTGCGGATAACTACGCTAAAAAATGCCAGGGGAAACGATGAAAAAAATCTTTTTATGCTGCGCTGCGGGTATGTCGACCAGCATGTTAGTAGAAAGAATGAAGCAGTCTGCCGCCAGCCGCGATATTGCCGTGGAAATTACCGCCGTGCCGGTATCTGATTTCGACCAGATAATTGCCGAAGCCGACGTTATTTTGCTTGGCCCGCAGGTTAAATTTCAGCTTCAGAGTTTATCCAGCGCGGCCGCCCCGCACGGCGTGCCGGTAGCGGCTATCGATATGATGCAGTACGGCTCAATGCAGGGCGATAAGGTGCTGGATCACGCTCTGTCTTTATTACCAGACGCACAATAAGGACGAGCGATGAATTACCGTTTTCCTGATAATTTCTGGTGGGGGACCGCCACCAGCGCAACGCAGTCCGAGGGGCGCCAGCCGGGCGATGACAAGGGTGAGAATATCTGGGACTACGCCTCGCACCGGTTTAATGAACGTTTTTTTGACGGCGTAACGTCGGATGATACCTCCACGTTTTACCGGAATTATCGGGAGGACATTCAGCGCGCCAAAGATATTGGTCTGAATTCGTTTCGCACCTCTCTTTCCTGGTCGCGATTAATTCCCGATGGCGACGGGGAAGTTAATCCGCAGGCGGCGGATTTTTATAACGCGGTAATCGATGAGTTACGCGCTCAGGGCATCGAACCTTTTATCAATCTTTATCACTTTGATATGCCGATGGCGCTACAGGAAAAGGGCGGCTTTGAAAATCGCGACGTGGTGGAAGCTTTTGCCCGGTATGCGCGTATTTGCTACGAGCTTTTTGGCGACCGCGTGCGCTACTGGTTCACCTTTAACGAACCCTTAATTCCTGCGGAAGCGGGTTATTTGCATCCCCGCCATTATCCTTACGTGACGGATTTCCGGCGTGCAGCTCAGGTGCTGCATCACATTGTGCTGGCGCATTGCAAAGCCGTTGCCGCCTGGCGCGAGATGGATCTTGATGGACAGATCGGCATCATTATGGATGTGATTCCGGTCTATCCGCGCAGCGGCACGCCGGAAGATCTGCGGGCCGCCGAAATGGCCGATCTCTTTTATACCCGCAGTATTAACGAGCCCGTTTTGCTGGGGCGCTATCCTGACGAGCTGCTCGCCATGCTTAAAGAGCATGGCCAGTTACCAAAATTTCTGCCCGGGGACTGCGAGCTAATCGCCCGCACGAGAATTGATTTGCTGGGAATAAATTACTACCGCCCGCGTCGGGTAAAAGCACGCGAAACGCTGCTGGAAGAACCAAACGGTTTCGTGCCAGAGCGGTTCTTTGAGGAATACATTATGCCGGGGCGCAGGATGAATACTTCCCGCGGCATCGAAATTTATCCGGCGGCGCTTTATGACATTGCGATGGTGGTGAAAGAGCGCTACGGCAATTTGCCCTGGTTCGTTTCGGAAAACGGCATCGGTATTCAGGATGAAGAGCGGTTTATGGTTAACGGCCAGGTGCAGGACGATTATCGGATTGAATTTCTCAAAGAGCACCTGAGCTATTTGCACCAGGCAATGGCCGACGGCAGCAATTGTCTGGGCTATCACATGTGGACGTTTATCGACTGCTGGTCGTGGCAAAACGCGTATAAAAACCGCTACGGTTTTTATCGGCTGGATTTAGCTACCCAGCAGCGTTCGCTGAAGAAATCGGGGCAATGGTTCCGGTCGGTGATTGAAAATAACGGGTTCGAGGGGGCATAGCATGTCTTACTTTGAAAAGCTGGCCGAAAAAATGCTGCCGGTGGCGAACGCCATTGGCAATCAGCGGCATATGCAGGCGATCCGTAACGGGCTTATCTCTATTTTACCCCTGACCATCGTCGGCTCGTTTTTTGTTATTTTGCTCAATATTCCCATCAAAGGTTATATGGATTTTATCGCGCCCTGGCGCGATATGCTGGATGTACCTTTCCGGTTTACCGTCGGGCTGATGTCGCTGTACGCCGCTTTCACCATTGGTTCATTCCTGGGGAAAAGCTACAGGCTCAACGATATTACCAGCGGGCTACTGGCTATGTTAGCGACCCTGCTGATGATTGTGCCGGTTAATATTAAAGAAGGTCTTACCGTTGCCGGCGAGGCGGTTGCCGGGCGCTATATTCCCATTACATCGCTAAGCTCGCAGGGCTTATTTGGCGCGATTATTTCGTCGCTGATTGCCATTGAGATCTACCGCTTCATTAAAGTTCGCAATATCGAAATTAAAATGCCGGAGGGCGTGCCGCCGGTGGTGGCAAGCTCCTTCTCGGCGCTCTTCCCGACCCTGGCGGTGGTGCTGATCTTCTGGATCCCACGCCACTTTTTGAATATCGATATCAACGCCATCATCAGCTTTATCATTATGCCGCTGAAGGGCTTTATGACCGGCACCAACCTGTTTGGCGGGATCGTCACGCAGTTCTTTATCGATCTGTTCTGGGTGTTTGGGATCCACGGGCATGCCGTCATGGGGCCGTTGATCCGTCCGCTTTGGGATCAGGCGATTGTGCAGAATATGGAGCTCTTCCAGGCCGGCACCAGCGCCTACGATCTGCCGAATATCTTCACCGAGCAGTTCTTCCAGTGGTATGCGCAGATGGGCGGCACCGGATCGACGCTGGCGCTGGTGGTGCTGTTTATCCGTTCAAAAGCCACCTATCTTAAGTCGCTGGGTAAACTGTCCTTTATTCCGGGCCTGTTTAACATCAACGAGCCGATGATTTTCGGCGCGCCGATAGTGATGAACCCGATTCTGGCCGTTCCGTTTATCCTTGCGCCGATGGTAAATACCGTAGTGGTGTACCTGTTTACCATTACCGGGCTTATCCCGCGCATGATGGTGAAACCGCCGTTTACCATTCCGGCTCCGCTGGGGGCGCTGATCACCACCAACTGGAACCTGATAGCCTGCGGGCTGGTGTTTATCTGCTTCTTTATTTCGCTGGCGATCTACTATCCGTTCTTCAAAGTTTATGAGAAGAAGATGCTGGAAACCGAGCTGCAGCAGCGGGAAGAAGAGAAGGCGAAGCAGCTGGCGGATGCCTGAATATTATGTCGGGTGGCGCTTGCGCTTACCCGACCTACACATTGGGATGGTGATTTGAACAATGTCAGGCGGCGCTTGCGCTTACCCGACCTACATATTGGGATGGTGATTTGAACAATGTCGGGCGGCGCTTGCGCTTACCCGACCTACACATTGGGATGGTGAATTGAACAATGTCGGGTGGCGCTTGTGCTTACCCGACCTACACATTGGTATGGTGAGTTGAACAATGTCGGGCGACGCTTGAACTTACCCGGCCTACACGTTGGGATAGTGAGTTGAACAATATCGGGTGGCGCTTGCGCTTACCCGACCTACACGTTGGGATGGTGAGTTGAACAATGTCGGGCGGCGCTTGCGCTTACCCGGCATGGAAAGCCGGTAATTGTAGGGTGGATAAGCGTAAGCGCCATCCACCTGTTTTCATCCACCAAGCTTAAATCAGAAAGCCGTCTCCAGCGTCTCCAGCACGTTATATTCCTCGTCCACCAACAGCAGCGCCTTCCACTTGTCGAACGTCAGGCACGGATGGGAGGTGCTGAACACCAGGATATCGCCTACCTGCACGTCGGCACCGGGCTTGAGCTTCAGCATGGCGTGTTGATCCATAATGCCTGTGGTTTCAACAAATTCCGCAGGCTGGCCCAGCGCTTTACCCTGACGGTAATGCGCAACGGGCTGCGGCAAACCCGCATCGAAGGCGCTGTCGCGTTTCCCGAAGTTCACAATCGCGCGGTCACTTTCCGGGACCGACTGCACCATGGCGATCAGCTCCAGCGCGGATACCAGATCCCCACCCAAATCGCAGGCAACTTTGTCGCGGGCCATCAGCTCATCCTGCGCTTGCTGATAAATTCCACCGTCGTGCGTGATGTAGCAGCCCGGGCGGATAACCACGCGGCAGTTCGCCGGTTTCTGCGCCTCCAGCCAGACGTTACACACCACGTCATACCAGACCGAACCCGCGCCCGTAAGGATAAATTCGCCTTCCACATAACGCTCAAGCTGGCAGGCAAGGGCCGCGGCATCGCGCAGGAGCGCTTCCACTGCTGGCTGCGGGTTTTCGCCGTGCAGCACGCCTTCATACAGCTCCAGACCGCATAAACGCAGGCCTGGCAGGCCTGAAATCTCTTCTGCAAGCGCCAGAGCCTGCTCCGCGGTGCGGCAGCCGCAGCGCCCGCCCGGCACGCCCAGCTCAATCAAAATATCAAGCCGTTGCTGTTGCGCGCTAAAGAAGTCGGAGAGCGCTCTGGCGTTGGCGACGCTGTCTACGCAGCAAAGGTAATCCACATCCTGATACTCGCTTTTTAGCTTTGATACCAGCTGCATGTTTGCTTTGCCGACGAGCTGGTTAACCATTAACACCCGCTTTACGCCGCTGACCATAGCGATGCTCGCCTGCCAGGCGCTGCCGACGCCCACGGCCCAGGCGCCAGCCTGCTGTTGCTGCTGAAATATCCACGGCGTCATGGTTGTTTTGCCGTGCGGCGCAAGGGAAACGCCGCGCGTATCGGCATATCGTTGCATCCATTGGATATTGTTTTCCAGCGCGGCTTTTTTAATGACGGCGGCGGGCAGGCAGACATCCTCGTTCAGGACGTTGGCCGCGCTGTCCATCGGGGCAGATTTATGCGGAACGAGGTTACTCTCTTGGTATTTCATAACATAATTCCTTTGCGGTTATCTTTTCTTTCAGAACGGGTATCGTTATTAACTTTATGAAAATAAATAAATTATAATGATGTCGCTATTCTTTATGAATAAAAGTATCAGAAAATCCTATGCATTTTGCGTAGTCTTCCACTGTTTTTCTCGCTTGTAAATGGTTAACTTTAGCCCAGAACACAACGGGGTGAGGAACACATGAAGTTCGACTATCTGTTCAGGAATGTTACGGTCATTGACGGCAGCGGCGGCCCGGAATACCGCGCCGATGTCGCGATTGCAGGCGATCGCATCGCTGAGATTGCACCCTCGATTAGCGGTGAATCACGGTATGAAATCGACGGCACAGGTCGCGTGCTGGCCCCGGGTTTTATCGATGTCCACACCCACGACGACATTAACGTGATTCGTATGCCGGAGTACCTGCCGAAAATCAGCCAGGGCATCACAACGGTCATTGTCGGCAACTGCGGCATCAGCGCGGCGGCCGCAAGCATGAAAGAAACCGTGCCGGACCCGATGAATCTACTCGGCGACGTTGAGCACTTTATCTACCCAACGGTCGCGGCCTATGCCGAAGCGGTGGAAGCGGCAAGGCCGGCGGTTAACGTCGGCACGCTTGTCGGCCACACTGCGCTGCGTAACAACCATATGAACGATTTGTTCCGTACGGCGACGGCAGAGGAGATCGTCGGCATGCGCGGCCAGCTTCGTCTGGCGCTGCAGCAGGGCGCGCTGGGGTTGAGCACCGGTCTGGCCTACGCCACGGCGTTTCACTCCTCCACTGAAGAAGTGATGGCGCTGGCCGAAGAGCTGGCGGCGGAAAAGGGGATCTACACCACCCATCTGCGTTCAGAGTTCGAACCGATTCTGGAAGCGCTCGACGAGGCGTTTCGTATCGGTCGCCACGGCAGGGTGCCGGTTGTTGTTTCGCACCATAAATGCGCCGGGGCGAAGAACTGGGGCCGCACCGTGGAGACGCTAAAGCTGTTTGATAAGGTGCGTGAGCAGCAGGACGTCTCCTGCGACTGCTACCCGTACTCCGCCAGCTCTTCAACGCTGGATATGAAACAAATTACCGACGAGTTCGATATCATCATCACCTGGTCTGAGCCGCACCCGGAAGTCGCCGGGCAGTCGTTAAAGCAGATTGCGCAAAGCTGGTCGATGTCACTTCACGAAGCCGGAAAATTACTGATGCCTGCGGGCGCGATTTACTACAACATGGACGAGCGCGACGTGCGGCGCGTGCTGAGCTATCCGGTGACGATGGTCGGCTCAGACGGTCTGCCAAACGATCCAATGCCGCATCCGCGCCTGTGGGGCGCGTTTCCTCGCGTGCTGGGGCACTATAGCCGCGACGAAAAGCTGTTTCCGCTTACGGTTGCCGTCCACAAAATGACGGGCATGTCAGCGGCGCGTTTCCAGCTCCCGGAAAGAGGCCTGGTGAAACGCGGCTACTATGCGGATCTGGTGATGTTCGATGCGGAAACGGTGCGTGACGTGGCAAGTTTCAGCGATCCCCAGCAGCCTGCTGCGGGAATTGAAGCGGTGATGGTCAATGGCGTGATGAGCTATGGCCGTGATAAACAGGTTATCGGGCGTGCCGGACGCTTTTTACGCCGGTAATTTTTGTCGGATGGCGCTTCGCTTATCCGGGCTGAATTCGAACTTTAAGGTGGATAAGCGAAGCGCCATCCGCCACGAGTAAAGGAGCAACAATGAGCATTAAACGTTACGGAGTAGGCGGCAGCACGGGTACCGGCGGGCAGCACCTGCCGTTTGCTAAAGCGGTGGAGGCGGGCGGCTGGCTGTACGTATCCGGGCAAACGCCGATGAAAGACGGTGAAGTGGTGGAAGGCGGCATTATCGAGCAGTCCCGTCTTGCGATTCAAAACTGCGTGGACATTATGGAAAGCGCGGGCTATAGCCTGGCGGACGTGGTGCATGTGAAGGTTTTCCTGACCGATGCGCGCTATTTCCAGTCGTTTAACAAAGTGTTCCGCGAATTTTTTGCCGACCATCCGCCAGCCCGCGTGTGCTGCGTGGCCGATCTGGTGGTGGACTGTAAAGTAGAAGTGGATTTGACCTGTTATAACGCTGAACGCGTCAAGTAAATCTGACGCAGGGCGGGCAGGCATAAGCGCTGCCCGCTGCAATAATGGGTGGAGGGTGCATGCGCTTATCCGCCTGATAAGAAATCTGTTAATACAAAATATCAACGGTACTCCATATGGAATGTGCCAACGGGTTTCCTGTGTCTTTTTTCAGGCGGCTGATTTCATTTTTTATTATTAATCTGGAAGTGAGTTATGAATAGTCATGTCTTTTTGATCGGATTCATTATTTATGCTCTCGCCATGATCTGGCTTGGTTGGTTTGTTTCCCGTAACCAAAAAAATGGTGATGACTTTCTCCTTGGCGGCCGTTCCCTGCCGATGTTCTTAACCCTGGGCTCGACGGTAGCCACGATGGTGGGAACCGGTTCAAGTATGGGCGCGGTTGGCTTCGGATACAGTAACGGCTGGGCCGGGATGCTTTATGGCCTCGGCGGTGCGGTAGGTATTTTGCTGGTGGCATGGTGGTTTGCCCCGGTGCGTAAATTACGCTTTATGACCATGAGCGAAGAGCTTTCTTATTATACCGGCGCCAGTCATTTAATAAAAAATATTGTCGGTTTACTTATTTTCATTGCTTCTATTGGCTGGCTGGGTGCGCATATTCTTGGCGGCAGTATGTATTTATCCTGGGCTACAGGAATAGATATGACGGCGGCGAAGGTTATTATCGCCCTGGCGTTTGCTATTTATGTGATCATCGGCGGATATTCTGCCGTGGTCTGGACGGATACGATTCAGGCGCTGATTTTGTTCTTTGGTTTTATTCTGATGGCGATTCTGGCGGTTGTTCATGTCGGCGGCTGGAACGTTATTGAACATGCGATGGATCCTAAAGCCCTGAGTTTCCTCGCCATTGATAAACTGGGAGCCATTCCTGCGCTGTCGCTTGCGATGGTCATCGGCGTCGGCGTGCTGGCAACGCCTTCTTATCGACAGCGTATTTATTCCGGAAAAGATGTCTCTTCCGTGCGTCGCTCGTTTGTCTACACCGGCGTGCTGTATCTGTTTTTCTCCATCCTGCCTGCCATTATCGGCATGGCTGCGTTTACCATGAATCCGTCGCTTGAAAACAGCAACTATGCGTTTCTGTTTGCGACCAGTTTCCTGCCGAGCCTGCTGGGCCTGGTGGTGCTGATTGCCGGTTTGTCCGCCACCATGTCTTCGGCAAGCTCTGACGCTATCGCGGCCGTCGCAATCATGATGCGCGATCTTTACACCATGGTGACCGGCAAAATGCCGCCGGAAAATAAAGCCATCACCTTATCGCGCTGGATGCTGGTGTTTGTGATTGGTCTGGCGCTGCTGTTCGCGCTGACTTCCAACGACATCATTAGCTACATTACGAAGATGATTTCCACGCTGATGTCTGGTTTGTTCATCTGTTCGATCCTCGGTCGTTTCTGGCTGCGGTTTAACTGGCAGGGCGCGTTAACGGCGCTGATCGGCGGCGCTGCGGTATCTATTGCTGTGCTGCTTAATGAAAGCTGGATGGCCTACTGGGGCAACCCTTGTATCCCATCCGTGCTGGCAAGCCTGATTTGCGCGGCGATCGTAACGCTTGTCACTCCGGCCAGCAAAATGAGCCGTGAAGAAGCGCTGGAGATGATTACCCGCGAACGCGAAAACCAGCCGGAAGCCGTACCTGTGCCGCTGGGTAAACGTACTACGGATAACGCATGATGAGCGAGAACTACATTGCCGTTGACTGGGGTTCAACGCACCTGCGCACCTGGCTGTATCGCGACGGGCAGTGCGTAGACAGCCTGCAGCTGCCTTACGGCGTAAGCCGTCTGGTTGAGCAAACCGCGCGGGAAGTGTTCGACAAGTACCTCGAACCCTGGCGCGTGCGGGAAGCGATGCCGGTGGTGATGGCCGGCATGATCGGCAGCGACGCGGGCTGGCAGCCCGTGCCGTATCTGGCATGTCCTGTGTCGCTGCATGAGCTGAGCACGCAGCTTTATGAAGTTGCGCCGCAGGTGTGGATCGTACCGGGCCTGAAGACGTCCCGGAATGTGATGCGCGGCGAAGAAACGCAGCTGCTGGGAGCGATGCAGCTTGCTCCCGCTTCCTGCTACGTGCTTCCCGGCACGCACAGTAAATGCGTGCGGGTGGAAAACGGCGCGGTAAGCAACTTTTCTACAGCGATGACGGGCGAGCTGCACCATGTTCTGATGAACCATTCTTTGATCGGCAAAGGGTTGCCGGAACAGCGCGACGATAAGGTGGCGTTTCAGGCCGGCCTGCAGCGCGGCCTGGATTCTCCGGCGCTCGTTAACCAGCTCTTTGAGGCGCGCGCGACACGAGTGCTGGGCGAGCTGGCTTCAGCATCCGTCAGCGACTGGCTTTCAGGTTTGCTGATTGGCGCAGAAGTGGCAACGATGGAGAGGGTGGGGAACGTAACGCTGGTAGGAGGGGAAGCCCTTTGCCGCCGCTATCGGCAGGCGTTTGAAAAGGCCGGTATTACAGCCGATGAAATAGCGGGCGACGCCGCTTTCCAGCAAGGAATAAGGAGGATTCTTGATGCAAGACGCTAAACCTTTAGTCGCGATTTTACGCGGCATTCATCCCCACGAAGCCGACGATCACGTGGGTTCACTTATTGCAGAAGGATTTCGCTACATTGAGATCCCGCTGAATTCGCCTGACTGGCAGCAGAGCATTCCGCAGATGGTCAGCCGCTACGGCGATAAGGCTTTTATCGGCGCGGGAACGGTGCTGAAACCTGAGCAGGTGGATTTTCTGGCCGGGGCCGGAGCGAAGCTTGTGGTAACGCCGAACGCTAATCCGGCGATCATCCGCCGGGCGGTTGATGCCGGGATGCTGGTTTGCGCCGGCTGCGCCACCGCCAGCGAGGCCTTTACCGCGCTGGAGGCCGGCGCGCAGTGGCTGAAGATTTTCCCGTCGTCGGCTTTTGGCCCGGCTTATATCGCGGCGTTAAAAGCGGTGCTGCCGCCTTCCGTGCCGGTGCTGGCGGTTGGCGGCGTTACGCCGGAAAATTTGGGTGAATATTTGCAGGCAGGCTGCGCAGGAGCGGGGCTCGGCAGCGATTTATATCGCGCGGGGCAGAGCGTGGAGACCACCCGTGAAAAGGCCCGGCAGTTTATGGCAGCCTTCAGGTTTTAAACGTTTGGATGAGTGCCGGATGGCGCCGGCGCTTATTCCGACCTGCAGGATTATGCGAACCATCGGGCGGATAAGCGCCCGCGCCATTCACCTGTTCAATCCCCTAACGGCTGCCGATCCACGCCGCCGCGATGGCTGTCCAGCGCCAGCTTAATGCGCCGTAACCTGTCCTTAGCCTGATTCTTATTCGCCATCGCCAGCTCCGTCGCCAGCACGTCCACCATCGCCAGCATCGCGTAGCGCGAAGTGCTCGGCTTAAAGATATAGTCGTTTTCCCGCACGATAAGCGGCAGGACCAGATCGGCGTTGGCCGCCAGCGGCGTCTCTTCAGGCGTAATAGCGATCACTTTTGCGCCGTACTGCCTTGCCATCGCCGCGCTTTCAATGATTTCCGGCGTATAGCCGCCCAGCGAAAGCGCAAGCACCACGTCATTCGGCGTTACCGCGGAACACATCATCCTGACCAGCAGGCCGTCGCTCTGGCTGACCACAGGCAGGCCGAGGCGGAACAGGCGAAACTGCACTTCCTGAGCGCAAATCGTTGAGCCGCCGCCCATGCCAATCGCCAGAATTTGCCGCGCATCGCTCAGCCACTCGACGGATTTTTTCAGGGAGCCGGGATCGAGCGCCCGGCGATTAATATCCAGCACATTAATGATAGTTTCGTAGATACCCTGCACGCCTTCAAGATCCGGCACGTCGAGAATAAAGCGCTGCCCGACGGCGAGCGACTGCGCGAGTTTCACCTTCAGCTCCCGGACATCTTTGCAGCCGATCGCCCTCGCAAAACGGGTAATGGAAGCCTGGCTTGTCTCGGTAAGCCGCGCCATTTCCGCAATCGGTAAAGTGGCTGCCGATTGCACGTCATCAAGGATAAATTGCGCGATACGCTTTTCCGTCGCGGTAAGTTCCACAAAGCGGTCGGTAATACAGGAAATAATGTCGATGGAGAAAGCCATAGCGCGTCCTGAAAAATGAAGATAAACGACCGGTACTTTGTACCATAAATCTATTCTGACCGGGAAAAATGGTGGATGTCGCTGATGTTTACCTCTTGTGTGCAACCAAAAAGGGTAGGGGAAATAACGAGCATTTTTTTTCTATTCGCGGATAATGCCTGATTCTGAAACGACATTTTATTTTTGTAAGGGATAGCGTGTGGAAAGCAACGTATCGCTGTTTACCCGTAAGAAATTTGCATGGCTGTGCGCCGCTTTCTGTTGCCTGCTGTGGGGAAGCGCATACCCGGCGATTAAAAACGGCTATGAAATTTTTGCGATAGACACCGACGATTTGTCCGGCAAAATCGTCTTTGCCGGCTATCGTTTCGTCATCGCCGGGCTTTTGCTGCTGGCTTTTGCGGCTGTGCAGGGCAAGTCGATTGCGCGCCTGTCCCGCGGGCAGTTTTCTCAGCTTGCCGTTTTAGGCGTGACGCAAACCGCTTTGCAGTACATCTTCTTTTACATTGGTCTTGCTTATACCACCGGCGTGAAAGGATCGATCATGAACGCGACCGGGACTTTTTTCAGCGTGCTGCTGGCGCACTTTATTTATCATAACGACCGGCTTAGCATGAATAAAATCGTCGGCTGCGTACTGGGTTTTGCCGGCGTGATGGTGGTGAACTTTAACAGCCAGCTGATGGATTTTAGCTTTAGCTGGATGGGCGACGGCTTCGTGGTGCTGGCGGCATTCATTCTTTCCGCCGCGTCGCTGTATGGCAAACGCATCTCGCAGACGGTCGATCCTACGATTATGACCGGCTGGCAGCTGGCGACAGGCGGCGTGGTACTTACGCTGGGCGGCTATATGACGGGTGGAACGCTGGCGTTTCACGGCTGGGAATCGATGGCGATTCTGGGCTATCTGGCGCTGCTCTCTTCCGTGGCGTTCGCGCTCTGGAGCATGCTGCTAAAATATAATCGCGTGGGGATGATTGCGCCGTTTAACTTCCTGATCCCCGTCTCCGGCGCCGTGCTGTCGGCTATTTTCCTGCAGGAGAGCATTCTGGAATGGCGCTATGCTCTCGCCTTAGCGCTGGTATGTTTTGGGATCTGGCGAGTCAACGTGACGCGCGGATAGTTTACAAAATAGTCGTTTGCAGGCCATTATTTATCCATCTACACGGATATCAGGGCCTGCAGATGACCAGAATGACAGCGAAAGATTTCCCCCCCGAACTCCTCGAATACTTCGATTTTTATGTACACGGGAAAATCAGCAAGCGCGAGTTTCTTGACCTGGCGTCAAGATTTGTCGTCGGCGGGCTTTCTGCCGTGGCGCTCGGCACGCTGCTGACGCCCGACTACGCTTTTGCGCAGCAGGTGGAATTTACCGATCCCGATATTCTGCCGGAATATATTCATTATCCTTCGCCGCAGGGGCACGGCAGCGTTAAGGGCTATTTTGTGAAGCCGGCAAAGGCGAAGGGAAAAGTGCCTGCCGTGGTGGTGGTTCATGAAAACCGCGGCCTGAATCCTTATATCGAAGACGTGGCGCGGCGCGTTGCGAAGGCGGGATTTATTGCGCTGGCGCCGGACGGATTAAGCTCGGTCGGCGGCTATCCGGGCAACGATGAAAAGGGGCGTGAGCTGCAGCAGCAGGTCGATCCCAGTAAGTTAATGAACGATTTCTTTGCCGCGATTGAGTTCCTGATGCACGACGGGGCGACGACCGGAAAGGTCGGCATCACCGGGTTCTGCTACGGCGGCGGCGTGGCGAACGCTGCGGCAGTGGCTTACCCGGAGCTGGCTGCGGCGGTGCCGTTCTACGGCAGGCAGCCGAAAGTGGAAGACGTGCCGCGTATCAAAGCGCCGCTGTTACTGCATTATGGCGGGCTGGATTCGCGCATTAACGAAGGCTGGCCCGCCTATGAGGCCGCCCTGAAAGCCAATAACAAAATCTACGAAGGGTACGTTTACCCCGGCGTGAATCACGGTTTTCATAACGACTCGACCCCGCGTTACGATAAAGCGGCGGCGGAGTTAGCGTGGAAGCGGACGATTGGCTGGTTTAACAAATATCTGATCTAAATTGCGATATGTCGGATGGCGCTGCGCTTATCCGACCTACGGTGGTGGCTGGTGACTGTGGGGGAATGGCGCTTCGCTTACCTGACTTACGATGGTGGCTGTGGAGTGGATGGCGCTGCGCTTATCTGACTTACGATGGTGGTTGTGGGGTGGATGGCGCTGCGCTTATCTGACTTACGATGGTGGCTATGGGGTGAATGGCGCTGTGCTTATCTGACTTACGATGGTGACTGTGGGATGAATGGCGCTGCGCTTATCTGACTTACGATGATGGCTGTGGGGGAATGGCGCTGCGCTTATCTGACTTACGATGGTGGCTGTGGGGTGAATGGCGCTGCGCTTATCTGACTTACGATGGTGGCTGTAGGGTGGATAAGCGAAGCGCCATCCACCGAAAAAAGATCTAGGCGAGCACAACGGCACCCAAAGCGATGCCGTTTTTGCCGGTGCGTTTAATTAGATACATGGACTCGTCGGCTCGGATCACCGCATCGGCAAAATTGTCTTTTGCCCAGCACTCATTGACGCCAATTGATGCGCCAAGGGTAGCGGCGCCGTTGTCTAACTCAAACGGGGTAAGGGCGGCGTCCAGACAGCGCCTGGCAATATCGCCAGTTTCCGGCTTATCCAGCTTCCAGGGTATCAGCAGAATAAACTCATCGCCGCCGATGCGGCCAATGGTAACCTCCGGCGGGCAGGCGTCGCGCAGGCGCTGGCTGAGCTGTAGCAGCACTTCATCCCCGCTGCGGTGACCGAAGGTGTCGTTAACGTTTTTAAAGTCGTCCAGATCGATAAAGGCCATGGACAGCGGCCCGAGGTTTTTCATCAGCTCGAACTGCGCATGCAGCGCGTGGCGGTTGGCTAAGCTGGTCAGCGGGTCATGGTTGGCGAGCCTGGCAAGCTGCTCTTCGTACTGCTTTTCTTTGGTCATATCGATATGGGTGCCGGTAACTTTGAGCGGCTTTCCGCCATCGTCCCACTCGGTTACCCTGCCGCGATCCAAAACCCAGGTGACGGTGCCGTTTTTGGCCTGCATACGATGCAGGGCTTCATAAAACGGGGCTTTGCCGTCGAGATGGTTATAAAACGCCGACAGCACCATCTCTTTATCTTCCGGATGCAGATGCTCACGCCACACGTCGAAATGAGCGCTAAGTTCCTTGGGTTGATAGCCCAGCATTGAACCCCATCGGCGATTGAAAATAACCAGTTTGCCGCTGGGCACATGTAGCTGCCACAGGCAAAGACCGGTGCCGTCCAGAGCCGCACTGAGCTTGTTTCGCGCGTCGTGTGCAATTCTTCTGAGCCGGGCATTGTGCTTTTTGAGGTTCTGAATCTGCTGCCTGAGAGCGTCTTCGGACATTGACCATGGTTATGTTTAAATAATATCCATTTTTAACAGTTATTAATGAGTTGTAAATATGGCCCGCGAAAAACTTATTAATATAGCCGTCCTGCTTCCATTTTTGCCTGCTTACGCGATGAAAAAATAAACGCCACGATAAATATTATGGCAGAGAGTACAACGATGGTTGGCGCGGGCGCGCTATCGAGAAAGAACGAAAGGTAAACCCCGGTAAACGAGACGCCGATCGCCACAGCCAGCGCGACCAGCATCATCGACAGAAACGTGCGGGTCAGCAGGGAGGCGATGGCGCCGGGGGCAATCAGCAGGGAAATCGCCAGGATGATGCCTACTGCTTTCAGCGCAGCAACGATAGTCAGCGATACCATGCACAGCAGGCCGTAATGCAGGAGTTTGACGTTAAGGCCCGATGCCTGAGCCTGCGTCGGATCGAAAGCGTGCAGCAGAAAATCTTTCCACTTCACGGCAATAATTCCGGCGGTAAACAGCGCGATAATGCCCGTCTGAACGATGTCGCTCTGGCCGACGCCGAGCATATCGCCAAACAGAATATGATCGAGGTGGATATCCGGTTTCAGGTAAACATACAGCACAAGGCCCGCGCCAAACATGCCGGAGAAAACGATGCCCATCACGGTATCGCGTTTGATGCGGCTGTTGTCCTGCAGAAAGCCCGTTGCCAGCGCGCAGAATAAACCCGCGATAAAGGCGCCGATGCCCAGCGGTAAACCGACCATCCAGGCCACCACCACGCCGGGGAAGACCGCATGGCTCATGGCATCGCCCATCAGCGCCCAGCCTTTAAGTACCAGGAAGCAGGAGAGCAGGGCGCAGGGAACGGCGACCAGCGCGGTCATTACCAGCGCGTTAACCATAAAGCCGAACTGGAAGGGAGAAAGCAGCGTATCGATAAGGCTCATGGAATTACCCCCTGCGCCAGCCGCGCGCGTTTACGGTTGGCCAGCAGACCGTGTTTCGGCGCGAAGACGAAGGCGAGCAGGAACAAAATGGATTGCAGCACGACGATAATCCCACCCGTTGCGCCGTCGAGAAAATAGCTGACATAGGTGCCGACCGCGCTGGTCACGCTGCCCAGCGCCACGGAAATCATCAGCAGCTTCGGGAAGCGGTCGGTCAGCAGATACGCGGTTGCGCCCGGCGTGACCACCATGCAGATCACCAGAAACGCGCCGACGGTTTGCAGCGCGGCAACGGTGGTGACTGAAAGCAGGGTGAAAAACAGTCCCTTCAGCAGCACAGGATTCAGGCCAATCGAGCGGGCGTGGTTTTCATCAAAAAAAGTCACCATCAGGTCTTTCCACTTCACCAGCAAAATCGCCAGTGAAACGAAGCCAATCACCGCCAGCTGGGCGATATCAGAGGGCGCGATAGCCAGAATATTGCCCAGCACTATGGTCTGGATGTTCACCGAGGTTGGGTTAAGCGACACCATAAACAGCCCGAGGCCGAAGAACGAGGAGAAGATAAGCCCGATGATGGTATCTTCCCGCAGACGCGTGCGCTGATTTAAAAACAGCATGGTGGCCGCCGCCAGCCCGCCGGAAAAGAACGCGCCGATGGAAAAGGGCAGGCCAAGCATGTAAGCCCCCGCCACGCCCGGCACTATGGAATGCGAAAGCGCATCGCCGATCAGCGACCAGCCTTTAAGCATCAGATAACAAGACAAAAACGCACAAACGCCGCCGACCAGCGCCGATACCCAGATGGCGTTGAACATATAGCTATAGGTGAACGGTTCCAGCAAAATACCCATCGGCTATTCCCCTTTAAGCTGCCCGGCAGCGCGAATAAACGGGCGTTCATCGTCCGTGACCACGCTGGTTTCCAGGCCGGTTAGCGTGACGTGCCGCAGCACGCCGCTGAAGGCAATTTCGAGATTCTCCTGGGTAAAAGTTTCACGCGTAGGACCAAAGGCGAGCACGGTACCTTTTACCAGTACGGTGTGGTCGCAGTAGTCGGTTACCGCGCCAAGGTTGTGGGTGGCGACAAGCATAGTGCGGCCTTCGTCGCGCAGCTCACGCAGCAGGTTGATGATTTGCTCTTCGGTTTTGACATCCACGCCGGTGAACGGCTCGTCCAGCAAAATCACCTGGCCGTCCTGAGCAATGGCGCGGGCCAGAAAGACGCGCTTTTTCTGGCCGCCGGAAAGCTCGCCGATCTGACGGCGGCGGAATTCGCTCATGCCGACGCGCGCGAGCGCATGGTCAACGGCTTCCTTATCAGCCTTGCCCGGAATGCGCAGCATGCCCATATGCCCGTAGCGGCCCATCATCACGACGTCCTCCACCAGAACCGGGAAAGACCAGTCCACCTCTTCGGCCTGGGGCACGTAGGAGACCAGATTCTGACGCAGCGCTTTTCTGGTCGGCATGCCCAAAATGGAGATGCTGCCTTTCGCCAGATGAACAAAACCCATAATGGCTTTGAACAGCGTGGATTTGCCTGAGCCGTTAACCCCGACCAGCGCCGCAATGCTGCCGGTGGGGATGCGGAACGTCGCCTCGCGCAGGGCGGTATGGCCGTTGCGGTAGGTTACGCTGGCGTCCTGCACGGCGATGCCGACGATCATTTTTCTGCTCCTTTGATTATGCCGCTGACAATGGTGCCGGTGGTGACGCGCAATAAGTCTAAATAAGTGGGAACCGGGCCATCTGCGGCGCTCAGGGAATCTACATACAGCACGCCGCCGTAATGAGAGCCGGATTCGCGGGCCACCTGGCGGGCCGGCTTATCGGAAATGGTGCTTTCGCTGAATATTGCCGGGATATGGTTTTTGCGAATGGTGTCGATCACTTTGCGAACCTGCTGCGGCGTACCCTGCTGGTCGGCGTTGATCGGCCACAGGTAAAGCTCTTTCAGGCCGTAATCACTGGCGAGGTAAGAAAATGCGCCTTCGCTTGTCACCAGCCAGCGTTTGTTTTCAGGGATGGCGTTCAGTTCTTTACGCAGCGGTTGCAGGGTTCGCTGGATTTTTTGTTTATAGGCCGCGGCGTTTTTCGCGTAGATGGCCGCATTTTCTGGATCGTATTTGCTGAAAGCGTCGCGGATATTATCCACGTAGATCAGCGCATTTTTCGGCGACATCCATGCATGCGGGTTCGGTTTGCCGTTATACGGACCTTCAGTAATACCGACAGGCGTAATGCCTTTTGAAACGATGACTTCCGGCACGCCTTCAATGTGCTGATAAAACTTCTGGAACCACAGTTCGAGGTTAAGCCCGTTGGCTAAAATAAGCTGTGCGCCCTGAGCACGGCGGATGTCTCCGGGGGTTGGCTGATATTCGTGGATTTCAGCCCCGGCTTTGGTTATGGATTCAACGTCTGCCGTCTCACCCGCCACGTTTTTGGCCATATCCGCGATGACGGTAAAAGTGGTGACCGCTTTAAACTTTTCTTTCGCCCACGTCTGGGATGAGGCGAGCATCAGCGCCGCCATCGTGCCCGCTACTACGATTGTTTTTTTCGCCGCCGTTTCCCCGAACATGTCATCCCCTCTGATTCGCCTGATAAGTAAACAGATATAGCAACTGCTATAAAACATAGCCGCAGCTATGTTTAAATGCAATTAATTATCATTTAATTAGGGTGCGTATGATTATTAGTCGGGAATAGCCCGGCAGAGCGCCGGGCAGGTTTGTGCAGGAAGGTCAGAGAGTAAAGGCGTCAAAATCCGTTGCGTCATGGCGTTCAGGCAGCTGCTCGTCGCCCCAGGTGCGATTGACGATACGCCCGCGCTTAACGGCGGGACGGTTCGCCACTTCATCGGCCCAGCGGTTAAAGTTTTTGTACGAAGCGATATCAAGAAAGTCGGCAGAGTCGTACAGGCCGCCCTTTGCCAGCGCGCCGTACCACGGCCAGATGGCGATATCGGCAATGGTATATTCATCGCCTGCGATAAAGCGGTGGTTTGCGAGCTGGCGATCCAGCACGTCCAGCTGGCGTTTCGTTTCCATGGCAAAGCGGTTGATGGCGTACTCAATTTTCTGCGGCGCATAGTGATAGAAGTGGCCGAAACCGCCGCCAAGATAGGGCGCGGAACCCTGCAGCCAGAACAGCCAGTTCAGCGTTTCCGTGCGTGCGGCGATATCCTGCGGCAGGAAATAACCGAACTTATCGGCCAGATAAACCAGAATGGAGCCTGATTCAAAAACACGAATCGGCGGCGTGGCGGAGTTATCGAGCAGCGCCGGGATTTTAGAGTTTGGGTTCACTTCGACAAAGCCGCTGGAGAACTGATCGCCCTCGCCGATACGTATCAGATGCGCATCATATTCCGCGCCGCTTACGCCGAGCGCTAACAGCTCTTCCAGAAGGATGGTCACCTTCTGACCGTTAGGCGTCCCCAGCGAGTAAAGCTGTAGCGGGTGCTTGCCTACGGGCAGCGCTTTCTCGTGAGTCGGTCCGGCAATCGGGCGGTTGATATTGGAAAACTGGCCTGCCTCGGACTTGTGCCAGGCCCAGACTTTTGGCGGTTGGTAGTTGTTTTCGGACATGCTGTTGACCTGCCTTCTGATGAGCAATAGGAAGAGAGATAATGACTCTGAAGTGTAGCAGGAGGGAAGAGGGGATTGGGAACAAGGCAGGAAAGGTGAAAACGTCATGAAGGTTAGTCATTATTTTTTGTGACGGGAGCCTGCTGTTAAAGCTCCCTGCAACTTGCTTGCGGAGTACGCATAAACGTCAAATACGTAGCGAAAAAGCGCCGCGGGCGGTCTTTTTAATTCGCTCTTCCTGCAAAGATTGCAGTTTATCCGCCTCTATTTTTTGCAGGGCGAAGGTCGGGCACACTTCAACGCAGGCCGGGCCCGCCTCGCGAGAGGCGCACAGATCGCATTTGATAATCTCTGCCATTCCTGATAAAGGCGAGGCTTCAATGAGGATGCAGCCGAACGGGCACGCCACCATACAGCTCCGGCAGCCAATGCACAGCGCTGACTCGGCCAGTACCGCATGCTTGCCCATCGTCAGCGCCCTGGTCGGACAGGCGCTTATGCAGGGCGCATTTTCGCACTGGTGACACATCACCGGCGCGCTCGCCCGGCTTAACTTATTGACGGTAAGCCGGGGGAAGAAATTTTCTTTGCTGACGCAGCCCGGTGAAGCGTGTGCCTGCGCACAGGCGATCTCACATGTTCTGCAGGCAATGCATCGTTGCGGATCGGCAAGAATAAAGTCGGTCATTGCTCCTCCCGTAAGCTAGCGGAACGCTGCTGTTTCGGCAGGCTGCCCAGCATGGTTATTATATCGCTTGCGGCCTGCCGCCCGGCCGCCATCGCGGTAACCACTAAATCGGCGCCGTGTACGGCATCCCCGCCGGCAAAAACTTTGCGCTGGCTGGTTTGCGTTGTCAGCTGTTCTCCGACGCCGGTTTTAATCAGGCCCCAGTCGTCCCGCTCAATACCAAACCCGTCTAACCACGGCATCGCATGCGGCCGGAAGCCAAACGCCATGATAAGCACATCGGCAGGCTGGACAAATTCTGAACCTTCAATCGGCTCCGGCCGCCGCCGTCCGTCAGCGTCGGGGCTGCCGGGCCGGGTACGTATCAGGCCGATGCCGGTGACCTCGCCCTTACGGGCTCGTTTGATGTAAAGCGGCTGAACGTTAAACACAAAATCGACGCCCTCTTCACGGGCATTGGTCACCTCTTTTTTTGAGCCGGGCATGCTGGCTTCATCGCGCCGATAGGCGCAGGTTACGCTGGCCGCTTCGCGGCGGATGGCCGTACGCAGACAGTCCATAGCGGTATCCCCTCCGCCCAGCACGACGACATTTTTCCCTTTCACATTACTCCACGGATACGACGGATCGTCTTCCAGCCCCATAACCCGGCGGGTATTTGAGATCAGGAACGGCAGCGCCTGCACGACGCCCGGGGCATCCTCATTATCTAATCCGGCCTGCAGCAAGCCGTAGGTGCCCGTGCCGAGGAAGACGGCTTCATAGCTGTCCATCAGCTCGCTAAAAGGAATGTCGCGGCCAATTTCGCAGCCAAGGTGAAACTGAATCCCCATCGCATTAAAAATTTCGCGGCGGCGAGCCATGAGCTGCTTATCCAGTTTGAATGGCGGAATACCAAACGTCAGCAGGCCACCAATTTCCGGATGACGATCGTAGACATCGGCCTGGATACCATTGCGCGCCAGAATATCCGCGCAGCCTAAACCAGCCGGCCCTGCGCCAATAATGGCTACCTTTTCAGGCCGTGGTGATACCGCGCCGATCTCAGGCCGCCATCCCATTTCAAATGCCGTATCGGTGATATAGCGTTCAAGGTTGCCGATTGAGACCGGGCCGCTGCGGTTTTTGAGCGTACATGCGCCTTCGCAGAGGCGATCCTGCGGACAAACCCGGCCGCATATTTCCGGCAGGGAGCTGGTCTGATGGCACAGCTCGGCCGCCTCGGTAATTCGCTCTTCATTGACCAGCCGGATAAAATCGGGGATCGCATTATGTAAGGGGCAGGTCCAGTTACACCAGGCTTTCCGGGCGCAGTAGAGGCAGCGCTCGCTTTCATAACAAGCCTGGCTGGCATCCAGACGCGGATAGATTTCATCGAAATGCGTTTTACGCTCCTCTGCCGTAATCTTGCCTGCGCCACGGCGTGGGGGTCTGTTCAGTAACCTTGCCGCCAGGCCGGGCGCGGCAGCTGGCAACGCAGGCTGGCGAGTCATGCCCGTGCTGGCTGCATAAATCGCATTTTTGCGCGATAGCCGCATCCCGGTCGCGGCGGGGAACCATATCAATGGCGCCAAAAGGGCAGGCGACAAGGCAATTTTTACAGCCAATACACCGTTGCGGCTCAAGCTGTATCGCGTGGTTGTCAATATGCAGCGCCTCCACGGGGCAGCTCTCAACGCAGGGCGCGTCGTTACAGTGGCGACAGGTTACGGCGACGCTGGCCGTATCCTGAAAGATGACCCGGATGCGCGGTATAAATTCAGAACGATCCTGCGGCCAGATATTATTGTTATGCGCCACAACGCAGGCTACCTCGCAGGCGCGGCAGCCAATACATTCACGGGGTTCGGCTACAATAAATTTATTCATCCAGGTCCCTTATTATGCACTTCGTCACTTTTACCGGATAAGGAATGCAATAAGCGGACTGCTTTTTCCTCCTTAAGGATGTTTGAATTAAGTTTGTGAACAAATTCAAATATTGTTGTGCGGATACCGCTGAAACAGGGCGACATTACCTGTCAGGTCTCATTTCGCATTCTCAATTTGATAAAAATGCATCACAGTGAAAAAGCCTGTCTGCCATATCGCGCGGGAATTCCTCTTATTGTCTGCCGTAGCTGAATACTTTATTGCCTTAACTCACAACTCTGTTTGTGCATATCAGGTTTATTCGTTTCTGGCACATCCCTTGCTAATACCGGGTATTAACTGTGAGCAATCTGGTACCTCAACCAGGGAGATAACTGGCTAATGGAAACAACAATCGTGGGCAGTGAAGTGCCGCGCACCGACGGCGCTGCCAAAGTCAAAGGGCTGGCCGTCTATGGTGACGACCTTGTAATGAAGAATATGCTCTATGGCGTTTGCCGCTATGCAGATATAGCCGCGGGCCGCATTGAATCTGTAGATTTAACTGAAGCTGAGAAAATTCCCGGCGTGGTGAAAATTGCCACCTGGAAAGATATTCCCGGTGAGAAAATTATTGGCGTTGTTATTCCTGATTACCCGCCCATCGTCGACCGGGAAATTGCCTTTCGCGGCGATGTGGTGGCGCTGGTGGCGGCAGAAACCTATGAGGCAGCCTGTCTGGCCGCGGAAAAAATTAAAATCGACTATAAGCCCTGGGTTCCCATGACCTCCGTTAAGGAGGCTCTCCAGCCCGGGGCGCGTTTGATTCACAGCGATCGTGAAAGCAATATTATTAATCATCACTATACGGTGAAAGGAGATATTGAGGCGGGGTTTGCCGCCTCGAGCCATATTTTTGAGCGTGAATATCAGGTGGGCTTTCAGGAGCATGCCTATATTGAGCCGGAGTCCATCACCACCTGTTATGACGATAATGAACAAATCATAACCGTCTATGGTTCGATACAAAACGCGCACCGGGTTCGCGGTTTTGTGGCCAAATATCTGGGGCTGCCTCAGTCAAAAGTTAACGTGAAGCGCGCTGTCCTCGGCGGCTCCTTTGGCGGTAAGGACGATATTATCGATCATCTGGCCTGTCGCGCCGCGCTGCTTACCTGGCTCACCTCCCGGCCGGTAAAAATGACCTACAACCGCGAACAGTCGATGCGGGAAAGCTATAAACGCCATCCTTACGTCATGAAATATAAAATTGGCCTTGATGACGATGCACGCATTCAGGCGATAAAAATTGATGTGCTCGCGGACGGCGGCAGCTACGCGGGACAGACGGTTTTTGTCACATGGCGAAGCTCGGTTCAGGCCGCAGGTCCCTACAATATCCCTAACGTGCGGGTCGATGTGACGGGCGTTTATACCAATAATAACTACACCTCGGCCTATCGCGGATTCGGTGCGCCGCAGGTTATTTTCGCTAATGAATCCTTAATGGATGAGGTGGCAGAGGCGATGGGGCTAACGCCAACAGAGCTGCGTCTGCGCAACGTGCTGCGTCAGGGCGATACCAGCATGGCCGGGCAGATTTTCTCAGAGCACAACGTTTCAGCTGGAGAAGTGCTGCAAAAAACGCTCGATAAAACGGAGTTTGAGGCAAAGCGTCGGCATTATGCTGAGCTGAACGCGGCCGGGGGGCCGATAAAATATGGCATCGGGCTGGCGTTGAGCCATCGGGGCTGTTCGCTGGGCGCGGAGGGGCTGGATGCGTCGTCCGCGCTGATTCAGGTAAATGCCGACGGCAGCGTCAATATCTCCACCTCCGTCTCTGAAAATGGTCAGGGCCTGCAGACGACCATGTCGCTTATTGCGGCTGAAGCCTTTGGTATTCCGCTGGAGAGAGTGACCTTCAGCGAGCCTGCAACGGCAATGATTGCCGACGGCGGGTCTACCGTCGCCTCCCGCGGCACGTTGATGGGCGGCCAGGCGATACTCAACGCGGCGGAAAAAATAAAAGAACGTATGGCGCGCGCGGTAGCAGAGCAGCTGGATATAAAGGATGACAAAGATCTGATCTGGGAAAACGGAAAAGTTTTCAATCGCCGCCATCCCTATAACCGGCTGTCGTTTTGCCAGGTGGTAAATCTGACTAAAGCTACGGGGGCCAACCTTTCTGCTTACGGTTGGCACGTTGCGCCCGACATCCACTGGGATGAAGAGAAGGGGAGCGGAAGCCCCTATTTTACCTGGGTTTATGGCTGTCAGGTTGCCGATATCATTCTGGATACGCGCACCGGTAAAATCCAGATTAAGCGCGCTACGGCCGTTCACGACGTCGGTAAGGTTATTAATAAAGTGGGTTTCGAAGGCCAGGTGTACGGCGGTATTGCCCAGGGCATGGTCGGTTACGGCATGCTTGAGGATTTTAATATTGAACAGGGCGATGTTAAGTCGGAAAACTTTGATACCTACCTGTTGCCGACCATCAAAGACATTCCGGAAATCGATATTATCGCCGTTGAAAATTACGATAAAGCCGGTCCCTATGGCGCGAAAGTATTGGGGGAGCCGGTGCTGGAGCTGGGCGCCGCTGCGCTTAATAACGCCGTCAGCTTCGCCCTTGGACGCAGGAACTATGCGCTGCCGCTGACGCTTGAACAGGTAAAGCTGGGCTATGCGCTGAAAAAACCGCAGCGTCAGAGTGAGCTGATGGTGGCCTCGGAAGAGAAAAAGCAAATTTTACGTATTAATACGCTGCGCCTTCAGCGTGCCAAAACCCTGGCGGAAGCGCTCGATTATCTGGCGGACGGACGGTCTCGCCCCGTTGCGGGTGGGACTGATGTGCTGGTTCAGGCTCGCCTGACGAACGATCCCATTTCGCTGGTTGATATTTCAGGCGTCGGGCCGCTCAGGGCTATTACTGAAACCGGGGATGGCGGGCTTAACATAGGCGCGGGCGTTTGCTTTAGCGATCTTATTGCTTATCCGCAGGTGCAGGAAAACTATCCGCTGTTGGTTACCGCCTGCAATACCATCGGCTCGCTGCAGCTGCGTAATCGGGCTACGGTAGGGGGCAATATCGCCAATGCGGCGCCCTGCGCCGACTCGGTACCACCGCTGATGCTTTATGATGCAGAGGTAGAGCTGCAAAGCCGGGCGCGCGGCCTCAGGCGGCTTCCGCTTGGGGAATTCATTATTGCCGGCTATCGCACCGCGCTGTTGCCGGACGAACTGTTAACCGCAATCTTTATTCCTTCGCCGTTCCGGCATCAGCGTCTGCAGCAACGTTACCTGCAGCTGGGGCGCCGCAATGCGCTTAATATCACGCGTCAAAGCCTTAGCGGTCAGTTTGTTATTGATAATACAAAAAATCTTATCCGTTGCCGGCTGGTCGACGGAGCGATGTTCAGCAAACCGCAGCGCCTGTTTGCCCTGGAAAAATGCCTCACAGGACGCCGCCTCGATGCGGGGCTAATCGATGAGGGCGCCTCCGTGATGGAGAGCATGCTCAAGGATGCCATCGGCAGCCGCTGGTCTGCTGCTTACAAAGTACCGGCTGGCGTGGCGATGCTTCGCCAGATGCTGGAAGAGGCGCTGGCTGCCAACTAAAGAAAGGAGTGAGGTGAGCAATGAATCGAATCGAACTTAAAGTAAACGGCATCCGCGTCCAGCGCGAGGTTGACGATAACCGCCGGCTGATTGATTTTCTGCGTGAAGATCTTCAGCTTACCGGTACCAAAGAAGGCTGTTCGGTGGGTGAATGCGGCGCCTGTACGGTGCTGCTGGACGGTAAAGCCGTTTGCTCATGCCTGCTGCTGGCGGCCCAGTGCGACGGTGCGGCAATCACCACCGTGGAGGCGCTACGTCACGATAAGGTCGGGCAGCGTCTCCAGACTGCTTTTGTCCGGCACGGCGGCGTACAGTGCGGTTTTTGCACCCCCGGCTTTCTGATGAGCGCGAAGGCGTTGCTTGATGCCAATCCTCATCCCAGCGACGATCAAATTAACGATGCGCTGGAAGGCAACCTCTGCCGTTGTACCGGCTATCGCCCTATTATCAAGTCGATAAAAGCGGTGCTGGAAGAGGCGTAACGGCGCTCTGCCACCTTCCACAGGAGCGAGGATGAAACAGTGTCTGATGCTGGCAGCAGGGCTTTCTTCTCGTATGGGCGAGTGGAAAATGATGCTGCCCTGGCGAAACACAACGGTGCTGGGAAGCGCGCTGGAAAATGCGCTGTCATTTTGTGACAGGGTGATCCTCGTTACCGGCTTCCGGGGTAAGCAATTGCATCAGCTTTATGCAGGCCATGCGGGTATTACGCTGTGTCATAACGAAAATTATTCCCGCGGAATGTTCTCCTCCATTCGCAGCGGTGCCAGGCGGCTGGAACCGGGAGATTTTTTTGTTGTGCCCGGCGATATGCCTGTGCTGGCCGGAGAGCTGTACGCAGCGCTCTGGCACCACCGACGCAGCCAGCGCTGCCTTGTGCCGGAATATGGCGGCGGCTGCGGCCATCCGGTGCTGTTACCCGCCGATATGCGCAAGGCTATTCTTCAGGCGAAGGATGAGGATAATTTAAAGGCGCTGATTGAGATAAGGGGGCGGCAACGTATTCCCGTTGCCACCCCCTGCGTTCACTGGGATGTGGATACGCCAGCCCGCTATCGTCAGCTACTTCACGCCTCGACTATGCCAGACCGTACTTCTTGATTTTACGATAGAGCGTTGCCACGCCTATACCCAGTTCATTGGCGATCTGTTTTTTATTCCGCGCGCTCTGCAGCGCTTCCTCGATGAGCGTTTTTTCAATCTTTTTCAGGTTGGAAACGGTGTCAGCATCGCCCGTCGCTGTCTCCGCAGATGGCATCATCGTTGCCGTCGCGTTCTGTTTGTACGGCTCAGGCGCAGCAGCCTCCTGCATATGCAAGTGATAAACGGGCGGCAGCAGCGAACTGTCAATCATTTCTCCTTCCGGCACAATATTCACCAGGTACTCTACCAGATTGCTTAGCTCCCGGACGTTGCCCGGCCATGAATGGGTGCTCAGTAAACGCAGCACTTCAGGGCTGACGCTGGTTACCGGGCGTCCGATTCGTTCTGCGTGATGGTGCAGGAAGTGATTCAGCAGCAGCTCAAGATCGTTCTCCCGCTTGCGCAGCGGCGGAAGGTAAAGGGGAACTACATTGAGACGATAATAAAGATCCTCGCGAAAAAGACCCTGACGTATTTTTTCCTGCAGGTTCTGATGGGTGGCGGAAATGATACGAATGTCGACGTGAACGGGCTGGCTTGCTCCCACCGGCATGACTTCCCGGCTTTCAATCGCCCGCAGCAGCCGGGCCTGGAGCGTAAGCGGCATATCACCAATTTCGTCCAGAAAAAGCGTTCCGCCGTTCGCCAGCTGTATTAAGCCTTTTTTCCCGCCGGGGGCGGCGCCGGTAAACGCGCCTTTTGTATAGCCAAACAGTTCACTTTCCAGCAGATTTTCAGGGATAGCCGCGCAGTTAATGGCGACGAAAGGCTTATCATGCCTGGGACTTAACCGGTGAACGGCGCGCGCCACCACCTCTTTCCCCGTGCCGCTTTCTCCCATAATCATCACGCTTGAGGGGCTGGAGGCGATGCGGCCGATTAACGCTTTTAGCGTGCGGATCACACGGGAATTACCTATCAGATTTTTTATAACCGGCGTTTCCTGTTCCCGCGAGTCGTCCATTTGATTCTGGCAGCGGGATAAAATAAGCAGCGCCCCGCGATCGCTTTCATGCCAGCGCCCGCACAGGCGCCAGCAGGTTTCGTCGAGACAAAGCGTTATCTCCTGTTCATCATTATCTTTGGTCGATAAGGGAGATATTATCGCTGGCTGAAGAAGAGGGTCACTTTTGATGTGCAGCTGGCCGCGGGCGGATTCGTTAATAAAAATAATGCGCTGCTGCTCATCAAAAATAATCACGCCCTGCTCTGTCCCGCGCGCCAGAAAAGCCAGCAGCGGATCGATGCGGCGCTCTTTTTTCTGCAGCTCGGTAATATTCGCCACCAGTAACGTTGAAATGTGGCGGATATATTCGATAAACATGCTGGTGTGTTCGCGCAGATGACGCAACTGTTCGTTATTAACCGCAACCAGGCTTATTACGCCCAGGCAAAGCTGCTTATAAAGAACGGGTACGCCCACAAAACCCCGTTCTTTGCAGCTTTCCCGCTGGTTACATGCCAGGCAAAGCGGATTACGACGCGAATCAAAAATAACCACTTCATGTCGTTTGCCAATCACTTCTGATAATAGCAGCGTGTTGCTTTCCGGAATTTTTCCCAGCTGCTGGCTGTAAGGCCCTGTTCCGGCAATGCGGTGCAGCGTGCTGTCGACAACTTCCACCTCCAGGTGCAGCACGTTGGCTAACAGCGCGGCGAAATGCTGCACCGTTTTTTGAATCATCATCAGGATGGACAGGCTGTCCGCCGGGAAGTCGCTCCCCGTTAATAAAGGCCGTTGTTCGTTCCGGCAGCCCTCCGCCGGGGCCTCTCTCAATTTGATAACGCTACTTTGTTTTCTCATTTTGAACCCTCAGACAGGTCGCATACGTCGTGTTTTTTCGTTTTCAAAGTGAGAGTAGCTCTGAACAGGCCCTGAAAAACATGATTAAAACCACACTCTTTATGATGGATTAAAACCTGGCACAAAACTTGTTTATCTCATAACAACGCGTCTTCCCTTTTATGAAGAGGCTACTTCCAGTCTGCGATGTAACTCGAAAAGGTATCTGAATAAATGAATGAGATTAAACGTCTGCTTACCCTGAGCCGGGACAAAAAATCCTCCCTCAGCCAAAAAGATTTTTTACTTACCTGGCAGCAAACCCGCGACGAGCTTGAACAGGTGCTTTATCTGGCAGAGGCGCTGAAGGCCATGCGCGCCAGCAACATCGATACCCGCGTTTTCAACAATGGGCTGGGTATTTCTCTCTTTCGGGATAACTCCACCCGCACCCGTTTCTCTTACGCCTCCGCGCTTAACCTGCTGGGGCTGGCGCAGCAGGATCTGGACGAAGGTAAGTCCCAGATAGCACATGGTGAAACCGTTCGTGAAACGGCCAATATGATCTCCTTCTGCGCGGAAGTAATTGGTATCCGTGACGACATGTATCTCGGCGCGGGCAATGCCTATATGCGTGAAGTGGGCGCAGCCCTTGATGAAGGGTATCAGGCTGGCGTGCTGCCGCAGCGTCCTGCCATCGTCAACCTTCAGTGCGATATCGACCACCCCACCCAGTCGATGGCCGATTTGGCATGGCTGAAAGAGCACTTTGGTTCGCTGGAGAATCTTAAAGGCAAAAAAATCGCCATGACCTGGGCCTATTCGCCGAGCTACGGCAAGCCGCTTTCGGTGCCGCAGGGGATAGTCGGTCTGATGACCCGCTTTGGCATGGATGTCACCCTGGCCCACCCGGAAGGCTATAACCTGCTGCCAGAAGTGATTGATGTGGCAAGTAAAAATGCCGCCAGCTCCGGGGGGAGCTTTCGCCAGGTTTCGTCGATGGAAGAGGCGTTTAAGGATGCCGATATCGTTTACCCAAAATCCTGGGCGCCGTGGCAGATCATGCAGCAGCGTACCGAACTGCTGCGTAACAGCGATAGTGAAGGCCTGAAGGCGCTGGAAAAAACCTGTCTGGCAGAAAATGCCCGTCATCAGCGCTGGCACTGTACGGAAGAGATGATGGCGCTGACCCGCAATGGTAACGCGCTCTATATGCACTGCCTGCCGGCAGACATTACCGGCGTCTCCTGCGAGCGCGGCGAGGTCGAAGCCAGCGTCTTCGAGCGTTACCGTATTCCAACCTACAAAGAAGCAAGCTGGAAACCGCTGATCGTCGCCGCCATGATTCTGGCCCGCAGGTTCGAAGATCCGGCAGACGTTCTCGCCAGACGCGTCGAATCGGCTATTCCTCGCATCCTTAAATAAAACGGTGCCCGGCCAGTAATTGCGCGGCCTGTTCAGAAACAAAGCCGCGCATGGACCCCTGGCCCTGTCACGAGGAAATTTGTATGTCTCAATTCGAATTACGGATGCGGATAGCGGACAACGCTAATCTGCAACCTCAAAGGGATCCGGTGTTTAACACCGATGCCGCAAGGCAGGCGCGCCGTTTCCACCGCACGCTTACTGGCTATAAACCAACGCCCGTCTACTCGCTCGCCCATTTTGCGCGCGCCCTCGGCGTAAGCAAGGTGCTGGTAAAGGATGAATCGCAGCGTTTCAATCTTAACGCCTTCAAAATGCTCGGCGGCACCTGGGCGGTAGCTCAGCTGCTGTGCAAAATCTGGAAGCTGGATATTGCCGCTTTCTCCTTTGAAAGCTTTCATCAGCAGAACTTTCCGCCAGTCACGTTCGCCACGACCACCGACGGCAATCACGGACGCGGCGTGGCCTGGACGGCAAAGGCCCTGGGACAGAAAGCCATTATCTATATGCCAAAAGGCTCTTCGGCGGCCCGCGTTAAGCACATCACCGATCTCGGCGCGGAGTGCATAGTTACGGAGATGAACTACGACGATACCGTTCGTCTGACGCTGAGTCATGCCCGGCAAAACTGCTGGTATATGGTGCAGGACACCGCCTGGCAAGGCTATGAGGAAATCCCCACCTGGATTATGCAGGGCTATGCCACGCTGGCCGATGAGGCGGCAGAGCAGCTGGACGAGATGCTGTCGGCTCCGCCTACCCATGTTTTTCTGCAGGCGGGGGTTGGCGCTATGGCTGCAGGTGTTCTGGGCTACCTGGTTGACCATTACGGGCCCGGTAACCTGCGCGCTATCGTGGTTGAACCGGAGCGGGCCAACTGCCTTTACCGTTCAGGTTTGCAGGGCCGGATTGTTAACGTCAGCGGCGAGATGAATACCATCATGGCCGGGCTGGCCTGCGGCGAACCTAATCCGCTGGGCTGGCCGCTGCTGCGCAATAACGTTCATCACTTTATCTCCTGCGAAGATCGCGTCTCAGCGCTGGGTATGCGGGTGCTGGGCAATCCCCTGAAAGGCGATACGGCCATCATCTCCGGTGAATCCGGGGCGCCCGGCATGGGCGTGCTCGCGGCCCTCTGCCATCACCCGCAGCGTAACGCACTCATGAAACAACTCCACCTCACACCAGAATCACGCGTGTTAATCATCAGTACCGAGGGCGATACGGATCCGCAGCACTATCGTGAAGTGGTCTGGGAAGGTAAAGACGGCATTACACACGAATAAAAAGAGGACAAGAAACATGGCTAAACCAATTCCCTTCAGCGCTATCCTGCAGCATGCCCGGCGCTATCAGCCAGAAATGACGCGTTTTCTGCGCGATATGGTGGCGATCCCCAGCGAGAGCTGCGATGAAAAACGCGTGGTCCACCGTATTAAGCAGGAGATGGAAAAAGTTGGGTTCGATAAAGTTGAAATCGATCCGATGGGCAACGTGCTGGGCTACATCGGCCACGGGCCGCGCCTGCTGGCGATGGATGCGCATATTGACACCGTCGGCGTGGGCAATATGAATAACTGGAAGTTCGATCCCTACGCGGGCATGGAGGATGACGACGTGATTGGCGGTCGCGGCACATCGGATCAGGAAGGCGGCATGGCTTCAATGGTCTATGCCGGCAGGATCATCAAGGATCTGGGCCTGGAAGATGAATACACTCTGCTGGTGACCGGCACCGTACAGGAAGAGGATTGCGACGGCCTGTGCTGGCAGTACATCATTGAACAGTCAAACATCCGCCCGGAATTTGTGGTGAGTACCGAACCGACTGACTGCCGTATTTATCGCGGTCATCGTGGCAGAATGGAGATCCGCGTTGAGGTTGAAGGCGTCAGCTGTCATGGCTCCGCGCCTGAGCGTGGCGATAACGCCATTTTCAAAATGGCGCCGATCCTGCTGGAGCTGCAAACTCTGGCGGGCCGCCTCGGCAACGATCCTTTCCTCGGCAAAGGCACCCTGACGGTTTCTGAAATTTTCTTCACCTCGCCAAGCCGCTGCGCCGTGGCGGACAGCTGCGCCGTTTCCATTGACCGTCGTCTCACCTGGGGTGAAAGCTGGGAAGGCGCGCTGGAGGAGATTCGTGCCTTAGCCGCGGTGAAAAAAGCGCAGGCGAAAGTCTCTCTCTATCAATACGACCGTCCCTCATGGACCGGCCTTACCTATCCGACCGAGTGCTACTTCCCGACCTGGAAAGTAGAGGAGGACCATTTCACGGTTCGCGCATTAACCACGGCTTATCAGGGGCTGTTTAATCAGGATCCGGTGGTTGATAAATGGACCTTCTCCACCAACGGCGTTTCGATTATGGGTAGGCATGGTATTCCGGTCATCGGTTTTGGGCCCGGCAAAGAGCCGGAGGCGCATGCGCCGAATGAAAAAACCTGGAAATCGCATCTGGTGACCTGCGCGGCTATGTATGCGGCGATACCGCTGGCATGGCTGCAACAAGCCGGGAGTTAAGTCGCTAAGGAGCGTCCGCCGGGCGCTCCGGGAGTAGAGTATGACGACGCTTATTAAAGGGGGAACGCTGGTTGATGACAGACGTGAATGCAGAGGCGATCTGCTTATTGAGCATGGAAAAATCATCAGCGTTGCTGCCAGCATTGAACCCGCCTTAGCCGGGAGGGTGATTGACGCCAGCGGCCTGCTGGTGATGCCGGGCGGTATCGATGTGCATACGCATTTTAATATTGATACCGGTGTCGCTGTTAGCTGCGATGATTTTTACAGCGGCACCCGTGCCGCGGCCTGCGGCGGCACGACAACCATCGTTGATCATATGGGATTTGGCCCCCCGGGCTGTAACCTTCATCATCAGCTGGAAAAGTACCAGCGCGATGCGCACGGGCAGGCGGTGATTGACTACGGTTTTCACGGCGTTATTCAGCACGTTGACGATGCTATCCTGGATGAGCTCCAGGCTATGGTGCATGACGAGGGCATCAGCAGCTTTAAATTTTATCTCACCTATCAGTATCACCTGAACGACGGCGAGATATTGAGGCTGCTGGCGCGTCTGAAAGAGGTCGGGGCGCTGGCGACGGTGCATCCGGAAAACGACGCCGTCGTCACGCATAACCGGCGGCGTTTTATTGCTGAAAACAAGCGCACGCCTGTCTGGCACGCCTTAAGCCGCCCGGCGGCCTGTGAAGCCGAAGCCATCGCCCGCAGCATTAACCTGGCACACCTCGCCGGCGATGCGCCGCTGTATATTGTGCATCTTTCAAATGGCCTGGGAATGGAATATATCAAGCTGGCGAAAGCGCGCCGTCAGCCGGTATGGATGGAAACCTGTCCACAATATCTGTTGCTGGATATCAACCACTACTATCGCGAAGACGGGCTGAAGTACATCCTCAGCCCCCCGTTACGTCCCCGTCAGGAGCTGGATAGCCTGTGGACCGGCATTAACGACGGCAGCATCGATACCCTGGCCACCGATCACTGCACTTTTCCTTTCTCTCTGCGCAAGGCTCTGGCAGCCGATGATTTTACCCGCTGCCCAAACGGCCTGCCGGGCGTGGAGAATCGTATGGCGCTGCTGTTCTCTGAGGGCGTCTCCAGGGGGCGGATTACGGCTTCCCGCTTTGTTGAACTGACCAGCACAAATCCGGCGAAGCTCTTCGGCCTGTGGCCGGAAAAAGGCAGCCTGCTTCCCGGCAGCGATGCCGACCTGGTGCTGTTCGATCCGCAGCGGCGTCAGACCATCCATCATGCCGACCTGCATGACAGGGCCGACTATTCACCCTGGGAAGGATTCGTATGCCAGGGCTGGCCCGTTATGACGCTCTCCAGAGGAGAGGTCGTCTGGCGGGACGGGATATTTTGCGGTAAAGCCGGACACGGGCGTTTTATCCGGCGTAAACCTTTTGTTTCTGAACTTCAGGGAGCCAGTCAATGAAGAAGAGAATCGTTCTTGCCCTCGGCGGTAACGCCCTGGGCAAAGGGCTTGCCGAACAGATGGAGGCGGTGCAGGCCACGGCGTCCGCCATTGCCGATCTGATTGAGGAGGGCCATCAGCTGGTGGTGACCCATGGCAATGGCCCGCAGGTGGGAATGATCCAGCAGGCTTTCGAGGCGGCGGCGCACACGCCTGCGCATTCGCCCGTCCTGCCCATGTCCGTCTGTGTGGCCCTGAGCCAGGGCTATATTGGTTACGATCTGCAAAATGCGCTACGGGAAACGCTGCGCAGGCGAGGCAGCCGCAAAACGGTTGCTTCGCTTATCACCCAGGTGCGGGTTGACGCAGAGGATCCTGCTTTTCTCAGGCCGGATAAACCGATCGGGAGTTTTTTATCGAAGGAGGTCGCCGATTCGCTGGCAGCGCAGGGCGTGGCTGTTCGGGAGGACGCGGGCCGCGGCTGGCGACGCGTGGTCGCCTCGCCGGAGCCGAAGGAAATTATCGAGCTGGAAGCCATTGAGGCGTTGCTCAACGGCGGGCAGATTCCTGTCGCTATCGGCGGCGGCGGGATCCCGGTTATTGCGCAGGGCGAAAGACTGAAAGGAGCCAGCGCCGTGATTGATAAAGACCGCGCCAGCGCGGTGCTGGCACGCGATCTTAATGCCGATATGCTGATTATTCTGACGGCGGTGGAAAAAGTGGCCGTTAACTTTAATACGCCGCAGCAGCGCGGCCTGGATCATATGACGGTGGAAGAGGCGCGGCGTTACATAGCGGAGGGCCAGTTTGCGCCGGGGTCGATGCTGCCAAAAGTGGAAGCTGCGGTAGCTTTTGCGGCATCGCGCCCCGGCAGAACAGCCTTAATCACTCTGCTGGAACGCGCAAGAGAGGGGATTGCAGGCTTAACCGGCACCACTATCAGCGGCTAAGCGTTACGGCTTCTTCAACGGGCGTCAGTTTCACCGGCGCCTGTTTCTGCGGCTCCCATGTCGGGGCAACCTCGCCGGTGCGGTAAAGCTGAATCAGCTCGCCCAGGATGCTGATTGCGATCTCGGCCGGGGTTTCTGCGCCAATCTTCAGCCCAAGCGGCGCATGCAGCCGCGCGATCTGCTCTTCACCGAGGCTTTGCTCTTTGCGCAATACGTTACGGAAATGATGCGCTTTTCTCCTGCTGGCCAGCAGTCCCAGATAGCGGACCGGCAGATGAATAGTCTGCATCAGGGCCTCGCGATCTTCATGGTTGGTGGCGATGACCACATAACTTTGTTCATCAAGCCCGAGGAGAGGCACAATGGCGGCATAGTCCGCGCCGCCAACGCGGCGGCATGCTTCAGGCAGCGCCGGATGTTCCAGATTAGCAGGCCAGGTATCCGCAATGGTCACCCTGAAACCGAGCCCGACGGCAAGCCTTGCTACCTCACGGTTTACGTGCCCCGCGCCCAGTAAAAAAAGTTCCGGGCGGCGGGGATAAACGGCGATATGTATGGTCATTGCGCCGCCGCAGTCTGAACCTACCGCATGCTCTCCCTGTCGCGCCAGCCGAGCCTCAAACAGCCGGGAGGCGCCTTGGGCAATCGCCTCGCGGGCGGCGTCGATCGCCAGCCTTTCCACCATTCCGCCGCCAATGGTGCCCGCCGTTTCACCTTGCTCGGTCACCACCATGCCGGCCGAATGGCGCGGGGTTGAGCCGCGGCTTTGTGCAATCTGCAGCAGGGCAAAGGCCCGATTTTGCTCCTCAAGGCGCGCCAGCTCCGTAAATAATGTCATCGCTCCGTCTCCATGTTTTGCCGTCAGGCAGTAGCTAGCAACTCCCGTGCCGCTTCTCATCGCCTGCGTATCAAGGCCTTGCCCCCTTAACCCAGCGAATATTTTCTCATAGTGAGAAAAGGCGAATCACTCTGACACTCCGCGGTGCTATGCCGTTAAGCAGAGTGAGAGTCCGATCGCTATCCGCAGTAAAAAATGTCGCTGCGGACAGGGTGGTCTGGAAGTTGCTTATCACCAGTAGTGGTCTGCCCGACAGAAACTGATATGGCGGCGCAGCCTGATAAATCACGATAAAAATTCAGCAAGGAGCAATGTATGGCTGACATTATGCGTCCCATCCCCTTTAGTGAGCTTCTGACGCGTATCTGTGCCGAATATGAAGAGCAGCAGAGCATCTTTGGCATTCCCGAAAGCGAATTCTATCTGCGCAATCCGGATCGGCAGGTTTCCCTGTTCGGTGAAACCTGTGATACGGCCGTTGGCCCGGCGGCGGGCCCTCATACCCAGCTGGCGCCCAATATTATCGTCGCCTGGCTGACCGGCGGCAGCTTTATCGAACTGAAAACCGTACAGATCCTCGACAGGCTTGAACTGGAAAAACCCTGTATCGATCCCAGCGACGAAGCGTTCAACACCGAGTGGTCTACCGAGTTAACGCTGGAAAAAGCCTGGGACGAATATCTCAAAGCCTGGTTTGCGCTGTGGCTGCTGGAGACATTGCTGGCGCCGCGTCAGGCCCATAAGGGCCGCTCGTTCATTTTTAATATGAGCGTCGGTTACGACTTGAAGGGCATCACCCAGCCGCCGATGCAGAAATTTATCGATGAGATGCTCGATGCCGGAAGAAATGAGAAATTCAGCCGCTATCGTCAGGAAATGGCGCAGTTTATTCAGCGCGGCGGCTGGTGCTTACTGGAAAAAGCGACGCCGGAGGCGCTGAGCAGGCTGGCAGAAAATATCCATCCGCATCTGGCGCGCAGCGTTACGCTTTCCACCATGCACGGCTGCCCGCCGGATGAAATTGAATCCATCTGCCGCTATATGCTGATGGAGAAAAATATTCACACCTTCGTTAAGCTAAACCCGACGCTGCTGGGCTACGCCCGGGTGCGGGAAATCCTCGACGGCAACGGTTTCGACTATATCCAGCTTGATGAAGAGGCGTTCAGCCATGACCTGCAGCCTGAGCAGGCGCTGGCGATGCTGGAGCGCCTCGTTGCGCTGGGTAAGGAAAGGCGGCTCACCTTCGGCGTGAAGCTGACCAATACCCTGGGCGCCCGCAACCATAAAAAGCGTCTGCCCGGCGACGAGATGTATATGTCCGGAAGGGCGCTGTTCCCGCTGTCAATTAACGTCGCCGCTATGCTTTCTCGTCATTTTAACGGGCAGCTGCCCGTCTCCTATTCAGGCGGCGCCAGCCAGTACAATATTACCGATATTTATGCCACCGGCATCCAGCCCATCACCATGGCGACAGATTTGCTCAAGCCCGGCGGCTACCTGCGCCTGGCGGCCTGCGCCCGTTTGCTGGATGAGTGCGAGCCCCGCAGGGAGAAGACGATTGATGTCGACAGGCTTAATGCGCTGGCCAGCATGGCGCTGGAAGCCGACTGGGCGCAAAAAAGCTGGAAAGGGAAAGAAGAGATCGACGCCGGCGGGCCGCTGCCGCTCACCGACTGCTATGTCGCTCCCTGCGTGACGGCCTGCGCCATTAAACAGGATATTCCTGAATATCTGCGGCTGGCCGGGGAAGGGCGCTATGTTGATGCGCTGTCGTTGATCTATCAGCGTAATGCCCTGCCTTCCATCACCGGTCACATCTGCGATCATCAGTGTCAGTACAACTGCACCCGTCTGGATTACGACAGCGCCTTAAATATTCGTCAGATCAAAAAAATCGTGCGCGAGAAGGGCTGGGAAGGCTACCGGCAACGCTGGCATAAGCCCGCAGGCTCCGGCTCCCGGCATCCGGTTGCGGTTATCGGTGCCGGCCCCGCAGGCCTTGCCGCCGGGTATTTTCTTGCCCGCGCCGGTCATCCGGTCACGCTGTTTGAACGGGAAACTAACGCCGGAGGCGTGGTCAGAAATATTGTGCCGCGCTTTCGTATTCCGGCAGAACTGGTGCAGCAGGATATCGATTTTATTGCCGATCATGGCGTGAAATTCGTTTATGGCTGCCGCGCCGGGATTACACCCGCTGAGCTGAAGCGCCGGGGATTTCATTACGTTTGTATCGGCATCGGGGCAGGTAAAAGCAATACTCTCCGGCTGGAGGGCGACAATATGAATATCCTGCCGTCATTCCATTTCCTGCGTGCGTTTAATAAGAGCAAAGCTTCGCTGAGCGGCGATATTGCGGTAGTGGGAGCTGGCAACACTGCCATGGACTGCGCCCGCGCCGCGCTGCGTCTTGCTGGCGTGAATAGCGTAACCATTATCTATCGCCGTCAGGAGGAGGATATGCCCGCCTGGCCTGAGGAGATCGCAGAGGCCAGGGCAGAAGGGGTGAAGTTCATGACGCTGGTCAGTCCGGAACGCTATGAGTCCGATGGCGCGCTGCGGCTGCGCATCATGGCCCCCGGCGAGCCGGACGAGGATGGCCGCCGCCGTCCGGTCGCCACCGGGCGGACGACGACCTGCCATTTCGACGCGCTAATTACCGCGACCGGCGAAAAAAACGATGAGCTGCTGCTGGAGAAATTTGGCCTGACGCCGGGGCCGGACGGCATGCCGGAGGTCGATCCGCAAACGCTGGAAACCTCGCTGCCTGACGTCTTTCTTATCGGCGACGTGCAAAGCGGCCCGGCCTCTATCGTGGCGGCAATTGGCGGGGCGCGTAAAGCCTGTGACGCCATCCTTGCCCGCGAAAACATCAGCAGCGGCCAGACGGCGGCTTATTACCTTAATACCGATCCGCTGGATATCTATTCCCGCAAAGGACGCATCGCGGTAAGGCAGATTTCCGGCGATGCGCCTGACGCTTTTGCCCGCCAGGAAGCCGGGCGCTGCCTCTCCTGCAACTATGTCTGCGGCAAGTGCATCGATGTCTGTCCGAACCGGGCTAATGTGGCCATCTCCGTTCCCGGCTTCCGTAGCCGTCATCAGATTCTGCATCTTGATGCGCTGTGTAACGAGTGCGGCAACTGCGCGCAATTTTGCCCGTGGCAGGGGAAACCCTATAAAGACAAGGTGACCGTCTTCAGCCTTGCCGAGGACTTTATTAACAGCACCAACCCCGGCTTTCTGTTCGGCGAAGGGAATATACGCATCCGGCACGAAGGCAAGGTATGGCAGCTGAAGCTGGATAAAGCGCAGCGGGTGCTGGAGCTGCCGGAGCCGCTGGCAGGGATGGCCAGCATCATCGACTATACCCGCCAGCATCACGGCTACTTATTAGGCACGGTGGAGAAATAAGATGCTAATACTGAAAAACTGCACTGCCGTTGAGCTTTTTCCGGCCTCTGTCAGGCCGGCAACGGATATCGTCATTGATGGCGATAAGATTCTGGCGCTGGGGGTAAACCTGGAGGCTGAGTATCCGCAGGCGGCGGTCAAAGAGATGCGCGGTAAGCTGGTGATGCCCGGGCTGGTCTGCGCCCATAATCACTTTTATTCGGGACTGTCGCGTGGCGTCATGGCGCCGATTCCTCCGTGCCCCGATTTTATCTCCACCCTGAAGAACCTGTGGTGGCGTCTCGATCGGGCGCTGGACGAAGAGTCTCTTTATTATAGCGGGATTATCTGCGCGCTGGAGGCGATCAAAAGCGGCTGTACCGCCGTTATCGATCATCATGCTTCGCCCGCTTTTATTCAGGGTTCGCTGGCGGTACTGCGTGAGGCGTTTATTCAGGTTGGCCTGCGCGGCATGACCTGTTTTGAAACTACTGACCGCAACGCCGGTCGGGCGGAGCTGCAGGCCGGCATTGAGGAAAACATCCGTTTTGCGCAGCTTATCGATCGAGAAAAGCAGCGGTATGCGCAAAGTTATCTTGTAGAGGCGCACATGGGGGCGCATGCGCCTTTCACCGTGCCGGATACCGGTCTGGAAAGCCTCGCCCGGGCCTGCCAGGAAACAGGACGCGGCCTGCATATCCACGTGGCGGAAGATCGCTACGATGTTTCTCACAGCCATGATAAATACGGCATGGATCCGCTGGTTCGCCTGGACAAATTTGGCCTTCTTGGCGAGAAAACGCTGATTGCCCACGGGCTGTGGATATCGGAGCAGGAGGCTGAGCTACTGAATCAGCATAACGCTTTCCTGGTGCATAACGCCCGTTCCAATATGAATAACAGCGTCGGCTATAACCCGCATTTGCCAGAGGTGAAATGGGTGGCGCTCGGTACGGACGGCATCGGTTCCGACATGCTGGAGGAGCTAAAATTTGCCTGGTTTAAGCACCGCGATGCCGGAGGGCCTTTGGGCACCGACAAGTTCCTGCAGATGTTGCATAACGGCAACGTTTTGCTGGAGCGTAACTTCGGCCAGCCTTTCGGGAGACTGGCGGCAGGTTACACGGCCGATCTGACCGTGCTGGATTATGCCGCCCCGACGCCGCTTTGCGCGGAAAACCTCGCCGGGCATCTGGCCTTTGGGATGAACAGCGCCGCTGTCGATACGGTATTTGTGGCCGGAAGGGCCGTTTACCAGGATCGGGTTTTTGCGCTGGATACTGAGGCGATATACGAAAAAGCCCGTTTCGCGGCGCAGAAGATGTGGCAGCGCATGGCCGATCTCTAGTCCGTTTTCTCAGGCGCCAGCGCTGCTGGCGCCGCTCTCGCTCTCGCTAAGCTTTTCGTTATCTGCTCTTTCCTGCCGCAATAAGCCGCTGTTTCTCAAAGTGAGAGATCGATTTTTTTCAACGTCTTTAACGGCTAACTTCCTGTTTTATCGCCCCATAGTTGCGCCCTTCATTTCAACTTTATGACGTGACTTTCCTCACAGATACCTTGCTTAACCGCAGTCATTCCCTGAACCTGGCACGCCTTACGCATAAACCACACCGTGCGCGCAACATCGCTGATGGCGACATCAGTTTAGGGAGGCGAATGCCTTCGAATCGTAGCTCCTCGTTTATTTCTCACCAGGAGCCGTAAAGGAGACACTTACGTCATGAAAGATTCTGCCCTTGTTACAGCAGCCGTCCGCACGCCTGCGGCGCCCGTGGATGAAGTCCTGCCTGTGACTCAGATGTTTCTCTATGGTCTGCAGCATGTGCTGGTGATGTATGCCGGTGCGGTTGCCGTTCCGCTGGTGGTAGGCGCCGCCGTTGGGCTGCCTGAGGAACAAATTATTTTGCTGATCGGTACCGATCTGTTTATCTGCGGCGTGGCGACTATCGTCCAGTCGATGGGGATTGGGCCGTGGCTGGGATGCAAGCTCCCTCTGATCCAAGGCTGTACTTTCGCCGCGCTGATCCCAATGGTGCTTATCGGTAAGGAGTACGGTATCGGCGCAATATCGGGGGCGGTTATCGTTGCCGGGGTCTTCATTCTTTTTTGTGCGCCCTGGATTAGCCGGCTGATACGCTTCTTCCCGAAGGTGGTGATGGGTTCTATCGTGACGCTTATTGGCCTGTCGATTATGCCCGTTGCCGGCGGCTGGGTTGGCGGCGGCAGCAGCGAGATGCTGGATTTTGGCAATCTGACCTCGCTGCTGATGGCGGCCATTACTCTGGTTATCATCCTGAATCTTTATACTTTCGCCTCCGGAGTGATTAAAAATATCTCCGTCCTGATAGGCCTGGCGGTGGGAACGGTACTCTGGAGCTTCTTTAAGCCGCTCGATTTTCAGCTTGTCCAGGCGACGCCCTGGTTTCACTTTCCGCAGGTTATGTATTTCGCCCGGCCTGAGTTTCATATCCTGCCCGTTGCGCTGCTCTCCATGGTGATGGTCGTTGTGATGGTTGAAACCATGTCTTCAATGATGGCCACCGGAGATATCGTTGGCAAAAAAGTGGATGCCACCATGCTTCGCAACGGTCTGAACACCTGCGGGCTGGCCTCAATGATTTGCGGGTTCTTCAACCTGTTTCCTTATGCTGCTTTCGCGCAAAACGTAGGGCTGATAGGTCTCACAGGGGTACGCAGCCGTTTTGTTGTTTCCATCTCCGGCGTCATTCTTATTCTGATGGGCATCTTCGCCAAAATGGCTGCGCTGGTCGTGCTGATCCCAAAACCCGTCCTCGGCGGGGCCGGTATAGTCATGTTTGGTATGGTCGCCGTTTCGGGTATCCGCACCCTGGGCCAGGTAGACTATCGCAACAATAATAACGGCATGGTGGTTGCCCTCACGCTGGGGCTGGGCATGATGCCGGTTCTGGTGCCGGGCCTTTTCGCGCAGTTCCCTCCCATGATGCAGCTTTTCATGCACAGCGGCATCACCATCGGCACTCTGGTGGCTATCGTGGCGAACCTGACGCTAAACGGTATAGCGCACCCGAAACTTCCCAGCGAGGCCCCCGTTCCCGATCCGCTTCCACACAGTTCAGCGGCGCGCAATATGGCGGTGCGGACCGTACGTATGTGGCTGCTGTTACGTAAAGTGCAGAAAGGGCAAGAGCAGATAAAGAGCAGGAGCGAGGGATGTTAATACGCATCATATCGGCACTGGTTTTGCTGATGCTGCTGGCAATCCCTGGCGTACAGAACGCTATCGAAATCGGCATTCGCCACCGTTTTAGCTTCATGCTGTTGTTTTAGACGGGCGCTGCGGGTTTATTTTAAGGAGTGTCATGATGAAAAAAGTCACCACGGTATGTCCCTATTGCGCCGCCGGATGCAAGCTGAAGCTGGTTGTGGAAGAGGGGAAAATCATTCGTGCTGAAGCGGCCCTGGGTAAAAATAATCAGGGTACGCTTTGTCTTAAGGGCTATTACGGCTGGGATTTTCTTAACGATACAAAGCTTCTCACGCCTCGTCTGAAGACCCCTATGATCCGTCGGCAGCGCGGCGGCAGGCTGGAAGCCGTCTCCTGGGAGGAGGCGCTGGACTATGTGGCTACCCGCCTGAGCGAAATTAAGGAGAAGTATGGCCCCGACGCCATCCAGACCACAGGATCTTCGCGCGGTACCGGTAACGAAACCAATTATGTGATGCAGAAGTTTGCCCGGGCGGTAATCGGCACCAATAACGTGGATTGCTGCGCGCGCGTCTGACACGGCCCATCGGTTGCAGGTCTGCACCAGTCGGTCGGTAACGGCGCCATGAGCAATGCCATTACGGAAATTGATAATACGGATCTGGTGTTTATCTTTGGCTACAACCCGGCAGATTCACACCCTATCGTGGCTAATCATATTATCAACGCCCGGCATAACGGGGCCAAAATCATCGTCTGCGATCCGCGCCGAATAGAAACCGCGTGTATCGCAGATATGCACCTGGCGCTGAAGAACGGTTCAAACATCGCGCTGCTTAACGCTATCGGCCACGTCATTATCGCCGAAGCGCTTTATGACAAAGCCTTTGTAGCCAGCCGTTCGGAAGGTTTTGCGGCATACCGTAAGATCGTGGCGGCTTATCCGCCGGAAGCGGTGGAAGAGATTACTGGCGTCAGCGCGCAGGCTATTCGCCAGTGCGCCCGCCTGTATGCTACGGCGAAAACGGCCACCATTCTGTGGGGGATGGGCGTCACCCAGTTCTATCAGGGCGTGGAAACCGTGCGCTCGCTGACCAGCCTCGCCATTCTGACCGGCAACCTTGGCAAGCCCCACGTCGGCGTGAATCCCGTACGTGGGCAGAATAACGTTCAGGGCGCCTGTGATATGGGTGCCCTGCCGGATACCTATCCGGGATATCAGTACGTCAAAGAGGCGGCTAATCGCGAAAAGTTTGCCAGGGCATGGGGCGTTAAAAGCCTGCCTGCGCATACGGGCTATCGCATCAGCGAACTGCCGCACCGGGCGGCGGCTGGCGAAGTGCGCGCGGCCTACATTATGGGTGAAGATCCGCTGCAGACTGACGCCGAGCTGTCGGCCGTGCGTAAAGCCTTCGAAGACCTGGAGCTGGTCATCGTGCAGGATATTTTCATGACCAAAACAGCCGCCGCCGCCGATGTTGTGCTGCCGTCTACCTCGTGGGGCGAGCATGAGGGCGTCTACACGGCGGCAGATCGCGGATTCCAGCGCTTCTTTAAGGCGGTGGAACCCCGCTGGGATTTGAAAACGGACTGGCAGATTATCAGCGAAATCGCCACCCGCATGGGGTATCCGATGAGCTACAGCAGCAGCAAAGAGATTTGGGATGAGCTTCGCCACTTATGCCCGAACTTCCTTGGCGCCACCTATGAAAAGATGGGCGAGCTGGGATACATCCAGTGGCCATGCCGGGATGAATCCGCTGCCGACCGGGGCACGTCATATCTGTTTAAAGATAAATTCAGTACGCCGGACGGACGGGCGCAGTTCTTTACCTGCGACTGGGTTCCACCGATAGAGCGGCTCACGAGAGACTATCCATTGGTCCTCTCAACCGTACGTGAAGTTGGCCACTACTCCTGTCGCTCCATGACGGGCAACTGTACGGCGCTGGTGGCGCTGGCCGATGAGCCTGGCTTTGTGCAAATCAACACCGAAGATGCTGCTCGGCTGGGGATAGCGGATCGGGCGCTGGTATGGATATGCTCACGCAAGGGAAAGGTCATCAGCCGTGCGCAGGTGAGCGAGCGGCCGAATAAAGGGGCGGTGTATATGACCTATCAGTGGTGGATAGGCGCCTGTAACGAACTGGTGAGCGAGAACCTGAGTCCTGTTACTAAAACGCCGGAATATAAATACTGCGCCGTGCGTCTTGAGCCCATCGCCGATCAGCGGGCCGCCGAGGAGTACGTGAAAGAAGAGTATGAAAAACTGAAGCTAAATCTGCGTTCACAAGCGGAGCTGGCAGAGGTAATCGATGAGGACTGACAGCGCCTGCGCTGGCCCCGCAGGGGTGAGTCTCATGGATGAGACGAATAATCCGGATGAAGAGTCCAAGCCTCATTCAGAAAAACCAGCCATAAGGCTGGTTTTTCTGAATGAGTGGTGCCCGGACTCGGACAAAAACGTCGGGAACGTTTTTGAACAGCGCCTGCGCTGGCCCCGCAGGGGTGAGTCTCATGGACGAGACGAATAATCCGGATGAAGAGTCCAAACTCCAGAAAGCAAAAAACCAGCCATAGGGCTGGTTTCTGTAAATAGTGGTGCCCGGACTCGGAAAAAAACGTCGGGAACGTTTTTGAACAGCGCCTGCGCTGGCCCCGCAGGGGTGAGTCTCATGGACGAGACGAATAATCCGGATGAAGAGTCTATGCCTCAGAAAGCAAAAAACCAGCCATAGGGCTGGTTTTTCTAAATGAGTGGTGCCCGGACTCGGAATCGAACCAAGGACACGGGGATTTTCAATCCCATTGCCGGAAAGTTAAATTTTTTGCCTTTGTGTTACAGAGATGTGAATAATCGCTAACGCATACATCCAAACCATTGTTTTGGATGTGCAAAATGACAATACTTCCCGTTATCTCTCCCAAAGGTGGAGAAGGCAAATCCACGTTTGCTGCTTACCTTGCCGGTTTTCTTGCCGATGCTGGCCTGAATACCCTTCTTGTGGATGCAGACTATTCCCAGCCCACAGCCAGCAGTATCTTCGCGCTGGAGCATGAATCCCCATTCGGTCTCTATGAATTGTTGATGCAGATGGTCAGTGACCATACGCAATGCATTTCGCAGACCGCCATAAAAAATCTCGATGTCATCTACTCAAACGACCCGGACGAACTGTTGCCGACCGCGATGCTCCACGCTGCAGATGGCCGTCTTCGCCTGCGTAACATACTTCAGCATCCTTTCTTTAACCGTTATGACGCCATTATTGTGGATTCTAAAGGCGCAACAGGCGTTATGACTGAGCTTTCCCTCCTGTCCTCTACCGGTAATGTGATGGGCGTTGTTAAACCCATCCTTCCGGATGTCCGTGAATTTATCCGCGGCTCCCTTCACATGCTTACCCGCCTGAAAACCTATGAAAATTACGGTATCCGCCTTCCTGATATTTCCATTCTCGTCAACTGTATCGAAAACACTCTGCTTGACCGTGAAGCAATGGACGGTCTTGCCGCCATCATTAACGAAAAACATTACGACGCCTCTGCGCTGGGCAACCGTGACGTTTATCGTTTACTCAATACCCGTATCGAGGCGCTGGATATTTTCAAACTGGGGCACGTCAAGCAGCAGCCCGTGCATCGTCTGGAATACAAAACACGCCGCAAAGGTCCGGCCGCAGCCGTCACCATGCACGACCTCGCGTGTGAACTGTTCCCTGAGTGGCAGAGCCATTTCAGTGACGTTCTGACCCGGGAGGTGCGTCATGTCTGAGATGATGATGCCCTGCTCTTATGAGGCTGAGCAGGCCGTACTGGGCGGACTGATGCTTGATAACGACCGGTGGGATGAGGTGATACTGCAAATCTCCCCGGAAGATTTGTTTTCCCGGCCGCACCGTATGGTCTTCCGCGTCATGGCCGAGCTGGCCGGAGAAGGGCTACCGCTCGATCTCATCACTATTACGGAACGGCTGGAGAACAAAGGCGACCTTGAACAGTGTGGCGGCTTTGCTTATCTGGCTGAAATGAGTAAAAACACGCCGTCTGCAGCCAATATCCTTGCTTACGCCGGCGTGGTGGCGGAGAAAAGCCGCCTGCGGCAGCTGATGACAGTGGGTAACAGTCTTCTTTCCGATGTGCAGGCCCCGAAAGCCAGCTCGGCCGGCATCCTTGAGTCGGCCGAAGGTAAGCTGTTTAACATTGCCGAACAGGGAGCCATGCAGCTCAACAGTGAGACCGGCGTTAACGAGGCGCTGGATAAACTGCTGACGCATCTGGAAAGTATGTCCGCCAGTGACGGCCTCACCGGCACACCGACCGGTTTCAGTGAACTGGACGCGATGACCTGTGGTCTCCAGCCCGGCGATCTGGCCCTGCTGGCCGCCCGTCCTTCCATGGGAAAAACGTCGCTGGCCATGGCCGCCTGCACCGCGGCCGTGGGCGCAAAACCTGACGATCACGTCTTTGTGTTCAGTCTTGAAATGCCCTCAGAGCAGCTGATGATGCGCCTGCTGGCGATGGAAGGCCGGGTGGAACTGTCCCGGCTTCGCAGCGGCAACATGGATGATGAAGACTGGGCTCGCGTGTCAGCGGCTACCGGTCGCATTATTGAATGGAAAAACCGTCTGATCATTGATGATACCAGCTACCAGACCCCGGCTACACTGCGCGCCCGCGCCCGTCGCTATGTCCGCAAATACGGCAGACCCTCTCTCATCATGCTGGACTATCTGCAGCTTGTCCGCTCCCCCGAGCAGGAAAACCGCACGCAGGAAATAGCGGAAATTTCCCGCTCGCTTAAGGCGCTCGGTAAAGAGCTGGGCTGTCCGGTACTGGCGCTTTCCCAGCTCAACCGCCTGGTGGAGCAGCGGGCCGATAAACGCCCTAATAATGGTGACCTGCGTGACTCTGGTGCGCTTGAGCAGGATGCAGACCTCATCATGTTTATTTACCGGGATGAGGTTTATAACCCCGGCACTCCTGATGCCGGGGTGGCTGAGATCATTGTCGGCAAGCAGCGGCAGGGGCCAACCGGCACGGTGAAAGTCAAATTTGACGGGCGTTATACCCTCTTTTCGGAGTTTCAGGAAGGCAGCTATGACTTCGGTTACCGCAGCGGGAGGAAACAGGCATGAGCCGTAAAAGTTCTAATGTGGGGGCTGCCATGCTGCAGCCCGGACGCCAGTCGCAGGCGGCCGGCAATATCAGCGTCATGCCGGCGGCTGAAATGCCCATGGTCCTGACGCTCGACCAGTTAAGCCCGAATCCTGATAATCCGCGAACATCACGCAATCCGCGTTATGACGATATCAAGGCTTCCATCCGTTCGCGCGGGCTGGACACCGTACCCAAAGTCACCCGTGACCCGGATGGTGAGCCCGATATGTACATCTTCAGCGACGGTGGTAATACACGTTATCAGATCCTGTCAGAACTGTGGCAGGAGACCGGAGAAGACCGTTTTTTCCGTGTCCATGTGTTGTTCAAGCCGTGGCCGGGACGGCTGCAGTGTGTTATCGGCCATCTGGCAGAGAATGAAGTGCGCGGGGAACTGAGTTTTATTGAAAAAGCGCAGGGGATCCACAAAGCCCGCTCTATATATGAAGAGCAGTTAGGAAAGCCAGTCTCTTTACGACAGTTGTCAGAGCTTCTGACCCGTGAAGGTCTGCCGGTACATAATTCAACTATCAGCCGTATGGAAGATGCACTGAAATATCTTTTTCCGTGGATCCCAGACCTGCTTGAGTCCGGGCTCGGCAGGCCTCAGATAACGGCGCTGCTGGCGCTCCGGCATGATGCTGAACGCGTGTGGGATGAGTTTTGCCTGATTTCAGACACAGGCGACAAATCCTTCAGCGACGTTTTTGGCCAGTGTTGTGGCCGTTTCAACTCACCGGAACTGTGGTCTCTTGAGATGTTTCGCGATGAATTAATTGGTGATTTACTGCATGCGCTGCCCCATCCGGAGCTGGATTATGACCGCTGGATGATGGAACTGGATCCTAAAGAACGTAACCGCAGACATCACTTCGGCGATCCAGAACCGGTGTCCATCCCTCCCGTAAACAGCCTCGTCACCGCTGACTCTGCAGGTCAGGCCACACCGGCGCAGAAGTCTGTTGAGGTCGCGCAGCCTTTCTCCAGTCCACGTCGTGAAATCTCAGGAGAGCCGGTAACGCCCGCCCCGGATAATACCCCACCTGAAAAACTGGATAAACAGCCCCCCCGGCATGAGGTTCAGCCAGATATGTACGGTGCCGCGCCGGTCATTTCAGGTGAGAGCGGGGATGTTAGCGGGCTGGTTACCCTCTCCGATGGGTACGGAGAAGAGAATGGTGGAGAAGAGGACAATGGGGAGGATGGCCTGCTTTCTCTTTTAACACCAGAACCTGAAGTTGTCCTGCAGGATGACGCGCCAGTGACTAATGACAGCATCTGGCATGTGCCGGCCCATCAGGACGATATCGAACACCTGCAGAATACCGCTTTTCGTCTGGCCTGGGAGCTGGGTGAGGTCCTTGGCTGCGAAGATGAAATTCTTCCGCAACGCGACAATGACATGTCTGCCGGTTACGTCGGGGCAGGTGAGGTGTGTTCTGAAGCCGCCGCATTTCTGCTGGGCCTGACCGGCGAAGCGCCTGCGCTGCATCCTGCGGCAGGAGTGTGTGGTCTGCCGGAGCTTTTCACCGGCGGCCCGGGTGAGGGGGAAGCACCTGCACTGACAGATGAAGATGCTCTGAAACTGCTGCGCCTGATGCGCGTTATGCGCCGTCTTCGGGAGCTGCAACGCGGTCTGACGTACGGGGAGGATAACAGTGATGAATAACTCACAGCGACAGTTGCGACTGCTGAATCTTGTCAGGAAACTGCTGAAGCTGGGCCGCAGCAACAGTAATGCCCATGAGGCAGGACTGGCCCTGCAGCGTGCCCAGAAGCTGATGGCCAGATACGGTATCAGCGAGCTTGACGCCAGTCTTACATCTGTGCGCGAGGCGTCTTCCCGCACGGCCCCTTCGGATGCTGAAAAAGTTCCGGAATGGATGGTGACCCTTGTCCGGGGCGTCTGTCATGCCTTTGGCTGCCGCGCTTATTACTCATGGCGTCAGACCTCTGCCGGGTATCGCCGTTCGGTAACCTTTTACGGATTCAGTGAAAAACCTGAGATAGCAGCCTATGCCTTTGATGTGCTGACGCGCCAGCTGAAAGATGCCACAAATTCTTATCTCAAAACCCAGAGTAAGCGGCTGAAACTGGCCACACGCCGGGCGAGAGCGGAGCAGTTCCGTGACGGCTGGGTATGTGGGGTGCGTGAGGTGATATCGGCAACTGACATCAGCAGCGAGGAGGAGCAGGTGATGAGCCACTGGCTGGAAAGCCGCAGTATGAAAACAGTCACAACCCGTGAACTGAAAGCCTGCCGCGGGGCGGATACAGCACGTTATCAGGGGTATGAAGCCGGACAAAATGCCCGTATTCATCATGGTGTCAGCGGCCGGGGTCCGGCAGCCATTGGTTACCGTCAGGATTAAGGGGGAATGATGAACAGTTTATCTCAGGCTGCCAACGGATTGCTGATGCAGCTGGTTATGGATCTCAGAAGTGGCTATCTGCGCCGCTGCGAATCGCTGGGACTGAACCGCGAGGAAATGCAGATGCTGCAGGGGCTCTCGCTCGAAGAGCTTCACTACCTTTCCGGCAGTGAGGTGTCGATCATCAGTGTGGGCATCAATCACGGCAATCTGGTGCGCATGCTGCAGCAGGCCCGGACGGAACAGAAACGACTCCAGCGTATCGATCGGGCGCTGGCGCTGGGCGGCTCCATTGAACTGATGGCCAATTACTTCGGGCTCTCCAGTACGGACGTGGCGGCCCGCCGTCGTATTGCCGGTATCGATGTCCGGCCGGGGCGCGGTAACGCACTGGGTGATGAGGAAAACGCCGCCCTGTGGCGTCAGTGGCAAAAGTCCGGCGTTGAAGATGCGGAAAGTGCTGACGGGCTGGACGTAATGATGCTGGCTGCAGAACAGATGAACGTCTCGCTGACGTCCGTCTGGCATGCCGTCCGCGGCTGGCACAAAACCCGGCAGCCTTCTCCGGCACGAACGCCGGTAAGGAAGACGGCATGAAATACAGGATGGTTGCGCCGGGCCTGCGGGCTCCCCATGGTACGCCGCCGCAATGCTGTCAGAAGGCGTTACGTCAGGTTCGCCGTTTCCGGCAGGGGGCGCGTAATTACACCCGGCTCGATGAGAAAGGCTGCGGTTACTACAAAATCGATCTCGGCCCGTTCTGGCGTTTGCTGAGTCGCAACGAAGGCCGGACATGGCTTCTTCTCAGCCACGAACGCTATAACAGCGCCATACGGAAATAGCAGCATGACAGCCTGTTTACCCTGCACCCGTACGCGGGTGCATTACTAAGCATACTGACAGTTCAGAACGGCCGTGATGGCGGCCGAAAAGGAAAAATAATGAGTCTGCCTGCAGAAAGCCTGATTGCTTATACGCTGGATAAAATGAATGCCCGCCTTGCGGCCAGACCCCGGCGGGATGATGGCAGGATACGTAACGGCCTGCTGTTTACCGGAAATGTGCATGATTCCATTCCCCGCCGGCTGTTGCTCGACACGCGGTTGTCACCACTGGACAAGATGGGCTGGATGATGATCCGGCTGTATGCACAAAATAATGAGGGGGCAGTTTTCCCCAGCTATGACGAACTGCAACTGCAGCTTGCCTCACCCGGAAAGGGGAAAGCCTCAAGGGAAACGGTAAGCCGCGTCCTGCTTATGCTACGAATAACCGGCTGGCTCAGCCTCTGTAAACGCGTGCGGGATGATAAAGGGCGGGTGCGGGGGAATATCTATGCTCAGCACGATGAGCCCCTGACGTTCAGCGATGCGGAAACGCTCGACCCCCGCTTCCTTGATACGGTGGCGGATGCCTGCCTGAGTAAAAACCGGACTATCAGCCAGACCGCCCGCGAAGTGCTCGACGATATAAAAAACGACCCCACCATGCGCCATTATCGCAGCCATCTTGCGCTGATCGAATCGCGTCTGGACCGCCCACAGACGCCCAGCCAGATGGCGAAACATCATCACCGAATACCCCGTCCCGCACCGGGTTCGGAAACCGAACTCAGTCATAAACGGCCAGGAATCATCGCTAAAAAACAGGGTTCGGATACCGAACTCAGCCCAGAAAGATACAACAATTCACTGAGTTCGGAATCCGTACTGCCAGTAAAAACAGGCAGTTATGACCGGGTTCGGAAACCGAACCATTACGTACGTAGTATCACACACAGTGTGAATAAAAATACGTACGTACCGGGTAAACCTGTGCTTCCCGACAGTTTGCATGAACTTGTGCCGGCAGAAGATATTGCCATGCTGACCGCCCAGCTGCAGGCGCTGCCTGAAGAACAGGCACAACTTGTGCTGCTCAGCCTGCAAAAGGTGATGGCACGCCAGCAGCTCAGCAACCCGGTTGGCTGGTTGCTGGCCGTAATGAAAAAGGCCCGTGAGGGCAGGTTATACGCGCCCCGTCAGGCTGATGATTCGCCTGAGAGTGCCGTGCAAAAAAATGCTCAGCGTCCTGAACAACAGCTGTGGAAGCCAGAACCACGTTCTTCTGTCCATCCTGTATCGGAAGAGAACATACGAAATTTGGTTAGAGATATTCGTAGAAAGCTAAACGATAGATAGCTACTTCTAGAACCGGAGGTTAAAAAACAACCACCGCTGCGAGTGGCAGCAGTGGTTAAAAAGCAATCGGTGCTGCGAGTGGTAGCAGTGGTTAAAAAGTAATCGGTGCTGCGAGTGGCAGCAGTGGTTAAAAAGCAAACAGTGCTGCGAGTGGCAGCGGCGGATAAAAAATGTACAGCACTGTATGGGTCTGGTTTGAGTAAAACATGAAAGGATTTTATCTTTTGATTTTTAAGCAGTTTGAGGTGTCATTCTATATAACTGACTACTTCAACGCCCTGAGCCAGCCCGCTATGAAGCCATATAAGTGAATTTCCGAGATTAGGGATCTGGTTTCTAGTTGTCCCCAAGCTCCTGCCTGAAGAGTATCACTGACTCAGGTCGAACCTGACCGGGATCTTACAGGAGATGATTTCATGACCACTGAAAATGAAACGCGAAGCGATAAACCGGGCGGACTCACATCCTCCCTGAAAATCGAGATCCACTCAAACTATGCTATCCGTCTCTGGGAAGGCCGCCCGCAGGCTCAGGCGAAGGAGGGTGTAAAGAAAGTTAAGCATGCCATCATGAGTATGCCCCAGGCTATTAAGCGCTCAGGAATTATTTATCAGGATTCCCTGGCAGATAACCCATGGGCAGATGAGGCGATGTTCAGGGTTGAAACGCTTTTGAATGAAGCTGGAGAACATATCAAAAGCCGGGTAGAAGAACTTGAGGTCATATTGAAATCAGTTCCCCCTGCTGTTTCATTTTCTGACATTGCCTCCTCGTCTCCACTTAATATAGGCGTATACAGTCGTTCTCCGCTGGGTTACAGATGTGTATGGGTACTCGTCGGATATGACCAGATGGCCCTTAAAGCATTCCAGGCGGCTCATTACGGTCTCATATCCCGCAACCGTCGCGATGAACTACTGAGCCATTGCGCTCACTTAATCAGAAAAGTATATGGTGTGCTACGCCTTTATCGAACCGTCAAGGTTAACCGTGCTGACATAGCAATCCAGACTAAAGAAGCACAACAGGCAATAGAAAAACTGGGCATGCCCGATACTGACATTCTTACTGGTAAGAAACGCTCTTCCTTTTCTCCACCTCTGAGAAAAGCCGTTCAGGAGGAGAAATAATATGATTCGCCCTGTGTTCCTCCTCACCTCCTTCTTTTTACTGAGCGGATGCGCAACAACGGACTGGGCTGCGATTAATAAACAGGTCAGCGATACCGCTGCGAACCTGACAAAAACGTTAGGCGGCAACGACAGCGGAGAAAGTGGCGGGATGCCGCTGATGAGCCCGGCGGGGCAACAGGCCATGCAGTCCGTCGATAAAACGTTCTCCGTGCCGGTCGATGTGGATACCGCGGCGGCCCGCCTGAAGCGCCATTACAAATTTATCTCCACACAGGAGCTTGAGGCACTGCGGCAGGCCGCAAATGACGGGGACTGGAAAGCGGCGGCAGAAGATGATGCGCATCCCGTCTGGGACGCCATGCCGGGCAGCTACTACAAAATGGGCTCCGACTGGAACGGACGTGATCACCTGGATATCGAAATCGAGAAAAACGGGTCCGGCAGCAGGCTCTATGTTGTCTATCGCTCATCATCATCACAGCGTCTGGCCGGGTCCGGCGTCACGAAGCTGATGAATGATGTCCGCGCTGTTGCGGCGGGTGAAAAACGCTGATGCGGGAGGCAACACATGCAACTCTTTCTGTGTGAAAAACCCTCCCAGGCAAAGGATATTGCCCGCGTGCTGGGTATCAGCAAGCGTGAGCAGGGATTTATCAGCGGCGGTAACATCGTTGTGACCTGGGCGGTCGGCCATTTACTCGAAACTGCCAGCCCTGAAGCCTATGGCGAGCAGTATGGCAGGCCATGGCGTGCCGATGTTCTGCCTGTGCTGCCTGAGGCCTGGAAAATGGTCGTTAAAGAGCAGACAAAATCGCAGTTCACCGTTATCAGTAAGCTGCTCAAAAAGGCGTCTGAAGTGGTCATCGCAACCGATGCCGACCGCGAGGGCGAGGTGATCGCTCGTGAGCTGATGGAATACTGCCGCTACAGTGGCGCGGTACGCCGGCTCTGGTTGTCAGCCCTGGATGAGGCCAGTGTGAAGGAAGCACTTAGCAGTATTCTTCCGGGGGAAAAAACAGCCCTGCTGTATGATGCCGGCAAGGGCAGGAGCCAGGCGGACTGGCTCATTGGCATGAACCTGACGCGTCTTTATACCCTTAAGGCCCGTGACTCAGGGGTGTCAGAAGTGCTGTCCGTCGGGCGGGTACAGACGCCGACGCTTGCTATGGTGGTTAACAGGGATAATGAAATCACATCCTTCGTGCCAAAGCCCTGGTGGCAGGTACATGCGCTTATTGAAAAAGAGGGCGTCCGGTTCCGGGCAGTCTGGGTGCCCGTTGAGCAGTACTGTGATGAGGAAAAGCGTTGCATCAATCCCCAGGCCGCCCGGGCGGTGGGGCAGTTGTGTCAGCAGCAGGGCAGGGCTGTGGTACTGGAGGTAACACAGAAGCGGGAAAAAACGGCGGCCCCCCTCTGTTTTGACCTGGGCACCCTTCAGCAGGTCTGCTCCCGAAAGTTCGGCATGGGCGCAAATGATGTGCTCGCCATTGCCCAATCCCTCTACGAAACCCACAAAGCGACCACCTACCCCCGGACAGATTGCGGTTTCCTTCCAACTTCGATGCAGCAGGAAATACCCGACGTTCTGGCGGCAGTGGCAAAATCCGATCCCGCTGTGGCCCCGGTACTGAATCAGCTGGACAGGAAGTTTGTCTCGCGTGTCTGGAATGACAAGAAAATCACCGCGCACCATGCCATCATTCCCACCCGACAGGCATTTGATTTGTCGCGCCTCAGCGCCGATGAGCTGAAGGTCTACCATCTGATTCGCCAGCATTATTTCGCCCAGTTCCTTCCGCTGCAGGAATCTGACGTGACGGAGGCGTCTTTCAATATCGGTGGTCAGCTGTTCCGTACACGCGGGAAAGTCGGTGTGGTGACGGGCTGGAAGTCATTGTTCCAGGCTGAAAAAGATGACGATGAAGAGGACGTCGACGGTGACAGTATGGCGCTGCCGGCGCTGGCAAAAGGGGATATTTGCGCTGTCACCGGTTCTGAGGTTAAAGATATGAAAACCAGTCCGCCTAAACCGTTCACGGAGGGGACGTTGATTGCTGCCATGAAGAACGCGGCCAGTTTCGTCAGTGACCCGAAGCTCAAGAAAGTGCTGCGTGATAACGCAGGTCTGGGCACAGAGGCGACGCGTGCGGCAGTACTCGAAACCCTCTTCAAACGACACTATCTGGAGAAAAAAGGGAAGCACATCCACTCAACGCAGATGGCCCGGGAGCTGATTGCGGCCCTGCCGGAAACGCTGACGAGCCCGGGCATGACCGCATTATGGGAGCAGGCACTGGATGATATTTCGCAGGGGAAAATGTCGCTTGCGGTCTTTATGCAAAAGCAGCTGCAGTGGACCCGTCACCTTGTCGAAAAAGGCCGCCAGGACAGTGTGAAAATCACCGCTCCCGTCACGCCCCCTTGTCCGTTATGCAAAGGGCCCACACGTAAACGCAAAGGTAAGAAAGGAGATTTTTGGGGTTGCGTGCGTTACCCAGACTGCAAAGGTATTATTAACACCAACGGGAAAAAGACCACAAAGCGCAAAAAAGCAGCATCAGGGACAAAAACAGAATCATCCGCACAGTGATGAGTTATTTCACTGTACAACCCCGGGCCGGGTTCTGCTAATGTGACTACGCTTCGATATGTACCCCTTTGCCGGAGGCAGCCAGCTTAACTTTAACGGGATTAATCTGGCAACCGGCACGACGGTCTGCCATCGCACATCTGGCAGGAACTGTAAGACGCATGCGCTCCGTGAAAATCGCGTCGGGAACGGATCCCCGGAGTAGTGAGATACATTAAGGTCTGGTACAGCCCCCACGGCGTTGCATATGCAGCGCCGTTTTCATTTCTGGTTTTATGGGTTGACACCAGGCTTGTTTGGTTTAAAAATCAACAGTGCTTACCGCTGTTTTTCACAGCCAGCTAAAGTTTCAGCAGTCTGAGAGAAACGCCTTAGGGTGACTGCCAGCTAACGTTTCACCGGTCTGAGAGAAACACCTTCGGGTGACCGGAAAATCCTCGCAGCCTGAGAGAGGATACCTTCGGGTGGTAAATCCGTTTAACCTCTGGAAACGGATATCACTGCACAGTGATTGAGGTCCTTTCAACATACCAGACTCTCAGGATTCAACCGATCCTGACCCCCGACGGGAAACCACTCCCGTCAGGGCAGATGGTTTCTCCGCCGTACCTTTTTTTACCTCCATGGAGAAAACATCATGTCTGCAAACAATACTTCTGCATCTGCAAAATCTGAGTACTTCAACCTGACTATCAAAGGCATCGGGTATCTCAGCAACATCCGCCAGGTTAACCATCAGAATGGCTCGTTCCTCAGCTGCGTAATAAATGCACTGAGTGGTCCGACTGATAATCCGGCCTACGTCCGTTTTGACATTTCTGTCGCAGGTAAAGAGGCAACCAGCCTTATCGCCCGCTGCCAGAAAGCCGTCGATGAAGACAAGAAAGTCCTGTTGGGCTTTAACCTGAGTAACCCGTCCACGGACATATTTACGCTGAACAAAGGCGACCATGCCGGCGAACAGCGCGTCAGTCTGAAAGCCCGCCTGATAAAGGTGGACTGGATCAAAATAGGCCAGGAAATGGTTTACAAGACTGAAAAATCTGACTCCGTGCCGCCGCAGAATGGCTCTGCCGCACAACAAAACTACGCAGAAAACTCATTCTGATGCGCACCTGACACACCCCGTTCGCGGGGTGTTTCTTTATTCCTTACAGGAGAAATGATTATGTCCTCACGCGGCGTTAACAAGGTTATCCTTGTCGGAAACCTCGGCCAGGATCCTGAAGTTCGTTATATTCCCAACGGCAGTGCAGTTGCCACCCTTTCTCTGGCCACGTCTGAGAGCTGGCGCGATAAGCAGTCCGGCGAACAGAAAGAAGTGACCGAATGGCACAGGGTGGTTATTTTCGGCAAGCTGGCAGAAATTGCGGGTGAATATCTGCGCAAAGGCTCCCAGGTTTACATCGAGGGTCAGCTGCGCACACGCAAATGGACCGATCAGGCCGGCCAGGAGAAATACACCACAGAGGTGGTGGTCAATATTGGTGGCACCATGCAGATGCTTGGCGGCCGCCAGTCCGGCAGCGGACAGAATACGTCTTCCCGGAATGACTGGGGGCAGCCTCAGCAACCTTCAGGACCGACTCACAGTGGCCAGGCCTCCGGCAGCAGTGCCGGTGCGCCACCGATGGACTTCGATGACGATATACCGTTCATTGGATTCGGGTATGACTGTTCCAGAGTGGCAATTCACGCCCTCTGAATTAATGGAGCTTTGACTGTTATGACTGTCTCTGACAAACTTCAGGAAGCAACTTTTTATGTTGCATCTTATGTTATCCCCGGAGCATATCTGTTCTGGCGGTTTCTTCACTTTTTGACTAACGGAGGCTTGTATGGGAGCACGTTACGATTCAGACGTTGTTGCCTGGGCCAGTGAACAGGCAGCTTTACTGCGTGCCGGAAAGCTCAGTCAGATTGATATTGAGAACATCGCCGAGGAGATTGAAGACGTGGGCAAAAGTGAAAAGCGTGAGCTGGCCAGCCGTATGGCTGTCTTACTGGCCCACCTTCTTAAATGGAAGTTTCAGCCAACCCATCGAGGTAAAAGCTGGGAGTTAACCATTAAAGGTCAGCGTGATTTGATTGTACGACGTCTGAACAAGACGCCGAGCCTGAAAAGCGCGTTTTCTGATCCTGAATGGCTTGCGGATGTGTGGTTTGACGCCCGCGCCGATGCTTCCAAAGAAACCGGCATAGGTCTGGATATCTTTCCTGAAGACAGCATCTGGACAACAGATACTATTCTCAGTAACGAGTTTTACCCGGACTGATTACTGTCTGTTTCACCGCAACGCCATCCTTTCGGGTGGCGTTTTTTTTCATCAACGGAAAATCAGTTGTTAATTGAGTGAAACCGGACCGATTCCGCACAGTGAGGGCTGTTTTATCACTGTACAGGAAAATTCCGGATGAAACGTAACACCTCTCACAACGTATTTTCACCAGGCAGGCTTGCCACTGTTCTTCCCCTGCTGCTCCTTGCGGGCTGTGTTTCCCAGCCGCAAAAGTTGCAACAGCGTGCGCCTGCCGACCCGACACCCGGCACCACCGTCACCCGCAACGTTCAGCCGGTCTCTCCGGACGAGTATGCGCGGACGCCGGAAGTGGTGCGCTACGATCGTTATCTGCTGGTCAGCACCGATCCGCAGGCGGCCCAGCGTGACCCTCTCTCCCAGATTATTGATATCCGTATCCCGTCATCCCTGCATCCTACCGTGGCGGATGCGCTGCGTTACGCCCTGCGCCAGTCCGGTTATTCCCTGTGCGCGACAGGCTCCGCCAACGGCGTGCTTTACCGCCAGGCATTGCCGGCGGTTCAGTACCAGCTGGGCCCGATGCGCCTGCGTACTGCCCTGCAGGTCCTGGCCGGTCCGGCCTGGCAGCTTGAGGTGGATGATGTACAGCGTGTGGTCTGCCACAGCCTGCGCGACGGCTACCAGCTGCCGGTCTCCCAGCTTCCGCCGCCGGTCAGCAGCTGGTCCACGCCTGCGCCGTCCGCCGTGTCACAACCGGCCATCAGCGCCCCTCAGTCAGTACCCGTTAAACCTGTCAGCGGAGGGTTTCTGAGAAAATGAGCGAACAGCAACCATTCCATACTGACCCCGCTCCGGCTCGTAAAAGATTCAGCTGGCGTCCCCGCTGCCGCCTCATCTGGGGCGCTGCCAGCGGTGTGGCGCTGGCCGGCATTCTGGCGCTGGGCTACACCGCCTTCAGTCTGGGCATATCGAACCTTGATGAACGCCTTGCACGCCTTGAATCTCAGGGCAGTACAGCGGCCACTGTTGAGACAGTCGCGGCCCTGCAGTCAGATGTGACCACGCTCAAAACCGGCCTGCAGGATACCCGGAAAAAACTTGGTGAGATGCAGCAGGAGCTGAGCGCTGCTGCGAAACAGGCCGGCAGCGACGACGCCGTGCGTCAGTCATTGCGAACCCTTCAGGACGCCCAGCAGGGGCTGGAAACCCGCCTGAGTGCGCTGACTGAGCAGCTGACAGCGCTGAAATCACAGCCGGCACCCGCACCCGCCGCACCTGTCGCCGCACCGGTCAAAAAAAACGCGCCTGCTGCAAAAAAGCCCCGTCCCGCTGACACACGTCGTGCTGCTCCGTCCCTTCGCGTGGCCCGCAATGCGCCTTTTGTGCTGACGGGCGTGGAGAAGCGGGGGGCAGAGTCCTGGGCTGCCATCGCGCCCCGGGGCTACAGCAGCCTGTCGCAGGTGGCCCTGGTCGGAGAGGGCGAAACCGTTGCCGGCTGGACGCTGGTCAGTGCCGGTTATGGTGAGGCGACGTTTCGGGTTAACGGCCGCCTGACCGTGCTCAGAGCAGAATAACGGAGCGAATGATGAAACTGAAACACACCTTTTTAGCCGCCATGCTGCTGAGTCCCCTGACCCTGGCCGCGACCACATCAGGACAGACGGATGTCAGCCGACAGGAATCAACACAACGGGCGGACTCCGCACAGCAAAACCTGCAGCAGCAGGCCGGTCAGTGGGGACTCAGTGCCGACGATTATCAGCGTTATCAGCAGCTGATGAAGGGACCCCGGGGTACCCAGTCGCCGGGTCTCGATCCGCTTTCCACCCTCGGTATCGAGGCGCAGACGCCGGCAGAGCGCCGTAAGTTTGCTGAAAAGTGGGTGAAGGAAGAGTTTGCCCGCACCCAGAAAGAGCTTGATTTCCAGCGTGAGGTGAACGCGGCCTGGCAGCGCCTGTATCCGGGCACACTGCCGGTCAATATGGGGAACGCCTCCGGCGTGGCGCACGACAGTGGCGGCCGGCTGGCACTGTTCGTCAGGTCAAAAGACTGCGCAACCTGCGACGCGAAACTGTCTGCCGTGCTGGCTGACAACCGGCCGGTGGACATCTATCTGGTCGACAGCCAGGGCAGTGATGATGCGCTTCGCAGCTGGGCGCGGGACCATCACATTCCCGTGGAAAAGGTCCGCAAGCGCCAGATCACGCTTAACCACGACGGCGGCCGGTGGATGCGCTTTGGTAACGGCCTGATGCCGGTTTTACTGCAGCAGGCGGGAGACGGTAAATGGGCAATCGCAGCATTCTGACCGGCGCGCTGGCGCTGGGCTTACTGATGGCGGCCGTCCCTGACGGCCATGCTGACCAGACGGTGCCGGAGGGTTACGTCCGCGTGGCCATGGCGCACGGCGTGCCCCCCGAAGCGCTTTACTCGGTATCACTGAGCGAGTCTTCGCGCAAACTTCCCCGCGGAATACGGCCATGGCCCTGGACCATCAATGTGGCAGGCAAAGGGTATCGCTATGAGACGCGCCTGCAGGCCTGGCAGGCGCTGCAGGTCTTTATGAAGCGTCACCCGCTTAAGCGCATCGATGTCGGTATTGCCCAGGTCAATCTGGGCTGGAACGGTCATCATTTTGCCTCGACGTGGGATGCGTTTGACCCTTACACCAACCTGAACGCCGCCGCCACCATTCTGCGTGAGTGCTGGGCGCGTAAGCCAGGCAGCTGGCTGGATGCGGCCGGCTGCTACCACCATCCCGCAGGTGGTCAGCCTGCTGCACGTTACCGCGCCATTGTGAGAGGGCATCTGGCAAAAATCAGCCCTGCACCCCGCATTTCTGCGCCGGCAGCTGAAGCGCCCCGCTCGGTTGCTGCGCTCACCCCCGATCCAGGCTTCGTCTGGACTGAACCCGGGAGATAACCCTGATGAAAACGCTGTCCTTACTGCTGTTTACCCTCCTTCCCCTGACCGGCCATGCTGAACTGAATGTGATTGCTGATCTGGGCGGTGAAGATGCTGCGCCGTATTTTGAGGCCGTTAATAAACAGCCCGGCATGCCCGGCGTCAGTGACGTACAGCCTTCACGCCAGCCGGACCACGGTGTTCCGCTGGCTGACGGGATGGCGGGTATGTTACCCGTTAACACACCTGAACTGAGCCCGGGGAATACAGCAGACCGGCCGCTGCAGTTGCCCGGCATTGGGGCGTTGTTTCTGATCGGGGATGATGCTCTGTCCCGTGAATGGCTGAAAGCCAATGCCGGCGCGCTGGCTGAACAGCATGCGGCCGGGATGATAGTCAACGTCACAGACATGGATACCGTGCGCGAGCTGCGCGAGCTGGCACCCGGTGTCAGCCTGGCCCCGGCTTCCGGCAGCGAACTGGCCCGTCGCCTGCAGATTGCGCATTATCCGGTACTCATCACCGATACCGGCCTGACGCAGCAGGTTAAGCCGTGATGAGCGCGCCAGATATCAACGGTCTGCTGATGGCGCACCCTTACGGGGCGGTCATACTGGTTGTCCTTTTCCTGGTGGTGATGGCCTTTCTGAACCTGCGTCGGCGGGAGAAAGCCAGCACCCGCCGTCACCGGCGATACCGGGCAACGGCGGGGCGGGTACTGGATAAACTGACCCGCCTGCCGGGAGACGGGCAGCGTCTGAGCTATCTGCGCAAAGTCAGTCCCTATGTCTTTGAAGAGCTGTTGCTCTCTGCCTTTGAACGCCAGGGGCTGACCGTGGTGCGCAATGCCTCCTACAGCGGTGACGGCGGCCTTGATGGTCAGGTCATCATTGACGGTGAGCACTGGCTTATCCAGGCCAAACGGTACAGTCGTGCTGTTTCCCCCGCACATGTTGAGGACTTCGACCGGCTTCTCCTGCAGTCCGGCCGCCGGGGGCTGTTTATCCACACGGGCCGTACCGGAAAAATGAGCCGCACCATTCGCACGGCGTCACCGCGTCTGCGCATCATCAGCGGGCAACGCCTGCTGGCCATTCTCGCCGGTCAGGACGTCCGGCAGTATCTCTGAGGAATCTTTTATGCACATCTTCCTGAACAGCCTGCGTTACGCGTTGTGGCTTGTGTTCTGTTTATTCCGTCATGCCGTTTTCGTGCCTGCCGCTTTCGGCGGTGTCTACCTGCTCGCCTGGCTTGTTTTCGGCCATCCGGTCAGTGACCTGAACGACCAGTTGCAGAAGGAGGCAACGGCATGGCGCACCGCGCCGCCCGGACATTACATGTGGGAGGAATGCCCGGCGCCTGATAATGCGGCTCCGCCTGATGCAAAGCCGGCAGCCTGTACCGTCACTGCCGTCTCCACAGAAACCGCGGCGAACAATTACCTGCTGTCATTGCGGGCTGTATGGATCATTTTTTTCATCCTGTCGAATGTTCTGTATGTGCTCTGGCGCTTACTGGCGGATGCCCTGCGTTACCACTCCCTTTCCTGCAGGGAAGCCGGTGCCGGGAGGGGAACGTATATCCGTATAGCCGACGGTAAAATTATAAAGGAGGCAGACGATGAGTAACCGTTACGTCATTGAGGCCCTGCTGCGTCCGGCCGTTGAGCTGAATACCGCCGTGGTATCGGGCATGGCGGCGTATGTCTGTGTGCAGGCACCCTGGGCTGTCGCTCTGGCTCCGTCTGTCAGCTATGTCACCGCAGCCGGGTTTGCGGCGCTGGCCGTCACCCGCACGCATCAGGGGATGAAGATTATTCGCTACCGCCGGAATCTCCGCCGCCTGCCGCGCTATGTCATGAGTACTAAACAGATCCCCGTCAGTCATCGTCGCCTGTTTCTAGGCCGGGGGTTCCGCTGGACGCAGAAACACACCCAGCGGCTGCAGGATACGTTGCGCCCTGAAGTGGCCCGTTACCTGCAGCCAAACCGCTTTTACCTGGGGGCGCGTCAGCTCGAAATGATGACAGAGCACCGTCTGCCCTGGCTGGGTAAGCTGCTGAGTGCCGATACGCCGCTGAACCCGGTGCGGCCATTACCACCGGTGGGCGGCAATCCGGCGCTGCACGGCATCGAGCCCGACGAAAAAGACGTCACCCTGGCTCTGGGGGAGCGCGTTGGCCATACGGTGGTGTACGGCACCACGCGCGTCGGGAAGACCCGGCTGGCAGAGCTGCTGGTCACCCAGGATATCCGGCGGGGTGAAGTCACCATCGTGTTTGATCCGAAAGGCGACGCAGACCTGATGAAACGCGTCTGGGCAGAGGCCCACCGGGCCGGACGCGGGGACAAGCTGTATATTTTTCATCTTGGCTGGCCTGAAATTTCAGCCCGTTATAATGCCGTCGGGCGTTTTGGTCGCGTGTCAGAGGTGGCGTCCCGCGTGGCCGGTCAGCTGTCGGGTGAGGGGAACAGCGCGGCATTTCGCGAATTTGCCTGGCGGTTCGTCAACATCATCGCCCGTGCGCTGGTCGCCCTGGGTGAGCGCCCTGACTACACGCTGATCATGCGCTACGTGAACAATATCGCCGATCTCTATATCCGCTATGCGGAAAAAATCATCCAGGCGCAGCTGCCGGCTCTGCAGACGCAGATTGAGAATAATCAGCAGGTGCTGGGAGAGGACGACGTGCCCCGTAACATGCAGGGTCAGCCGGATGCCTTACGTATCTGGGCCATTGAGGTTGCCCTGAGTTCAGAAGAGGGTAAAAAACTCTATGATCCCATCCTTGACGGGCTGCGGTCAGCGGTACGTTATGACCGTACTTACTTTGACAAAATCGTGGCGTCGCTGCTGCCGCTGCTGGAAAAACTGACCACCGGCAAGACCGCCGAGCTGCTGTCGCCGGATTATCAGGACATTGACGACACGCGGCCGATTTTTGACTGGGAACAGATCATCCGTAAAAAAGCCGTGGTGTATGTGGGGCTCGATGCGCTCAGTGACAGTGAAGTGGCGAGCGCGGTCGGTAACTCCATGTTCGCCGATCTGGTGAGTGTGGCCGGGCACATTTATAAACACGGTATCAATGCGGGCCTGCCGGGCGGGAAAGAAGGGAAGTCCCTGATTAACCTGCACTGCGATGAGTTTAACGAGCTGATGGGGTATGAGTTTATTCCTCTCATCAACAAAGGGGGCGGTGCCGGCATGCAGGTGACGGCCTATACCCAGACGTCTTCTGATATTGAGGCACGCATCGGGAATGCGGCCAAGACGGCCCAGGTACAGGGTAACTTTAACAACCTGATTATGCTGCGCGTCAGGGAGAACCGCACCGCCGAGTTGCTGACCACGCAGCTGCCGCAGGTGGAGATTTACACCAAAACGCTGGTCTCCGGGCACCAGGACACGGCGGATGTCAATGCAGACCAGGACTTCACCTCAAGCACCCAGGACCGCGTCGGGACGGTAAAAGTCCCACTACTGGAGCCGGCCGATATCGTGACGCTACCAAAAGGGCAGGCGTTTGCCCTGCTGGAAGGAGGGCAACTGTGGAAAATCCGCATGCCGCTGCCTGCCGGGGATGCTGATGATGTGCTGATGCCGGAAAGTATTGAGAAAATAGCGGAGGAGATGCGGCGCAGCTATCACAGCGGCGAATCCTGGTGGCGGGACGGCCCGGCCCTGAACGTGCCGGTCACAGGAGGGGCGAATGGCTGAGGTAAAACGTCCCCCACAGCAGCAGACGCTGCCGGAACGCAAGCACGGCATTCTGTATAATCTGCTCTGGGGCTGGCCATGGGCCCTGGTGGGCGTGGTGCTGTCCTCGCTGCTGCTGAGCCTGCTGATTGAATATATCGGCATCGCCTTCTTCTGGCCGGAAGCCGGGGCGGCGCACAGTGAAGCGGTCATGAACACCGAGCTGGGGTGGCTGTCCACAGAGTTCACCCGCAGCCTGCTGCTGTCTGAGCCATCGGTGACGGTTGTGCGCTGGGTTAGCACCGCGTATCAGTGGGCCTTTGTGGACAGTGGCTTCCTTGACTGGGTCCGGCAGCAGTATGCGCACCAGATGCACAGTGACAATGCAGTCACGCGGGAAATCAACAGCTGGAGCGGCTGGCTTGCCGGCTACCTGCGTGAATACCTGCTGGCCACGGTATGGATAAGCATTATCACACTGGTACGCGTCACCATCCTGGTGCTGTCCGTCCCGCTGTTTGTGCTGGTCGTGGTGGTGGCCCTGGTTGAGGGGCTGGGGCGGCGTGATCTGCGGCGTTACGGGGCGGGGTATGAAAGTTCTTTTGTCTATCACCATGCCAAGAAACTGGTCAAACCGGCAGCCGTGGTGCCCGCCATGCTGTACCTTTCCTGGCCCACTGCAGTCTACCCCAATCTGCTGTTGTTGCCGGCGGCTGTCCTGTTGGGTATCGCCGTGACCGTGACCACTGCCTCATTCAAGAAGTATCTTTAAATCAGGGCTGGACGGAGGCGTGCAAAACTTGTTTTGCGCGCCTGCCGTCAGCAGACAAGCCATGAAACCACTGTTACTGGCGCGTCAGTGTCAGTTATTAAATACCGTCAGTTCTGTCACTTTGAAGCTGTCTGGCTTGTTGGTTATGCTGTCGTAGGGTGCCTGTAGCTTCCATTGCTGACCCGGCTCCAGATTTTCAGCCATCGCTGCCGTATTTCCTATTACTGCCCCATTCTGAAGCAAGTTGAATTTGACAATTACAGTCTTCACAGGCCCACCTGACACGTTTGTTCCCGTGCCTTCAATTTGCTGCAAACCATTTGCTGCTGTGGCGAAATGCAGGTCTGAAAGTTGGACTTTGCCAGTACCGTCGGCCGCAAGAACAGGGCCGGTAATCAGTGCAGTGATTAACGTGGCCTTCAGAACAGTCTTCATCATTTTCATTTTCCCTCTGTTTACCGTTGAGTTTTCTTAATATCACAATGAACCTTTATTTACAGCTAAACCTGCCACCGGCACTGACCTGCAATTAATTTTGAAATTCCTGTTTAGGGTTTATCGCTGACCCGACGCTCCCTCTTCCGCATCCTGTCCGCACCCCTTAATCCTTCTGGAGGTGCGTATGAACTCAAATCGTCCGGCCATGCGGCGCAACCGTCGTGTCCCGGGCATCACTGGCCTGGTATTGCTGACCTTTCTGGCATCAGCTGCTGCACAGGCATCCGAGAAAGACGAGCTTGCGTCTGTTCAGCGTCAGCTGGACCAGGTTCAGGCGTCGCTTGAACGGGCCCGCGTGGCGGCTGCACAGGCCGACCCGGCTGACCGTGGCCGCTTTTTCTTTGATTACCGTCAGGCCACATCCGATCTCAACACCATCCGCAGCGGCATTGACCGCTATCTGGAGCCCTCCCGCGCGCAACCGCGTGACCCGTCTTATGTGGCCGGTAATTACCGGCGGGAGCGGCCCTGATGCCCATGACATCCGAACAAACGAACGCGTTTAAAGCCGGCTCCGGCAGTCTTGATGTGAACATCCTTCATCTGCTCTGCATCGGGGCACTGCTGGCATTTCTTTTTTTATGGGCCGCGTGGGCGCTGTCGGATGTCTGGACCGGCTGGAGTAACACCAAAGTGCGGGACGCGGCCCTGGGGCGTTTTGCCGTCCGCACCGTGCTGCTGTTGCTTGTGTGTATCTGGATGTTTGCCAGTTAACCCGATTATGAACGTTAAGTCAGGAGATGAATTCCATGCACCATTCTGAGTCTGTTGTTGCCCGCCTGCGCCGTCTCGCCAGTCGTACGCTGACCCGCGCCGGTACGCTTGCCCTCCTGGGCTGGCTCACCTGCAAACCGGCCTTTGCGGACTTGCCAAGCGTTGAAGCGCCTGAATCCGGAGGCGGAAGCGGGCTGTCCGGACAAATCAAGGGCTACCTGCAGGACGGCATTGTTATCGGGGGGCTGGTCGTGGCGGCCGTTGCCTTTATCAACGTTGCCATTGCCGCCCTGCACACCTTCACCGAAGTCCGCAATGAGAAAGCCACCTGGACCAAATTCGGGGCCATTGTGGTGGTGGGTGTGGTGCTGCTGGTTGCCGTTATCTGGCTGCTCGGCAAGTCTGCCGACATTCTGTTGTAGGAGCCTGCGACGATGCAGACCATTCGTTTTTTACCTGACCGTCTCAACAGTGAGCCCGTGGTATTTCGCGGGTTTACCACCCATGAGATGGGGCTGGCAGCCCTTGCCGGCGCGGGTGCGGGTCTGCTCCTGTCACTGCCGTTTATCCCGCTTGCCGGCTGGGTTGTCGTTCCCACCGGCCTGCTGGTCATGCCGCTGCTGCTCGTCTGGTTCGGCGGCCGCTGGATGGCCAGGCTCAAGCGCGGTAAGCCCGAGAACTGGCTCTGGCAGCGACTGGAGACGAAAAAACGCCGGCTGGGGATGGGCAATCCGAAACTGATTGTGGATGCCCGGGGCTGGTCAGTGAAACGTAACAGGAGAGCCTCATGAGCCGTTTTCGCCATGCGGTAAAAGACCGCGACCAGCATATTCAGACGCTGCGCATCGCCTGCGCCGTGCTTGCCTTTTTCCTTTTATTCACCTGTGCAGGCTGGATGCTGGCACCCAGCAAGCTGACCGTGCATAACCCGCCGGATTTACGTACCGGCAGCACGCGGCCCTGGTGGGAAGTGCCGCCCCCGACGGTCTACTCCTTTGCGTTCTACATTTTTCAGCAGCTCAATGCCTGGCCGAAAAACGGCGAGGTGGATTATTCCGCCAAAATCAATGCGCTGTCGCCGTATCTGACGCCGTCCTGTCAGGATTTCCTGAAAGCGGATGCAAAGAAACGCGGTGACGCCGGGGAGCTCACCGACCGCGTGCGCGTGGTGTATGAAGTGCCTGGTCGCGGTTACCAGTCACAGAGCGTGACCGTACAGGATCGCGATCACTGGATTGCCCGCCTGGACGTGGTGGCCGACGAATATTTCCATGCCGAGCCGGTCAAACGCGCCCTGGTACGTTACCCGCTTAAAGTGGTGCGCTGGGAAGGTGATGCGGAGCGCAACCCGTTCGGGCTGGCGCTGGACTGTTATGCCGGTGTGCCCCAGCGTCTGGAGGCGGCACCGCCTGCACCTAAACCGGAGAAGTCAGGAGTGTTTCAGTGATGAGTAAAAACCCCCACTACCGCGCCGGGCTGATGGCGCTGTCCTTCGCCCTGCTGCCCCTGGCAATGCTGGTATCACGTCCTGCCGGCGCAGATGAGCTGATGAAATGGGAGCGTATTCCGCTGCAGATCCCCCTGAAGGTGGGGCAGGAGCGGGTGGTCTTTGTGGACAAAAACGTCCGCGTCGGTTTTCCGCCGGCGCTTAACGGTAAACTCCGGGTGCAGAGCACCGGGGGAGCCGTCTACCTGAAAGCCGACAGCGCCTTTCCGCAGACGCGGGTGCAGCTGCAGGATGTGGAAAGCGGCGAGGTTCTGCTGTTTGATATCGCCGCCGGTGAAAAAGGGCCGACTGAGCCGGTGCGGCTGGTCTACAGCGGTGATGTCAGCACGCTGAGTCACGCCGGCGATGCGGCCGGTCAGCCAGGTGGTGCAGACCGGGCTGCTTCCGGATCAGGCTCATCTGCTCCCACCGGCAGCGATGATGGTACTCAGGCAAAGCGTAAAAAAATCCGCTACAGCGCCCCCATCCCGGTGCTGCTGACCCGATATGCCGCTCAGAGCCTTTATGCTCCGGCACGTACGGTCGAGGCGGTCCCGGGTATTCATCCGGTCAATCCTCATCTGCCCCGACGTGTCAGCACGCTGTATCCCTCTGAACCATTAACGGTCACGCCGCTGGCTGGCTGGGGTGTGGCAAACCGCAGCGTGGTGGCACTCAGGCTCACGAACACCGGCAGCCGTAAGGTCGTTCTGGATCCACGCTCGCTGCAGGGACAGTTTGTGTCCGCCACCTTCCAGCACCGCTGGGTCGGTCCGGCCGGCACGCCTGAAGACACCACCACGGTGTATGTGGTGACCGCCGGTCGTCCGGAGAGCGCATTCATTGCTGAGCCGTCTGCACTGCGTAAAGCGACCAGCACGGTAAAACAGGAGGCCCGCCATGCAGATTAAATCTAATGCCCTGGTGAAGTTTATCGTGCCGGCCGTGGTGATTGCCGGGCTGGCCGTGGGGCTCAAAAGCTGCAAAAACGAACCGGCAGAACAACCTCAGGCAAAACAAAGCGGCTCCCTGAAAAACCTCTCGCCGGATGAACTGAAGGCGCTGGGGGTGGAAGGCGACACGCCGGAGGACACCCTGCGCACGCTCATCGGCCGGCTGAACGATGTGCGTGACCGCCAGAAAACGCTGGATAAGCAGAACGCGGATTTGGTGAAAGAAAACGAACGGTTGCGCCGGCGCAATCAGGACGTTTCAGGACAGGTGAATGAGGCCGTTAATGGCCTGCGCGAGCAGTACGACAAGCGGCAGGCTCAGCTTCAGAACGAACAACTGAGCCTGACGGCGAAAATCCAGGAGCTGACTGACAAACTCAAAAAGCCTGACAGCGAGAAAAAAACGGCGGACAGCGATATCCCGCTGGGGCTGGGACTGGACGGCATGGGCAGCAGCACCGGGGGGAGCGCTTCTCAGGGCAGTGACGGCATGATGTGGGTCGCGCCGACGGACCAGAAAGAGACGGATCCGCGGGATGCGGCCAGCGGCAAAGCCTCACCTCAGTTCCCGACCTCTTTTCTGGGGGAAAATGAGCTGACCCGCCAGAAAGCCGCCTATGAGCAGAAAGTGAAGGGACGGACGAATGAAAAAGGGGCGGAAGAGAGCGCCGAGCCGGTTTACACGCTGCCGGAAAATTCCACGCTGGTCGGCAGCCGCGCCATGACGGCACTGCTTGGCCGGGTGCCCATCAACGGCACCGTGACCGATCCTTATCCGTTCAAGGTGCTTATCGGTAAGGATAACCTGACGGCGAACGGCATCGAGTTACCGGACGTCGAAGGGGCGATTGTTTCGGGGACGGCCAGCGGCGACTGGACGCTGTCCTGCGTGCGCGGGCAGGTTAACAGCGTCACCTTTGTTTTTTCCGACGGTACGGTGCGCACCCTCCCCAGACCCGACACCAGTAACAACGCCGGCGGGCAAAATAATAACGCTCAGGCTAAACAGGATACCGGCACCAGTGGCGGTATCGGTTGGATTTCGGATGAAAACGGGATCCCGTGCATTGGCGGCGAACGTAAGTCCAACGCCTCCACCTACCTGCCCACCATCTTTGGCCTGTCGGCTGCCGGTGCGGCGGGTGAAGCGATGAGCCAGGGGCAGTACACGACGCAGAACAACGTGAATGGCATTTCCGCCACCATGACCGGCGACGCCGGACAGGCGGCGCTGGGGAAAGCCATTTCCGGCGGCATGTCTGAAACCACCGACTGGATCAAACAGCGTTACGGGATGACGTTTGATGCCATTTATGTGCCGCCCGGTGCCCGTCTCGCCGTGCATATCACCCGTCAGCTGGCCATTGATTATGAAGATAAGGGCCGTAAGGTGCGCTACGACTTCACCCTGCCGGGTGGCGTCAGTGACAATGGCGGACTGGACTGAGTACACGGCCATGGCGGGACAGATAACGTTTTTCCCTCTTTCATCCGTGTGCTGGATGTTCAGCGACGGGGCAGGCTGGCATATTGACGTGATCCCTGCGTCTTCTGCGGTTCTGTTGCTGCGACCCGTCGCGCTGTTGCCTGCCGGCGCACCTTTACTGCGCTGGCGCAATGGCCAGCTTTTACTGGATATCGGCAGGTTCTCCCTGCCGCTCAGTGCCCGGGAGTGTGCCGTTTCGTGGCGCAGCCCGAAAATCCCGCGCCGGCTTTACTGCCCGCGTATGACATTACGGGAGCTGGGGCACCTGCTGAATGTCAGTGCGTTCGTTTTTATCTGCGGCGGTTACGATCCGGCCGCCTCACAAAGGAGATACCGGTAATGTACAGAACGGTTTTCATTCTGGCCCTGAGCTGTGTAATGCTCAGCGGCTGCTCAACCTCCAAAGAGGAAATGCTGCCGGCGGGCGATAACACCATGCTTGAACTGTGGAACGGGGCGGACGGTGGCGGCAGTACTTCCCGCCATTCTGCGGCGGCCCGCGACACGCTGCGACGCCCGCTGACGGGCAGCGAAACGCAGGCGGACGCGCAGGCCGACCGCAGCTACAGCCGTACTCAGGAAAGCGAAATCACCCAGCAGTTTCCCCGGCTGCCCAACCCCGACATGGTGATGTACCTGTATCCCCATCTGGCAGACGGTAACACGCCGGTGCCGGGTTACAGCACTGTGTTCCCGTTCTACAGCCAGACGCAGTATGCCATGCCTGGCGAGCGCACGGAGGCCCTGTAATGCTTTCACTGTTTACGCGTAATAAATCCACCGACCGGCAGACGCCGGTTGATGACGGCCAGTCCGTTCAGGCAGATGAAACCCTGACCGCGGCCGTGAAGGGCCGGCAACCTCTGAAGCGCCCCGGGAAAATGACGCGCCAGGATGAGGAGAAGGTTTATCACGCCAATCCGTCCATCATTGACTTTTTGCCCTGGGCAGAATTTCTCGATGAAGAGCAGTGTCTCCTGCTTGATGACGGCGTGTCGGTGGGGGCCGTTTATGATGTGACACCGGTGGCGACCGAAGGGCGAACCGAAGAGCGCCTGGAGCAGATCCGGGACTCGGTTGAGGATGCACTTCAGGACAGCTTTGATGAACATGACGTGAATCCCTGGGTCGTGCAGTTCTTCTGCCAGGACGAGGACGACACTGACGCGTACCTGGACAGGCTGCGCGGGTATGTCAAACCACATGCACAGCGCACGGCGTTTACCGACGCCTGGCTGGGTGAAATGGAGCGCCATATCCGCAGTATCTCCCGGCCTGAGGGACTTTTTACTGACTCGCTGATTACCGGCCAGCCGTGGCGCGGGCAGCAGCGCCGCACCCGGATGGTTGTTTATCGCTGGCTTGGTAAAAGCCGGGATCCGATGCCGCCGGTGGCGATGCTCAATCAGGTGTGTGACCGGGTCGTTAATGCCCTGGGCGGGGCGGGGATCCGCTGCACCCGGCAGAACGGCCTGCAGGTGCATGGCTGGCTGCTGCGGCTGTTCAATCCGTCACCGGACTGGGTGGAGAAAACCACGCTCTATCGGCAGGCTGCTTACGCAGACCCGCGCGAGACACCTGAAGGCACCGTGCCGGTCAGCAATGATTTTGCCGAAACCCTGTGGTTCACGCCGCCGGTTTCAGACCCGGAAAACGGCGTGTGGTGGATTGACAACAAGCCGCACTGCGCGGTGGCGGTGGAAAAACTGCGTACACCGCCGGAGCCGGGCACCCTGACCGGCGAGAAAAGCCGGGGTGAAAAGAAAATTAATGCCCTGATGGATATGTTTCCGGAAGGGACCATGGTGTGCATGACCGTGGTGGTACAGCCCCAGGACCGGCTTGAAGAGCAGTTTAACCGGCTGTCGAAAAATGCGGTCGGTGAGAATACCGAGTCGGGCCGCGTCCGCCAGGATGTGAAGACGGTCAAAGAGTATCTGGGCAACCGGCACAAGCTGTACCGGGCGGGGATCACCTTCCTGCTGCGCGGCGACGACATGACCAGCCTGAAGCGCAAGCGGCTGGAGCTGTCCACCGTATTGCTAGGGGCCGGTCTGCAGCCGGTACGGCCGGAGTTTGAAGAAGGTCCGCTGAACAGCTGGCTGCGGGCGCTGCCGATGTGCTTTAACCCGGACAGCGACAAAAAACACTGGTATACCCGTCTGACATGGGTTCAGCACCTGGCAGGACTTTTGCCGGTAACCGGGCGGGAAACCGGCACGGGGCATCCCGGCTTCAGCTTTTTCAACCGCGGCGGGGATACCCTTACATTCGATCCGCTCAACAAGCTCGACCGCACCCAGAACGCGCATCTGCTGTTGTTCGGCCCGACCGGGGCGGGCAAGTCGGCCACGCTGTGTGCCGCGCTCTCCCAGCTGATGGCCGTCCATCGTCCGCGGCTGTTTATTGCGGAGGCCGGCAACTCGTTCGGCCTGCTGGCCGACTTCTTTGACAGCCTCGGGCTGACGGTGAATAAAATCAGCGTCAAACCCGGAAGCGGCGTCAGTCTGCCGCCGTTTGCTGATGCTCACAAACTGGTGGAAGAAGGCCTGGCCGCCCAGGCCGTGGATGAGAGCGACCTGCCTGATATCGACACGGACGACGATGGCGAGGATGACAAGCGTGACGTTCTCGGTGAAATGGAAATCTCCGCGCGCATGATGATCACCGGCGGCGACCCGAAAGAAGAGGCTGACCTTAAGCGTGCCGACAGGGCGATGATACGTGAGGCGCTGCTGATGGCGGCACATGCCACGTATAAGGAAGGGCGGCAGATGCTGCCGTCTGACCTGCAGAAGGCGCTGTACGACATTGCCTCTGACAACGATGAGGGCGTCATCAATGTCCGCAATGCTCAGCGCAAGGCGAAAGCGGCGGAAATGGCGGAATCCCTGGGCATGTTCACTCAGGCCGGGAGCTTTGAAGCGGAGCTGTTCAACCGCGAAGGGGAGCTGTGGCCGGAAGCGGACGTGACGCTGGTCGACCTGGGGCATCTGGCGCGTGAGGGTTACGAGGCGCAGATGGCCCTGACCATGGTCTCGATGACCAACATGATCAACAACATCGCGGAGCGTGACCAGTTCCTGGGCCGGGATATTGTCTTCACGGTGGATGAGGCGCATATCGTGACGGTCAACCCGCTGCTGTCGCCCTACATGACGAAGGTGGTCAAGATGTGGCGTAAGCTCGGTGCCTGGCTGTGGCTGGCCACCCAGAACCTTAAAGACTACCCGGATATTGCCGAAAAAATGCTGAACATGGCGGAATGGTGGATTTGTCTGACCATGCCCCCGGAGGAGGTCAAAGATATCAGCCGTTTCCGCGCGCTCACGCCGGAGCAGGAATCGGTGCTGCTTTCCGCCAGTAAACTGTCGGGGTGTTATACGGAAGGCGTGGTGCTGGCGAAACGGATCGAAGCGCTGTTTCGTGCCGTGCCGCCCAGTCTCTTCCTGGCACTGGGCATGACGGAAAAAGAAGAGAAAGCCGAACGCCGGGCGCTGATGAATGAATTTCACTGCAGCGAACTCGAGGCGGCAAAACGCGTCGCGCAGAATCTGGACCGTCTGCGCGGTCTGACGGATAAACAACAGGAGCCTGCCACGGTATGATGACACTGAAGTACCCTGAACCCGCCATTCATGAGCACAGTGGCGGTGCGCTTTTCACCCTGTCGCCTCAGGGGGAGCCCGGCGTGCTCCCGGCGACACATCAGCATCTGGTGAGGCTGCGGGCGATGCTCAGGCAGCGCCTGACCGGGCCGGTCAAAATGACGTGTCACCCGCACCGGGTGGGACTCAGCAGCAGCGTGGCCATCTATCTTGAGGGAAAGCTGAAGCAGGCGGTGAATATTCTTATCACCGTGACGGGACAGACGAGCTGGCCGCAGGAAGAGGAGTATGCGCATCCGCGCTGGTATATCACGGTGCCGGATTCGGCTGACCTGGTGTATCTGATGCTGTGGATTAACGGGCTTGACGTATAACTACAGACTTGCCTTCACCAGGGGCATGATTACAAAAAGAAAATAACAATATTGCATACCGGCCCTCAGGGCCGGTTTTTTGCTAAGTAACGTCATAAAATTGACTACGAGGTCAAGAAGATTTCCTTCGCATAACCTTCTTAACGCATTCACTTATAAATCCTTTTTGCTGATGGGAAATATCCATGAACATTGATTCACCTTCCATTTTGAAAGGTAAAACTCCTCCCTCGTATGCAAACCCTGTTTTGTTTAGAGGATAAAATAGCGCAATCCTATACTCTGCTTCATGAGAAAATATATTTGGTTTAAAAAAAACAAGTTCTTCAGGAGTGAAGCTGTCTGGTGCCGTTCCTGGATGATAATAGATCACATCTTTCCCTTTAATTTCAGTACCCGGGAATCTGTGGTCTAAAAGAGAAAGTCTTTCTTGGAGGAGATCAACGTCGAATGCGATGCAGATATCAGCTTTAAAAGCAGCATAGAGTTCTGGCTCATCTTGCCGATTACTCAAACATATACAATAACAATGACGAGGCGATAGCGTAAACATGGGATCTGCAGTCATATCGTCAGGGTTAAGGGTGCGCCCATTAATTTTTATAGCAACTTGATAACGATCCGGAGTGAAAATTTTTTCCATTTCATTATCGCGCATTTTTTCGTTTTCCATGCGTGAATAATGCGTCAGGTCACACAGTCGTATCGGAGCTTCGTCGCGGATAACGGGGCCAAGAATCTTCTCCTTTCCATACAGATACCTGATATTCATCATCACCTCTGGCAATTTAGTTGAATGATTACAGATTAGTACTTTATGCCGGGTTTAACCGTCTGTAGTTATATCATTAGCTAAATGGTTGTGATCATTTCCTACTGCAAAAGCTACAGATTCGCTGATTAATTTTTTTGTTCGGGTATAGAATTTAATGCGGCTTTTTTGAACGGCCACGGGCACGCTGTCAGGCGATTCAGTCTGACGGAGCCCCGATTCATGAAACTGACCTCACTTGTTTTCCTGCCGGCTCTGCTGCCGGCATCCGTACTGGCCGGCACGGTCGTCTTCACCGACAGTCAGCATCTGCCGGCAAATCTGCCGCCGGACGTGCCGGTGGTACTTCTTGATGGTCCTGACCAACTGCAGGCCGAGATGTTCGGGGAACTGCCTGCAGACCCGCAGCAGGCCGAAGCACAGGTCAGGCAGGTTATGGCATCATCTGCCTGGCAACAAAAACAGCTGCAGCTGAATGATTCCTATCGCCAGGTGGTCCGGGCCTGGGAACTGGGCATTAAAAAAGTGCCGGCCGTGGTGTTTGATGACCGCGATGTGGTGTACGGCACCACGGATGTTGACGTGGCCACTTCCCTGCGTAACCGGGGGGGTGGTCAGTGAATACAAAACCTTCCCGCATCAGAACCACAGTGTGCTCGCTGGCGGTTGCCACGGTACTGGGTACGGCAACCGCGCCGGCAGCTGTTGCAGCACTTAACACGGCGCAGATTATTGCCAGCGCCGTATCGCAAAACTGTATCAGCTGGCGTGTCAGTGGCATCTGTTACTGGCTGTTCTGCACCCCCTTTGGCTGCAAGGTGCGCACGTCGGTCAAAGTCACCCACTTCATTCCTCAGGCAGTCGTTTCGACCTATGTCGCGCCGGGCGGCAACCCGTGGCAGGAAATGGCGTTTGTCAGCCAGACCGCCGGCGGGCTGGAAAGTGCCGTGACCAGCGGGCTTTCCGGTGTTTCTGCCGGAGGAGCCAATCCGGCAGACATGAAAAATCCCGGCCAGCGCAAGTCCGCCGTGCGTTTCAAGTATGCCGATGCGATTGGCCACCCGGCCACCTCCCTGATTGGCGGCAGTATTCCGGGCTATTCCTGTGATACCGCAGCCACCCCGTTAATGCCTTACTTCCTGAGTACGCTGGATTCGGCGGCCTGGCGCACGGGCGTACCGGAGTCCCTGTATCCGGAAGCGCTTGTGCCCGGCCAGCGGGAAATCGGCAGTCAGGCAGCAGCCAATATGTGGGGCAACATCTATCCCCGTTCGGGGTTTATCAGCCAGACCGATGATGACAAAGCCTCTGCCGTGGTGGCGCAGCGTGTGGCAGACATTATCACCCGCGCCGGGCAGCCCCATGTTTATCAGGTGCTCCAGGGCAGCCATCATGACGGGTACTGGCCACCGGGCGAAGTCACGGAAAACACCGGCACGCGCAATCACAAATGGCAGCGGCTGGCTCCCCACATGACTCAGTCATGTGCCGTCTTCCCGGACGGGAGCTATACCGCCGCGAGCGATAACAATGAAGCCTTTGCGTTCTGGCAGCCCTACAGCTGCTGCAAAAAGCGCGGGCAGAAATTTTTGGGCAGCACTGATATCTGATGAGGAAAACCGTGAAAAAAACACCTTCATTTTCAGCCGTTCGCTTAAGCCTGCTGCTGACCGGCTCACTGCTGACTGTCCTCCCGGGCGCGCACGCGGCCGATGATGACAATACCATCCTGGGCATGTCCCTGCCGCAGGTGAACAACAGCGCCATCGGTTACGGCAAGTCCGTCGATGGTGCGGTGTCGGACAAACTGTTCTACACCCTCGGCGGCGGCTCGGTCATTTCCCAGCCGGCCACGCGCGGCAATATGCAGAAGCTGGGGCTGAATACCGGCTGGAGCAGTGACCTGATGTGCGGCAATTTTGATCTGAAAACCACAGTCGGCAACCAGCTCAACGGCGTCACATCAGGCTTTAAAAACCTGATGGGCGACGTGATTCAGGGGGCCACCGGCGCGGTGGCCAGTCTGCCGGCGATGGTCATTCAGCGGGCTAACCCCGGTCTGTATGACATGCTCACCAACGGCGTGCTTCAGGCCAATGTGTCATTCGACAAGGCGCAACTCAACTGCCAGAACATGGCGAAAAAAATGATGGACTTCAGCGACAGCAGTAACTGGACGCAGCAGGCCATGATGGATGAGTACAAATCCATCGTAAACAGCGGTGATGCTGACGCAGTTCGTGTTGATGACGCAGGTCGCAAGGCCAGCGGCGCGTCAGGTAGTAACTGGGTTGGCGGCCAAAAACGTGGGGGGGCGGGGCAGCCCGCGATACGTGTCACCCATGACCTTGTCGCTGCCGGCTACAACATGATGAACGGTCTGCCCGTCACGTCTGATTCGACCGTGGGCGAAAGCAGCTGTAACGGTGGCGCATGCTCTAAATTCGGCAGCGCGGAAGAGGCGGCGGCCATGACCGTGAAGGTGCTGGGCGATCGCTCGATGCGCACCTGTGCCAACGCGAGTGAATGTACCAGCGGTGATGCGGATGACCAGCCCGGTACGACCGTTGCCGGCACCGGTTTTGCCCCACTGCTGGAAGAGGCAACCAAAGCCAACGCTGAGCAGCTGGTCAGGCTCGTCAACGGTACGGAAAAGCCCACGGCCGCGAATCTGGCGAAGCTGAAAACTGGCGGACTGCCGGTGACGGCCGGCGTGATTAAAGCCCTGCAGCGTGATCCGGATAACGCGGCCCTAACCGCCCGCCTTGCAGGCGAACTGGCCATGTCTGACACGGTGGAAACGGCGCTGCTGATGCGTCGCATGATGGTTACCGGTATGTCGGAGCCGAATGCCGCTGCCCAGCCAAAGGCCATTGATACCGCCGGCCAGCGCATTGAGGCGCTGGATCGGGAAATCGCGGCGCTGAAAAACGAGATGGAGATGAAGCGCGAACTGTCACGTAATTCTGTGCTGACCATTATCGACAGGGAGAATCAGCGCGTCGAAACCAACCCGCAGACCCAGTCCGATGACAATACCGACAGTCGCTTCAACCAGATGGCAGCGCCGCAGTCGGCTGAATGAGGGAATAAGGATGCGTAATAAAACGACTGTCAGGAAAGTCTTGACCCGTGCCGGCTTCTTCCTCGCCTGTATGGCGCTGTTCATGGTGGTCTCACTGATGATGGCTGACACCGCCATGAAACATCCGACTGAAGCTGCTGCATTCCGGAGCTGGATGCAGTCGACGCGTTACGGCTGGCTGATGTGGCGACTGGCGCTGTATGCGCTTGTTGCCTGGGGCCTCTGGAAAATCCGGCATGCGCCGGGTTTTCGGGAGGCATACCGGCGGCCGCTGCTGCGCATCAGTGTGGTCAGTGTGCTTTTTATCGCGTTGTGTGAGTACGCGATGTTTACCGGTCCGGGAGCCTGACGATGACAACAAACAGCTATCTTGAGTATTTTCTCACGCTGCTCGGCTGGGTGATCAATAACGGCCTGTGGAATGTCCTGCTGAGCACCGGGCTTTTTGTCCTGCCGCTGGCGTTTAAGGTGGTGGGGATCTGGCTCAAAGTCCGTGAAGAGGGGGAGGATGAAGGCAACAAGGGGATGCTGTCGCTGCCTCGTATCGAGAACGCGCTGTATGCCGGATTCCTGGTGATGATTGCCTGCTGCGTACCGCTGATTAATGTCAGCCTCAGTACGATGCAGTACGACACAACCCGGGCAAAGAGCTGTGGTGTGTGGACGCCAAAAGCGCCGGATGAAAGCGGGTATGCCGGCGTGGTCACCAGTCTCAACGACCAGACGGCCGCAGCACCGGTGTGGTGGGTGCTGATTCATAAACTCTCGAAAGGGGTAACCCAGGCGGCCGTGGCGACCATTCCCTGCCGCCCTGACATGCGGCAGATCCGCTTTGAAGTGCAGCATACGCGTATCGACAACAAAGCGCTGGCGCAGGAACTGCAGGACTTCACCAACGACTGCTATTCGGTTGCGCTGTATCTGTGGAAGCAACAGGATCAGGGCCAGACAAAGGACAAAACTACGCTGCGTGATATCGAATGGATTGGCAGCAGTACATTCCTGAGCCGGTACTATCCTTCGTTGCAGTCCAAACTGCCCCGGGCTGCGTTCCCATGGTCTGACAGCCGGGACAGTGGCCGGCCCAATACCGGAAGAGGAGGCTATCCCACCTGCAGCGAGTGGTGGAGCAGTACGGACACAGGACTGAAAGCGCGGGTGAAAGATCAGGCCGACCCCGATATGTGGCTGCGTATCTCGGCCGCAATGAAAATGTCAGGCTTTAACGACAGTGACTATCAGGAAGCCGTCATCCGTCGTCTGGTAAGCCCGGAAAGCCTGACTGTCTCACAGAATGGTCACGTGTATGCCGGCTATGGCGGCAATGCCGATTTTACCCTGGATAATGCCGCGGCGCGCGTGGCCTCCATTGGCGGTACGGCCCTCGGCAGTCTGGCCGCGTTCCCGGCGTTCGATGCGATGCGACAGGCGCTGCCAATGGTGCAGGCCATCCTGCTGATGGCAATATATGTCATGCTGCCGCTGATCCTGGCATTTGCGGCCTACGAATTCAAAACCGTTATTACGCTGACCTTTGTGATGTTTGCTCTTAACTTCCTGACATTCTGGTGGGAACTGGCGCGCTGGCTCGACAGCTGGCTGTTAACCGCGTTGTACAGTTCGGATACACACAGTCGGTTCAATATGGCGGGACTGCAGAACAGCTCAGATGACCTTATTATGAATCTGGTTATGGGCACTATGTTTCTGGTACTTCCTGCTGTTTGGTTAGGGGCATTATCATGGGCAGGAGTTACCATCGGGAATGCTTTAAGCTCAGCATATCAGCAAGGAACAGCAAAAGCTGAAAGCTCTGGAGGTAAGTTGGGAGAGGCTGGAGCTAATGCTGTTGCAAATAAAGCTATGAAGTAAGCGTAAATTGTCACAAATGAGTAAGGGGGAGCCCTTACTCATCCTCGTTAACCATACGCCCTGCAGCGTCGTACCATCCCCATCCATGCTGGCCATCACGATATTTTCCATAACCTGGCTGCTCTTCCATAAAGTTCTCACATGGTGCATTTTCACTTTCGGAGAGATGTTTTCTATGAGGTGAGAGCACGGCACTAATGAGAAACAATGATCCAAAAGTGAGGATTACAAAACATGCAATGGGTATCATTGGGATATGCCCACACCAAGACGGTAGACGATGAGTAGCCGCCCACGACACACACCGTTTATCCCAGTTTAATAGAGTAGTTCTGGCTCGTTTCCATATACCCGCAAAACGGACGCCACGATTCCAGGCGCGTTTCTCTTGAGACTGATACATCACCCCCTCCGAATTACGTGAATTCTAAAGGGACTATAGCGGAATTTTTGTGCAATTACGAACATCCATGATACCTGACTGAGAACACTAATTAATTCTTTAAAACTCATCAGGTTACTTTTTTCCAAATAGTTACAGCTTGTCATCGTTGAAAATGCATTATTATACTGTATTTATAAACAGTATAATTTGAGGGGGGCGAGTTATGCCAATTCCTTTAGAACAGACGATGTGTTGGGATAAAAGTTCGCAGAAAAATTCAGCAAACACACCGGTTTTGATGATGGCGGCGATAGCCAGACTTACAGGTAGCAATCCATCACTGGCATGTGTTCCTTTGTTTGGCGATGGGGTTTCATGTGGTTTCCCTTCTCCCGCTCAGGATTATGTTGAAAAGCGTCTTTCCCTGGATGACCTTTGTATCCGCTATCCAGAAAGTACTTACCTGGTGCGAGCAGAAGGGGATTCGATGCGTAACGCCGGTATCAGAGATGGAGATTTATTAATAGTTGAATGTATTCGTGAGGCCAAGCACGGTGATATTGTCATTGCAGCTGTAAATGGAGAGTTTACCTGTAAACGACTGCAGTTGTTGCCTTCTCCAGCCCTGTTGCCAGCTAATCCCGCATATTCAGCTATACCCCTGACTGACGACATCGAAACCGTTGTCTTCGGTGTGGTACGCCATCTTGTGCATTCATTCAAGTTTAGGGGCGCTTAGCAGTGTTCGCCCTAGTCGATGTTAACTCATTTTACGCTTCCTGCGAGACAGTTTTCAGACCAGATCTCCGTGGCAAACCTGTGGTGGTGCTGTCTAATAACGATGGCTGCATAATAGCCCGTTCCTCAGCAGCAAAATCACTTGGGTTAAAAATGGGCGATCCCTGGTTCAAGGTTGGTCGTGAGGCTGAGAAAAAGGGTGTTGTAGCATTTTCAAGTAATTACAGCTTATAGTAAGTTAAATGGAATGCAACATCTTCGGTATAAACTTTAATCAGTTGTTATGAACTGAAAGGGGAAGGCCGTGAACACTTCCATGCATTCCGCATCTGCTCTTCTGCTGACTGAGCAGTGGCTTACAATTCTTTCGAATTTAGGAAGAGCCAGCGCAACTATTAAAGCCTATCGAAGTGCCCTGACGCATTTTTTTGCCTTCTGTGAAATACACGACATTGCTCCTGAAAGAGCTTCCTTTGAAGACATTGCAGGATATATCCGACCTCAGCTCCCTGATATGCCGTCGTCCGTTGCAAGCGCCACGCTCCAGTTGCGCCTTTCAGCTCTTCGTCTCTGGTATGACTTTCTGGTTTATCAGGATATTTGCAGTCTCAACCCGTTACCCCGTTCGGGTTTGCCTGGTGCCATTTATACCGGACGCGGCCTGATCCCACGTATCAACCGACTCCCCGTTATTCCCGATGACGGGGAGTGGCTCAGGTTCCTGAAACACGTTTCTGCAGCGCCTCTGCGTGACCGACTGATGCTTGCTCTGGCTTATTATGGGGCGCTCCGACGTACTGAAGTGACGGCTCTGAGGCTTGAGGACATTGACCTGGCTCATCGCCTGATACGCATCCGGGCAGAAACGACGAAAAACAGACGGGAAAGAATGGTCTGCTATAGCGCCGACGTTGCGCCGGTACTGGCAAACCATTTTCAAAAGCTACGGCTGGAAGGCTGGTCAGGCGGTGCTTTGTTCCGTTCCGTCTCTGACCGTAATTACGGCGCTCCTCTCTCTTTCTGGAGCTGGAGTAAAACCGTACGGAAATGGGCGGCAGAGACTGATCAGCCAGACATCACCACGCATACTTTTCGTCACCTCCGGCTGACGCATCTGGCACGGGCCGGATGGAAACTGCATGAACTGGCTACTTATGCAGGGCACAGGGACCCACGTACAACACAAATTTATATTCATCTGTCGGGAACGGATATGGCTGCCCGCATGGCTGCTGCCGTCGCTGAAACCGACCGTAAGATTGCAGGGCTTATCTTTCAGGCGGGAGCCGTGTGATGAAAGCAGAAACAGGAATTCATAAAATTTATGTCCCCTTCAGGCGTTCAGATTATCAGCTGAATAATGTGTTAAGCATTGAAGAGCTTGAGGCATTAAGCACAGGGCACAAACGTATCTCTGCTTTGAGCAAGCAAGGTCCGCTGTCATCTTTACTGCGGCCACTTCAGGATATTGCCGCCCGCAGCGGTACGAGTGACAGACTCGTCAGGATTATCATTCCTGTCGTGCTGGCGGAAATACACCGGACAAGGAAACCCTGCTGGCTGTGGGATTCGGAAAAGTGGCTGACGTTGTGCCTGCAGCACCGTTCCGGCAGGCCCCTTATTGCGGCATTTGCCTTCCATCTTGGCCCGTTTCCCTCACCGTTCGACCTGCCGCATCATGGTGCTCCGTCGTTGTACGCCTGTGCCATCTATGGCCGGGACATTTTCATTCAGGAACTCAACCGGCTGACTGATACGCTTGTCTCGCTGGGATACAAACGACAGAACCAGAAAAACGCCCTGTCAGCCCTGCTGGGCATACTGATGATGATGAACAATAATCCTGAGCTTGAAAGCTTCACAACTGAACTCCTGTGGCGCGCGCAGAATTATCACGATCGGGGAATCGCACGAACAGTAGGCAGAGTTTCACATGCGCTGGCCGCAATGGGCATCCTCAAAAGTGCCGTACGTATGCGCAATTACCGTGAGTGGCACGAAAAACCCACAGAAAATATTGCCACAGAGTGGGTAACGTGGTGCCGGCGCTGGAGAGAAACGTCGGTGCTTCGGCCCCGGTCCAGAGAGAGCCAGTACAGCTTTATCCTCCGCTGCGGTCTGTGGCTCGCCCGCGAGCATCCGGAAATTCGCTCGCCGTCCGACTGGACAATGGAGATCTGCGCCAGCTTCATTGCTGCAATCGGAAGAATGAAGGTTGATGAACTTTCACTGGGTACAGAACGTGGGGTGCGCCGCTCTCCACGTTCCGGAGAGCCCATGCTGCCAAATTCCCGTGCCGGTTTCGTGTATGCCGTTCGTCGTTTTATGTTTGACTACGAACTCTGGGAATGGGGACGTCTGAAATTCAGTCCGGCCCGCCATCTCTCCACACCTGATACACCGCTCTTTCGTCAGGGCGTCAATCCGCGTGTTATTGATGATCCTGTATGGCTGAAACTGGTCTGGGCAAGCCTGAATCTGCGTCAGGAAGATTTGCTCAGTGAAATTCACTACCCCCTCTCTATGCTGCAGGCTATGGCAGTCATCTGGACGCATGCAGGGCTGCGTCAGAATGAGCTGATGCGCCTGACCGCTGGCTGCATCATTCCACAATCGGAAGATATTAACCGGGACGACGGCAGTACCATTCCTGCCGGGACTCTTTGCTATCTGAACGTGCCGGCCGGCAAGACATCTAAAGCCTTTGTTAAGCCGGTTTCTGCAGTGGTGAAAAAGTATGTCGATATCTGGCTGGCAGAACGACCAGAAGAACAGGCAGCTCTGACGGATGAACGCACCGGTGAAAAAGTCCGTTTTCTGTTTCAGTACCGGGGCAAACCGGTGGGAAGAGACATAATAAACCGCACCGTTATTCCGGTTCTCTGTGCCCGGGCAGGAGTGCCTGAGGAAGACAGCCGGGGCCCCATTACCAGCCACAGGGGACGCGCATCGGCCGTAACTGCCCTGGCCAGTGTTCCTCAGGGCATGTCTTTATACGAGCTGATGCAGTGGTCAGGACACTCTTCGCCGCAATCCACCATGCATTATATTCGAATACGCCCGACGCAGCTTGCTGCCTCTTTTGTTAAAGCTGACCGGGTAGCGCACATGATAAGCGTGCTGATTGATCATGACCCCGCAGCAACCAGCCTCACGGGACCTGCGACATATTATGATCTGGGCGACTCTTTCTGTACTAATCCCTTCTGGAGCAGTTGCCCGCACCGTATGGCATGCATCGGATGTGATTTTAATCTGCCAAAGAGAAGTGCAAGAGGACTGTTACTGGAAAGTAAGGCATCGGTAAAACATTATCTTGAAGAAGTGCCACTGACGCCCGATGAGAAAGAAGTAATAGAAGGTGATGTGGAAAAACTGAACGCCGCTCTTATGAAAACAGATATCCCACGTATTCTGTAGCAGGCCCTGACCGGAATTCACTTTATGTGTGTGAAGGACGGCGTAGTAAGGAGCTGCTACGCCGTAACGAAAGTAATAAAAAAGAGCTTATTTACTGAGCCATACTTCCATCTGCCGTATTTCTTCTTTCTAGGCGCTGATAATGCTTTCAGCCATCTTCCGCATTGCCGGTGATTTACCATAACGGAGTTCCGTTTCGGCCATGGCAATGGCTCCTTTGTGATGTTCAATCATGCTCCTGGCAAATGCCCTGTCTGCATCCGGGTCCTGTACGGCCTTTATCATTCCTTCGTGCATATTATTCATGCCGTCCATATAGGCCTCAGAAGACGGTGACATTCCGGCATGGTTTCCGTGTACTGCCTGCGCAGCCGTTGCCGGAAACACGACTGCGAGCATCAGCAATAAAATCATGTTACGCGGTTTCATACTCTCTTCCTTTATCGGAGTGCAGATTAGCGGCTATTTTCAGGTGCCTGTCTTTACCGGAAGAGCAGCCAGACAGGTTACTTACGCAACAGGCGCAGACCGTTTGCCACGACAAGCAGGCTTGCCCCCACATCCGCGAATACGGCCATCCACATGGTCCCCATACCTGCAATGGTCAGGGCCAGGAACACTGCCTTGATCCCAATAGCCATAACGATATTCTGAACCAGAATGTTATACGTCTGCCGGGAGAGTCGGACAAAAGCCGGAATTTTACGCAAATCATCATCCATGAGGGCCACATCGGCAGTCTCGATGGCGGTATCCGTGCCCATTGCACCCATGGCAAAGCCGATATCGGCGCGGGCCAGCGCCGGTGCATCATTGATGCCGTCGCCCACCATGCCGGTCGTGCCCTGCGCCGTAAATGTTTCTACAGCACGCAGTTTATCTTCCGGCAGTTGATCCCCCCGCGCCTCATCGATACCAACCTGACCGGCAATGGCCTGCGCAGTGTGCGCATTGTCTCCGGTCAGCATGAGCGTTTTAACACCCAGACTATGCAACTGACTTATCGCCTCGCGGCTGCTTTCCTTCACCGTATCAGCCACCGCAAACAGCCCTAGCACCTGATGAGTGTCACAGAGCATGATGACCGTTTTACCCCCGGTCTCCAGTTCCGTTAGTGCAGCCCTGACCGCTTCCGGACAGCGCACCGTTTCTTCAGCCAGCCTCAGATTGCCCAGACTGTAGGTTTGACCGTTGATGACGCCGCGCACGCCGCGGCCTGGCAGAGCCTCAAAGTTTTCCACTTCATAACGCTGAATGCCATCTGATGCCGCCGATACAGCCTGCGAAACCGGATGATCGGAGTAACCTGCCAGGCTCACAGCCAGACTGCGCCCCTCATCTTCTGCCACCCCGGTATAGATAATCGCATCCGTCTGTACCGGCTTACCGTGCGTCAGGGTGCCGGTCTTGTCGAGCGCCAGCCACTTCAGCTTTCGGCCTTCTTCAAGATAAACGCCGCCCTTGATCAATATCCCCCGGCGGGCTGCTGCCGTCAGGCCACTGACAATGGTCACTGGCGTGGAAATGACCAGCGCACAGGGGCAGGCGATAACCAGCATCACCAGCGCCTTGTAAATCCACTCCTGCCAGCTTTCACCTGCAATCAGCGGTGGGAGAACGGCAACTGCGACGGCAATAGCAAACACCACAGGGGTATAAATTTGTGCAAAGCGATCAACAAAGCGCTGCGTAGGGGCTTTTGCCCCCTGCGCTTCCTCCACGGCATGAATGATACGCGCCAGCGTGGTATTTCCGGCAGCGGCCGTTACACGGTACTCAAAGCCACCGGAGCCGTTGACCGTCCCGGCGAAGACCGGGTCACCTTCCCCTTTATCCACCGGCAGACTTTCGCCGGTAATAGGTGCCTGATTAATGGCGGTCCTGCCCCGGACCACCGTGCCGTCGAGAGCGATACGCTCGCCCGGTTTTACCCTGACCACGCTGTTAAGGGATACAGACCTGGCCTCAGTTTCTTTCCAGGAGCCGTCCGGTTGCTGAACCGTGGCCGTTTCAGGCGTCAGCTTCATCAGAGAGCCGATGGCATTGCGGGCGCGATCAAGAGATTTCGCTTCAATCAGTTCCGCAATCGTGAACAGCACCATTACCATGGCGGCTTCAGGCCACTGTCCGAGCGCCAGCGCCCCGGTGACGGCAATACTCATCAGGGCGTTGATATTCAGGTTGCCGTTGCGAAGAGCAATCCAGCCTTTTTTGTACGTGGACAGGCCACAGGCCGCAACGGCAGCCAGAGCAAGAGCCGCTTCCAGCCATTCCGGCATGCCCGCCCAGTGCATGGCTTCGGCGGCGATTGCCGCCACACCGGCAAGCGCGAGCGGCCACCAGTGTTTTTTCTTTTCCTCAGTGACCGCGTGCCGGCCATTACTGTCAGGAAGTTCAGGTTCAAAGCCCAGAGAACGAATGGCGGCCAGAACCGGCTCCAGCGTATCCGGTGCGTGAACCACCGTCAGTACACGCTGCATAAGATTGAAATCCAGTTCCTTGACGGCTGACATGCCGTCCAGCTTTTTACGGATCATGCCCTCTTCAACCGGGCAGTCCATCTGCATGATCCTGATACTGGTACGCACCCCGTCAGCGGTCACCTGCTGCGTCTGCAGCTCACCGAATGTGACAGGGGCAGGCGAGCAGCAGGAACCGCCGGTATTTTCCGCCTCACGGCCTGAGCAGCAGCTGCCTTCAGGCTGCATTGCTTTATCAATCGGTTCCGGGTCAAAACCCAGCGAGCGCACCGCCTGCAGAACCGGTTCCAGCGCCTGCGGTGTATGGGTCACGGTAAGCACCCTCTGTATCAGATTGAATTCAAGATTGCTGACGGCAGGTAATTTTGCCAGTTTTTTTCGGAGGAGCGTCTCCTCCGTCGGGCAGTCCATCTGCATGATGCGCAGACGCGTCTGAACGTCATCGTTGCGGGGAAGCTCTGCAACCGGTTCGGACATCTGGCTCAGGCCGTCCGTTGAGCAGCAGCTCCCGGTGCTGCAACAGGCCGGTGTGGTCTGAGTCGTTTTTGGTGGCATTTTCCCTGAAGCCTCAGTCGGGGCAGTGGCGGTATTTTTAACAGACGCCTCCTCTCCGGTTGCGGCTGATCCACATTTTTTATTACTGCAGCAGTCACTCATTTTTTTATCCCGTTCATAACGTATACTGGCATTAAAGACCCTGATGTAACTACAGGGTCAAGCTCAGAAGAGGTGTGATATGAAAATTGGTGAACTGGCCCGCCAGGCGGGATGTCCTGTAGAGACGGTACGTTATTATGAGCGAGAGGGGCTTCTGCAGGCCGCATTGCGGGACCAGACTAATAACTACCGCCATTACGATAGCGCACATCTCGAAAGGCTTATGTTTATCCGGCGCTGCCGGGCGCTCGATATGACCCATGAAGAAATCCGGGTGTTGCTGCAGGCGCGCAGCCAGCCAGACGCAGACTGCGGTACGGTTAATGCCCTGATAAATGAACATCTGAACCACGTTCAGGCCCGTATTCGTGAACTAAATATGCTGGAAAAACAACTATTTGAGCTCCACAGCCACTGCAATGCCAACCGGGCAACACGGGACTGCGGTATTCTGCGCGAACTGGAGCAGGCAGAAGAGCCTGAGGATATCGTGCCGGTTATCACTGCAGGTCATCTGGCCGGAAGCCACTCTTACTGATGCTGCTTTCTGCCATAAGTAGAACGGTTCACTAAAGAAACAGGCTTTTTTTGTGATGTTACTTCGTCATGCCCGACCATTAAGGCAGCTGAAAGTGTGCTGCCGTTAAAATCTGTGTGATATCGTTTAACCGCTATTCCCTCATTAAGCTGTACTGAAAAGCCTGTAAGCACGTCAAAACATATATGAATTTATAAATATAAAGTTGACCTTTCGTCTGCAGCAGACGAGACTTGTTGCTGTCCGCCACGAAGGAGAAATTATGCCGTCACTGCTGCCCCTGCAACTTTTTAAGAATCTTTCTGACGAAACCCGGCTCAGCCTGGTGCTGTTGTTGCGCGAAAAAGGGGAGCTTTGCGTCTGCGAGCTTGTATCTATCCTGAAAGAAACACAGCCAAAAATATCGCGGCACCTGGCCCTGCTCAGAGAGAGTGGACTGCTTATCGACAGGCGCGACGGCAAGTGGATCCATTACCGGTTATCGCCACACATGCCTGCGTGGGCAGCAGCGGTCATTGAGCAGGCATATCTGTGTCAGCGGGATGAAATTCTTCATCTCAGTCAGCAGGCTGAGCGTGATAACGCAACCACCAACGGCAAAGCTGTCTGCATGTAAAAATTTTATCTAAACACATTCGATTAAACGCATATATTTACAGGGTACAGTTAGCAGCCCGCTTCAACGGGCAGTTATAATTAAGAAGGAGAGGGTATGTTTCTGGCGGGTGCGATTTTTATTCTGACGCTGGTACTGGTTATCTGGCAGCCGAAAGGACTCAGTATTGGCTGGAGTGCCGTTATCGGCGCCGCGCTGGCGCTGCTGACCGGCGTAGTACAAATCGGGGATATTCCGGTGGTCTGGCAGATTGTCTGGAACGCCACGGCCACGTTTATTGCGGTCATCATTATCAGCCTGCTGCTCGATGAGTCCGGCTTTTTTGAATGGGCCGCGCTGCACGTTTCCCGCTGGGGAGGCGGCAGGGGCCGGCTGCTGTTCACGTATATCGTTCTGCTGGGTGCGGCAGTGGCGGCGCTGTTTGCCAATGACGGAGCCGCGCTAATTCTGACGCCGATCGTTATCGCCATGCTGCTGGCGCTGGGCTTCAGCCCCGGGGCCACGCTGGCGTTTGTGATGGCGGCCGGGTTTATCGCCGATACCTCCAGCCTGCCGCTCATCGTGTCAAACCTGGTCAACATCGTCACGGCAGACTTCTTTAAACTGGGTTTCAGCGAGTATGCCTCGGTGATGGTGCCGGTGAATATCGCGTCCGTGGCCGCCACGCTGGTGATGCTGCACCTGTTTTTCCGCAGGGACATCCCGGACACTTACGACCTGGCGAAGCTGAAGGCGCCGCGTGAGGCCATTCGCGATGCGCGTACCTTTAAAACCGGCTGGATTGTTCTCATCCTGCTGCTGATCGGCTTCTTTGCCCTCGAACCACTCGGCGTGCCGGTCAGCCTTGTGGCCGCGGTGGCGGCGTTTATTCTCTGGCTGGTAGCCCGGAAAGGCAATGTGATTGATACCGGAAAGGTACTGAAAGGTGCGCCCTGGCAGATCGTTATCTTCTCGCTGGGCATGTACCTGGTGGTATACGGACTACGCAATGCCGGGCTAACTGATTACCTTTCTGCCGCCCTGAACCGGTTTGCCGAGCATGGCGTCTGGGGCGCAACGCTCGGCACCGGCTTTCTGACGGCGGCGCTTTCATCAGTCATGAACAACATGCCTACCGTGCTGGTTGGCGCGCTCTCCATTGACGGCAGCACCGCTCAGGGCGTGGTGAAGGAGGCGATGATTTACGCCAACATCATCGGCTGCGACCTCGGTCCGAAAATCACCCCTATCGGTAGCCTCGCTACCCTGCTGTGGCTGCACGTCCTGGCACAGAAAAACATAACCGTCAGCTGGGGCTACTACTTCCGCGTGGGCATCGTGATGACCCTGCCGGTACTGTTTGTGACGCTGGCTGCGCTGGCCCTGCGCCTGTCTGTTTAACCTTAACCCCGGAGCTGTGCCTGTGCAGCGCCTTTATGGAGTAACGCTCATGACTGACATTACCATTTATCACAATCCGGCCTGCGGGACGTCCCGCAATACCCTGGCGCTTATCCGCAACAGCGGCACCGAGCCCACGGTGATTCTGTATCTGGAAACACCGCCGTCGCGCGACGAGCTGAAAAAGCTGATTACGGACATGGACATTAGCGTGCGTGCCCTGCTGCGTAAAAATACCGATCCCTACGAGCAGCTCGGCCTGGCTGAAGACCGGTTCAGCGATGAAGAACTGCTCGATGCGATGCTGGCTCATCCGATCCTCATTAATCGTCCGGTGGTGGTGACGCCGCTGGGAACGAAGCTCTGCCGCCCCTCCGAAGTGGTTCTGGGCATACTGCCGGACCCGCAGAAGGGAGCGTTTACCAAAGAGGACGGCGAAGCAGTCATTGATGAGCAAGGGAATCGCGTCAGCCACTGATGTTTCCCTTGGCTGTGACAGGGAAAATGTGAAAAAGCCGGCAGATGCCGGCTTTTTTATATGCTGCGCTGGTTTACCCGCTCAGAGAGCTGCGCAGCACTCTCCTTCCTTTCGCTGTAGCGGTCGGTGAGATAACCACTACGACCGCGCGTCAGCAGGGTGAACTTCATCAGTTCCTCCATGACGTCCACTATGCGGTCATAATACGGAGAAGGCTTCATGCGGCCGTCCTCATCAAACTCGGCCCAGGCTTTTGCAACGGATGACTGGTTCGGGATAGTGATCATCCGCATCCAGCGCCCAAGAATACGCATCTGGTTTACGGCGTTGAAAGACTGTGAGCCTCCGCTGACCTGCATGACAGCAAGGGTTTTCCCCTGCGAGGGCCGGACCGCCCCGGACGTCAGCGGTATCCAGTCAATCTGCGTCTTCATGATGCCGGTCATGGCACCGTGACGCTCAGGAGAGCACCAGACCATCCCTTCAGACCAGAGCACTAGCTGGCGCAGCTCTGCGACCTTCGGATGCGTCTCAGGTACATCATCCGGCAGCGGCAGGCCGGACGGATTGAATAACTTCACCTCCGCGCCCATGGCCGTCAGCAGCCGTGCGGCCTCTTCCGTGGTGAGTCGGCTGTAAGAGCGCTCCCGAAGCGAACCGTAGAGCATCAGTATGCGGGGCGGATGCGCCACCTCTTCGGCCTTTAATTTCTCTTCCGAAAGGGGCGTATCCAGGAGTGTCAGATCGATATTGTTCAGGGCATCATTCACGTTATTCACAATGGAGTCTCTTTATGGGAAATCTCGGTAGACAGGCTGCAGCTACTGCCACCGGCGCAGCACTCTTCAGTGAGAAAAGCCATCAGCTGCTCAAGCTGCGCATAGCAAGGTCTGCAGAACAAGGTACGACTCTGCCGTTCCTGGCTTATGAGTCCAGCGGACATCAGCGCTGAAAGATGATGGCTGAGCGTGGAGGCAGGAATCTCAAGGTGCTTCTGCAGTTCGCCAACCGGCAGGCCTTCATGACCAGCCCTGACCAGCTCCCGGTATATGCGGAGACGTGTCGGGTGGCCCAGTTCTCGAAGTGCGTTTGCTGCGGTGTGTAAATCCATGCGGCCTCCTTTAACTATATTTCCAGAATAATAGAAATATGGAAGCCGTCAAACATTTTTTTCGTGAAGGGTAGATGCTCCATGGTCCCGGTTCTGCACAACAGAGCCAGAATGACGCTGCCAGAGGACCACAGAAATCGCCGTAATGATCAGGGTCAGGATGAAGGAAAAAAGCAGCGTGCCGGGTATACCGTAGCGCTCCAGCAGTATGGCATACGCAGACGGAGCCAGTGCCGCGAGAAAAAATGCCGGCGACAACAGTATTCCTGTTTTGCGGGCGTACTGCTGCGGATCAAACAGCACAAGAGGAAGTACGGCCTTCACGATCGTATTCAGTCCGTTTACGGCCCCATAGCCCAGAACGAAAAAGGCTGTAGCCACAGGAGTAATGCTGCCTGCAAGGCCGGTCAGAAAACAGAGGGGAAGCAGGATACCGGTTATAAGGTTCAGGCGTATCGCGGAGATTCGTGCACCTGAAACTACACCCAGCAGACGGGCACCTAACTGCCCCACTCCCCACAGCATGCCAGCCAGAGCAGGCACGCCATAAGAGGCCAGTATCCGGGGAAAATGTGTGGACACGCCGGTGGAGACAAAGCTTATCAACGCTATCAGAGTGGCATACCACAGGCCGCTGATGAGTGCTTTTGTGTCCTCTGATGTTGCTGTTGCGTCAGCCGAATGGCCGGATCGCCCTGTTACGGGAAGTTTTACCCGACTGCCTGCCGGAACGGCAGTTAAAAAAAACAGGCTCAGCAGGCCCGCACAGCCATAAATGATGACGGCATGCCGCCAGTCGGTGACGTGAAGAAGCGCTGCGCCAGCAGGCCAGAAAGCGGCCGACGCGAGACCGCCCAGCAGGGTGACCAGAGAGATTGCCTTGCGAGCCTCTGCGCCTGCGGTTTCCACAAGCATGGCAAAAGCGGCGTCATACAGAGCAAGCCGCATGCCCGCGCCTGTCAGGATCCAGACGGCATCCCACGCTAATGTTGAATAGGTAAACGCCATCAGAAAACACCCGATGGTTATAGCCAAAGTTCCCGCCATCATCAGGGTGCGTCCACCGGTACGGGCCATTACGGGACCGATAAGCGGTGAAACCAGCCCCATAACGAGCATGGCAACGCTCAGGCCGGAGAATGTCTCACCGGAAGACCAGCCTGTTTCCGCCATGATGGCGGCTCCGAAGACACCCGGCATGTAGAACGTAATACCCCAGTTGATAAGCTGCGTCATGCCGATGCAGAAAATGGTGCGGCCTGTCAGATATCCTTGTGTCATTCTGTACTTTCCGGAAGCGTAGCGTCGCCATGCCCGAGCGTACGCTGCAGGATAACCGTATCGAGCCAGCGCCCATGCTTGAATCCTACAGACCTGAGGGTGCCAGTGATGCTGAAGCCTGCAGCGCGGTGAAGAGCAAGGGAGGCAGTATTTTCACTGTTCCCCACCACCGCTACAAGTTGCCGAAAACCACGGGCTTCTGCCCATCCTACTGCACGGGATAGCAGCATTTTTCCAATGCCCCGCCCCTGATACGTGGCATCAACATATACAGAGTCTTCCAGAGTAAAGCGATAGGCGCACCGTTCCCGGTATAGAGACAAATAGCAGTATCCTCGAACAATTCCTCCGTCAACCGCCACCAACCAGGGCAGTCCTGCTGCATGTACCTTTTTCAGCCGGGCTGCCATTTCAGCCTCACCCGGCGGTTCGGTTTCAAAAGTGGCGGTGCCGTGTAATACGTGATAAGCATAAATCTGTTGTATAGCGGGAATATGTCGTTCATCTGCTTCGGTTATTTCCATCAGTACAGCTCCCTTTCAGATCAGAAACAGAGACTAACCCGGATGAATCATTTCAGACAGGCAGCAGGGCTTATCAGCGTTATGAGGAAAACTTTGGCATGGCAACACTGAACCTCGATCATCTGGCTACCTTCAGGCTGGTCATCAGCCGGGGCAGTTTCTCGGGGGCGGCAGAAGTACTTGGCTTGTCGCAACCGGCAGTGAGCCTGCAGATAAGACAGCTGGAGCAGACGCTTAAGGTCAGGCTTATTGAGCGAACCAGCCGGGGAGTAAGACCAACGACTGCCGGTTTGACTCTCGCTGAACACTGCATGAAAATTGATGCGGTGGTAAGCGGAGCGGTTGAAGCGGTTTCCCTGCATTCAGACGAAATAACCGGCACCGTTACTGTCGGCACAGGCGCAACAGCCTGTATCCATCTGCTACCTCACTTACTGCAGCAACTTCGACAGACCCATCCCCTGCTGAAGGTGGATGTACGCACAGGCAATACTTCAGATATTGTACGGGGAGTGGAGGAAAACCGTATAGATATTGGTCTGGTAACGCTGCCGGCAGCCGGTAAATGCCTGAGTGTCAGCCCGCTGGGTACGGATGAGTTTGTTGTAATCATGGAAAAGGACACCTCGGAGCAGAGTGCAAAACCGCTGTCTCCTGATACCCTTTTGCCACTGCCGCTGATTGTATTTGAACCCGGAAGTGCCACACGCGATCTGATTGACGGATGGTTCAGCGATGCAGGGCATACTGTCAGCCCGGTTATGGAGCTTGGCAGTATTGAAGCCATTAAAAGGATGGTTCGTTCCGGCCTGGGTTACAGCATCGTTCCCCGTATGTCCGTTGCAAGTCATGAAGAAAGGCAGGGTCTCAGTCTTTACTCAGTAACGCCATCGCTTCACCGGACTCTGGGGACAGTGATGCGGGAGGATCGGATTGTCAGCAGGGGCATAAGTGAAGTACTGAACAGACTAAGTAAGATCTTTCCTGAATCAAAATAAATTTTTAACATGCCCTGACACAGAAAGTCCTGATAGCTGCTTGTTTTACGAGCTGTCGTTCCGCTATAAATTCAAATAAATCAATAGTCCATTATTTTAATGATATTTGTGTCGCCCCACGCTTCTTGCTTCGTCCGTAAAGTCAGACAATACTACTGTAAATACGTACAGCATTTTGACAGGGATTTTTGCTATGTTTCACGCCTTTGAGTTGATGCACCCGGCGGATAATCCGCCGCCCAGCTACAGGCCCCTTTTCCTGGAACGCGTACCCTGCGGTTTTCCCTCTCCTTGCCAGGACTATGCGGAGCAGGAACTCGACTTAAACGAATATCTAATAGCCCACAGGGCAAGCACCTTTTTCCTGCGCGCACAGGGCAACAGCATGCAGGATATAGGACTTTACGACGGCGATCTGCTGATAGTCGATCGGGCACTCAGGCCTGAGCACGGCGACGTGGTTATCGCTGTACTGTACGGCGAATTTACGGTCAAGCGCCTTCTTATTACCCAGAAAGGGCCGGTATTGCAGCCGATGAATCCCGCCTATCCTGTTATTATCCCAGACCCGGATACCCTGGAAATTTTCGGCGTAGTGGCGCACTTCGTGCACACTCCGCGCCGGAGAAACTGATATGTGCGGGTTATCTACACACGGCGGAGATCATGATGTCCATGTTCGGCCTGGCTGACGTTAATTCATTCTATGCCAGCTGCGAGACGCTGTTCCGCCCGGACCTGCGTGGCAGACCTGTGCTAGTGCTCAGCAACAACGACGGATGCGTCATTGCACGCTCCGCTGGCGCAAAAGCGCTTGGCATCAAAATGGGTGCGCCATGGTTTGAGGTAAAAACACAGGATTATCCGGAAAAGGTGCACGTGTTCAGCTCCAATTACGCGCTTTATCACAGCCTCAGCCAGAGAGTAATGACCGCGCTTGAAGAGATAACGCCACGCGTCGAGCAGTACAGCATTGATGAGATGTTTCTGGATCTCACCGGTATTGACGGCTGTGAGAACTTCGAAACTTTTGGCCGTCGCCTGCGTGCGCATGTCTTTACCACAACGGGTCTCACCGTCGGTATCGGCATGGGGCCGACCAAAACACTGGCAAAATCGGCCCAGTGGGCGGGCAAGGAGTGGAAGCAGTTTCGCGGCGTACTGGCGCTTACGCCAGGTAATCCGAAACGTACTGAAACCCTGCTGGCTAACCAGCCCGTTGAGGAAATATGGGGCGTGGGACGGCGTATCGGTAAACGACTCAACCTTATGGGCATCGAAACTGCTCTGCAGCTATCACGCGCGCGTCCGAAGTTCATTCGCGATAACTTTTCCGTGGTGCTGGAGCGCACCGTACGCGAGCTGAACGGTGAATCATGTATTCCGCTCGAAGAGCTGCCACCGGCAAAACAGCAGATTGTCTGTAGCCGCAGCTTCGGCGAGCGAATTACCTCAAAAGTCGCTATGCAGCAGGCGCTGTGTCAGTACGCTGCGCGCGCAGCGGAAAAACTGCGCGGGGAACGTCAGTACTGTCGCAACATCGGTGTGTTTATCCGGACGTCGCCACACGCAAACGGTGAGGTTTTTTACGGGAACAGCGCTGGTGAGAAACTGACGCTGCCAACACAGGACACGCGTGACATTATTGAATCTGCGATGCGATCACTTGACCGTATCTGGCTTGAGGGTCGAAGGTACATGAAAGCAGGTATCATGCTTGATAACTTCACTCCAAACGGTGTAAGCCAGCTCAATCTGTTTGAAGATAACCAGCCGCGGGCCAATAGCGCACAGCTGATGAAGGTACTGGATGATATCAACCAGTCCGGAATGGGAAATGTATGGTTTGCGGGCCAGGGCATTAATACCGAATGGAAAATGAAACGTGAAATGCTAAGCCCTGCTTGGACCACGCGCTGGTCTGACATACCTAAAGCGCGCGTGCTTTGAGTCGGTTACTAATTAAGCTGTTGAAATTGTATTCCACATAAATGCTGATATGTCAGACAGAGTGATGACTATTTTGCAGTTACTGACTCCGCGTGTGGAAATTTACAGTATCGATGAAGCTTTTTGTGATCTTACGGGTATGCGTAATCTGTTATCGCTTGAGGTGTTTGGCCATCAGATACGTGATCAGATTAAGCGAAGAACACATCTGACTGTGGGAGTGGGAATAGGCCCTACAAAAACGCTCGCCAAACTGGCTCAGTATGCAAGTAAGCGCTGGCCCGCAACGCGAGGTGTGGTAGATCTCAGTGACAGACAGCGTCAGCGTAAGTTAATGGCTTTAGTACCAGTTGAGGAGGTCTGGGGTATAGGACGGCGGCTGGGTAAAAAATTACAGTTTATGGGCATTAACAATGCACTTCAGCTGGCTGAGCTGTCGCCTTCATTCATTCGTAAACAGTTCTCAGTAGTTGTTGAGCGCACGGTCAGAGAGCTGAACGGTATTCCTTGCCTCGGTTTAGAAGAATTTACTGCCCCAAAAGAACAAATCATATGCTCCCGATCTTTTGGAGAAAAACCGTCGGACGAAGTCAGCCTGCATCAGGCCATTTGCGCTCATGCTGAACGTGCAGCAGAAAAACTCCGTGCAGAGCATCAATTTTGTAAACGGGTAGCAGTTTTCATCAGTACCAGCCCTTTCTCAGAAAATGAGGTGTTTTATAAGAATCAGGCGGTAACAGAGCTTGCTGTACCCGCTCAGGATTCACGGGATATCATTAACGCGGCTATAAAGGCATTTGATACGATATTTGTACCAGGGCACCGTTATCATCGTGCTGGCGTGATGCTCACTGATTTCCGAAGCGCTGCCGTATCTCAATTGACCCTTTTTGATGACTTTCAGCCTCATCGTAACAGCGAAGAGCTGATGACATTAATAGACAGCATTAACCATTCAGGCAAAGGCTCTGTTTGGTTTGCAGGGCAAGGTATTAAAGATGCATCTATGGGCTGGAAGATGCGCAGAGAAAGGCTTTCCCCCGCCTTCACGACTAAGCTAAGTGATATAATTAAAGTGAAGTGAGCTTCCTTTTTACGCCCAGCCATTTGGTATACCTCATCATTGACTTTCATTATACAATACGGCAGGGTTTTACAGTCTGTTACAATGTGACGGAATAGTAAGTCGTACTAAAGCTGTTATTTTCACGGTAAAAATAGGGAGAAAAAAGGAATATGAAGGGTCTATATACTATTTTAATACTACCTGTTCTCGTAACAGCTTGTAGTATGAATGATATAGCAACTACAAACCAGAAAATCAGTGATGGTGCCTCAGGAATAATGAATTCCCTGAGAGGTAACTCCTCAGGAAATGATGAGCAGCGTATGAAAGTATCTCCTTCAGAAAAAAAAGAATCGACCTCTAAAAGTTATACTGTACCAGTAGATGTTGATACTGCAGCAGCAAGAATTAAAAGGAAGTTTAAGTTTATCTCTAATGATGAACTGAGATCAATTAGAGAAAAAAATAACGATGGCGAATGGACTGCCAGCGCAATTACCGATAGTAATCAGGAATGGGATGCGATGACTGGAAGTTATTATAAAATGGGCTCAGATTGGGGCGACTATGATGATCACCTAACTATTGAGCTAGAAAAAAATGGGTCAGGTAGTCGTATTCATATAACGTACAGTTCTTCTTCAAAGCAAAGACTCGCAAGTAGCGGCTTGCAGGATTTAATGCAAAATATTAAGAATGTAGCTGAAGGGAAGTAACTAATTATTAAGGGTGTGGATATTGCTATATCCGCACTCATAAATCTATAAGGAGTAAGTGTGTTTAATCTCTTGTCCTATTTCCATAATAAATATAAAGGCCGAATTATAGAGTGTGACGAAACTCTGGATTACAGAGCCAACTTTGAGCATGCATTAAAATTTACAAAAGGGCTGGGCTTTAATGAAGGTTCAATAACGGATTTGAAGGATGGTGAATTGGATTATCATAATATGATGGCAAAAGTGTGTCATGAAGCAGAAGTGGATAGCTTCTCTTTTTCAGCAGGGCAATGTCTCAAGTGGTGTCATTTCCTTCAGCCATATTTTGAATCCGCACTTGGCTGTAAAATTTGGACGACAGTCGGTCAATTATGGAAGGGAGATAAATGGCTTTATAATCCCACATATGATGAATTTGAAAAATGGTCCAACAAGGGATTTCAGCCCGAAGATTTTTCTGAGACGCCTGCTCTAAATCTTCATGCCTGGTATACAACAGATACTGGTCATTTGATTGATATTTCATATCTGAGTACTCTTTCAAATGTATTTCCTGATTGCCATGAATATACTGGAGGTGTGCTGGTAGGTAAGCCAAATGATATTTTTCCTGGCTATCAATACGTACCTATAGTCGTTGGGCAAGGTATAGTAGAAAAAATTCAAAGCAAATCTTTTATACCTTTTCTTGCTAATGACGTTGAGGATCTAATGTCTGTTGGAATGGTGATATATGCAGACCCTAACAATGAATAATATAAGAAAGTTGACGATCATCTGAGGCGTTGCTAACATCACCAGTGCATTAGAAGTCGCTACGGCGACCATCCAAAACCCCTGTAACCTGAGAGGGGTGCCTTCGGGCGGTTACCAGCCAATGCTTCAGCGGTCTGAGAGAAGCGCCTTCGGGTGACTGCCAGCTAATGTCCCACATACCTGAGAGGGACGCCTTATGGCGGTAAACCCGTTTAACCTTTGAAAACGGGGGCCACTAATGTGGATAAGGTCACCGACCAAAAACTGGCCGGCTAACGCCTCAATGATTCACATCTTCCTGATGTTGAATTGTCATTAAAGGAGCTGAATCAGGCTCTGATCTTTCACTACGTTATGATTCTTGCCAGGGATACGCCCTGAGTTTCGTACGACTTTTGCATCGACGGATAAGGCCATTTGGCACATTTGGCCGCTTACGGAGTTGCATTAGGAGCACGAAGCTGCGCGGCGTCACTTGTGAAGTGGCGAAGACACTACCAAGTGACGCGCGCAGCGCATAACGTCTCAACCCACGTACGACGTGGTTTTCAACGTTTTACTACCATCTGACCAACATGTAGTCCGTGTTAGTACGGTATTAAACTCACTTTTACATCAACGTAAGCACGACGGAAGGCCGTCTGAACGTTCAATTATCAGTAAGGAGGAAATCGACTCGGTATCGATGGCGACACTACGAACAGTAGTGTTGGAGGCAGCTTGACGTAAGTCAGCTCTGCATAAGCAGCAAACAGATCAGAGATCTGGGGTGCCTCGCAAGAACTCAACAATTCGCCGCCCCGATGCACAGATACCAGTTGAGACGCAGGAAGCGCAAAAGCAACCGTGTCGTCGGGGATGAATTACTGGGGTACAGATCCGTCCGCTTATTTACAAGCCGAGGGACGTGTATCCCTGTGGAGATATAGGAATGTCCAGATTCAGTAAACAGCTGTGCAAACAACTTGTCACACTTGCTCGTCAGGGAAGGGGAAGTTATAAAACTGTGGCTGACCGCTCAAGAATTGCAGAACGTTTTTCTGAACGTCTGTCTGAACTGAATATTCAGATTAGGGACGTAAAACATATCAAAACTTCCCATATTGAAAAATATATTGAGAGCAGGAAGGCAGACAGTTTGTCTCTCAGGACGTTACAGAATGAGATGTCTGCTATCCGCTCTGTTTTATTATCAGCAGGAAGAAATAAACTGGCCGATCCCAATCATACCAGCCTGAGTAATCAGGCCCTGGGAATTTCTGGTGCTAACCGGGATGGCACTAAACTTCCTATTACAGATGAAAAACTTAATGCGGTTGTGAATTTTGCGCTTAAAAAAGATGAAGGTGTTGCGCTCGCGGTACAACTTTCAAGATACCTTGGATTGAGAACAGAAGAAACCGTGCAGTCCGCAAAGTCGTTAAAAACATGGAAGCAGTCATTGATTAACAATAATGAGCGTGTCCGTGTTGTTTTCGGGACTAAAGGCGGGCGGCCGAGAGAAACAACAGTTTTCAATCGTGAAAAAGTTTTATCAATTCTTGATAAGGCAATTCATTATGTCAGTGAACATAACGGAAAACTGATTGATAAACCTTCTCTGCATACTGCAATAGATCGTTACCGAAATATTGTACGAGAGGCAGGGATGAATGGTAAAAATGCCCCGCATAGTTTGCGTTACGCTTATTCACGTGATGCTGTAAATCATCATATTAAAAATGGAATGAGCCGCGACGAAGCTGAAGCATTAGTATCGATGGATTTGGGGCATGGAGATGGCCGTGGTCGTTATATTAAACAAGTTTATTTTCGCGGTGAAACAGAATAAGTTGTTTCTTTACTGAATTTTCAGGACGTAGCGCCACAGCTCATTCAGGGCTGTGGCTTTTCTAAATTTCAATCCGTATCTTTACATGCTCGAATAACTGTCATGCGTGAAACGCCGGCGAGCCTTGCCGTTTCATTTATTGATTTTCCGTTTTTCTTGCGAAGCGTTCTAATTAACTCATGTTTTTCCTTATCTGCTAGCCTCCCCCTGTATTTCCCTTTTTCCTTGGCGGCTGTAATTCCTTCCATCTGCCTTCTGCGACGATCTTCATAATCTTTACGGGCGATAGCAGCTAACATGTCCAGCATCATATTATTCACTGCCCGGAGCATACTATGAGTAAAGTCATAAGCTGATGGTGTGGACAGGGCAATGTGACTTGTAGGCAAATCAAGGCTTATTATTGAAAGCGATTTCTCATTAATCATCTTTTTTAAAGATTCCCAGCCATTATCATCCAGGCGTGAAAGCCGATCTACTTGTTCTATAAGTATCGCATCCCCTGGCTCTGTATCCTGAAGCAGTCTCATCAGTTCCGGTCGGTGCAATGCTGCGCCTGAAGCATTTTCAACATACCAGCCAGCAATGCGATGATTGTGTTGTTGAGCAAAGTCCTTGAGCCTCGATTTTGCACGCAGTGCATCCTGTTCCTGAGTTGAAGCACGAAGATATCCAAATATAAACAAAGTTCCTCCGGCAGTAACATTAAAATAGTCACATTCCAATCGGTATCATTTAAGTGGTAACTTATTTATATTCTACCAATAAACTGGATAGTATTTAATAGGTATACCCATTTGATACCCAGGTTGACATAATCACTATTTGCTCTGAAAATAGACAGGCTTACTTGTTGCTACATGCAACCAGCTAATGCTCCGGCAGTCTGAGAGGAGCGCCTTCGGGTGACTGCCAGCCAACGTTTTACCGGTCTGAGAGAAACACCTTCGGGTGACCGGAAAATCCTCGCAGCCTGAGAGAGGATACCTTCGGGTGGTAAATCCGTTTAACCTCTGGAAACGGATATTGAATCGCCATGGGTTTAACAGACACCTCAGAGTCATTTAAGATGGCTTAAAGAGAGGTGCCCATGAGCGGTAAGCGTTATCCCGAAGAGTTTAAAACTGAAGCAGTCAAACAGGTTGTTGATCGCGGTTATTCTGTTGCCAGCGTTGCAACACGTCTCGATATCACCACCCACAGCCTTTATGCCTGGATAAAGAAGTACGGTCCGGATTCTTCCACTAATAAAGAACAGTCAGATGCTCAGGCCGAGATCCGCCGTCTCCAGAAAGAGCTGAAACGGGTTACCGACGAACGGGACATATTAAAAAAAGCTGCGGCGTACTTCGCAAAGCTGTCCGACTGAGGTACGCCTTTATCCGTGACAACTCCTGTTGCTGGCCTGTTCGCCTGCTCTGTCGGGTGCTGGATGTTCATCCCAGTGGTTTTTACGCCTGGCTTCAGCAGCCGCATTCACAACGCCATCAGGCAGACCTGAGACTGACAGGACAGATTAAACAGTTCTGGCTGGAATTGGGATGCGTCTATGGTTATCGCAAAATCCATCTGGATCTGCGTGACAGCGGGCAACAGTGCGGAGTAAACAGAGTCTGGAGACTGATGAAACGTGTCGGAATAAAGGCTCAGGTCGGATACCGAAGCCCGCGGGCACGTAAAGGCGAGGCCAGTATCGTGTCACCCAACAGGCTCCAGCGACAGTTCAATCCGGATGCTCCTGATGAGCGTTGGGTAACGGACATAACCTACATCAGGACCCACGAAGGCTGGCTGTATCTTGCCGTTGTTGTTGATCTGTTCTCACGCAAAATTATCGGCTGGTCCATGCAATCCCGGATGACAAAGGACATTGTCCTGAACGCACTGCTGATGGCTGTATGGCGGCGTAATCCCGAAAAACAGGTGCTGGTTCATTCGGATCAGGGCAGTCAGTACACAAGCCATGAGTGGCAGTCGTTCCTGAAATCACACGGCCTGGAGGGTAGCATGAGCCGTCGCGGTAACTGCCATGATAATGCGGTTGCAGAAAGTTTTTTCCAGTTGTTGAAACGTGAACGGATAAAGAAAAAGATCTACGGAACGCGAGAAGAAGCCCGCAGTGATATTTTTGATTACATCGAAATGTTTTATAACAGTAAGCGTCGGCATGGTTCTAGCGAACAGATGTCACCGACAGAATATGAAAAACAGTATTATCAACGGCTCGGAAGTGTCTAGATTATCCGTGGCGATTCAGTACGTTATGTCACCAGAAATGAGACAGGTGAACCCGTTGTAAAAATGCCGGATGACGATGTGCTGAAGGAAGCAACTGAAAGCCTGGGGGTGTTGCCAGAGACTGGTATGGAAAGGGCTAAAGGCATTGTTCTGGTAGAAGGAAAGTCGGATGTCACTTTCCTGAGGCATGCGGCCAGTTCATTTAAACAATCAGGTGTGCTGCCAGCCTCTCTTGAGGACGTGAAAATTGTGCCAGTCCTCATAGGAGGATGCGGGAGCGTCAAACACTGGGTTACCTTAAATCTGGCCAACGATCTGGGGCTTCCCTGGTGCGTATTTCTGGACTCCGATATTGGGGGAGACCCTGCACAGGTTCTGTCCATTCAGAAACGTAAAAAAGAAGTGGAGGAAGCCGGTAAGGTATTCTTCGCCACGCGCAAACGTGAAATAGAGAACTATCTCTGCCCGGATCTGATCGAAGAAATTACCGGTGTAGCAGTCACGTTTACGGACACCTGTGACGCTAAAAAAATAATCGGCCGGGCTGTGGGAATGAAACCCGATAATGTGCTTGATAAATTCTGGCCCCAGATGACAGCGGAAAGAATAATCTCAAGATCAACCTATCATGACGGAACGCAGGAAAGAATTGAACTGATTGAGATCCTGAGCGACATTATTTCCATGACGAGATAATGTGTTAAAATAATCGCAGCTGCATATATTCCGGTCCACAGCAAAGGACCGGAGTATAGAATATAAAAAACCCGAAATTAATCGGGTTTTAATTATTTAACGTTTAACAGGATCCCGTGCCCGGGAGTGATTTAAAATTACGCTTATCATGGCGTTTTTGCAATCTTTATTTTTGACTGCCAAGCCATTTATTCATCTGCTCGATTTCACCTTTCTGAGCTTTAATGATGTCCTGCGCAAGCTTTCTCATTTCGGGATCTTTTCCGTATTTAAGCTCGGTCTCAGCCATTGCTATTGCTCCTTCATGGTGTGCGATCATACCTTTTGCAAAGGCCTTATCGGGATCGGGCTCATTAACGGCGGCCATCATTTTTTCATGCATGTCTTTCATGCCAGCCATATATTCCTGTGACGATGCCGATGAGTGCATATCTGACATTTTCATTTCCGAATGTTCGGCAGAAATTGCTGGCAGGGATAACATTAATATAACAAAAAGGGTGTTTTTGATTTTCATTTAATAAATCCTTTTCAGGTAGGTACCGGTTAATTGTAGCTGAGTCATATAAAAAAGCCCCCTGATGGGGGCAAAAATGTCACAACATATCCGGTTAAGGAATAATCTATCAAGGAAAGGGTAAAAAGCACGGATACTACAGTCGCATTCAGCCTACATTGATCATGCGGCGGTGCGCTTCGGCCATGGCCTGATGTGGGCCGGACTGACCGTTATTCATGAATTCATGGGCAACCGCTGCTCTTTCATGCTCATCCATCGCCGCGTAAGACGTTGAAGGGACGGTCGTGGATACTGTGTTATTTCCCATCATCTTCTGATGACTTTCCACCATTTTCTGGTGCGCATCTGCCGATCCGTTCGTCATGGTTTCATGAGCAATAATGGCCTGTTCATGCTGGTCCATACCGGTCATACGGGGAGCAGTCCCCTGGATCCCGACAGGAGCCGCAGCAGACTGCATCTGGTGAGCAGGGGCCTGTGCATTGTTGACGCGCTCATGGATATTCACGGTTTCAGTGGCCCAGGCCGAAGAAATTAAACCAAAGCCCAGCAAAGATGCTAATACGATATTTTTCATGATAACTCTCCATTTCTCAATTAATGATGTCCGGGGAAGTACAACCGGTGTTTTCAGTTTCATAACTTAAACAGGTTCGGCAGTTCTTATTTCTCCGGGAGATGGCTGGATATTCATTCCTGGCGTACTCTGACGCCGGGTATTGATGAAGCAATCCAGCCTTCCTGATAAGTTGCACTAATTATATCGAATGGCTTCTGTTTGCTGCATGACAGGCTAATGACATCTTTGTCATTTAAATCTTTATTCTCAGTGTTGGGGATCCGGAATCATTTTCTCCAGTCTGGGTACGGATAAAATAAAACGTGTCGAGCGTATATCCGATTCCACATGCACTCTTCCGTGATGTGCTTCCACGATTGACTTCACAATCGCAAGACCGATGCCGCTGCCTTCTCCTTTTCGTTGTCTGGACGGATCCACCCGATAAAAACGGTCAAACAGCCTTGATAAATGCTCTTCAGGGATTGGTTTCCCCGGATTTTCAATCACAAGGTCAAAAAAGCTCCCCTGTTTTCTTATTGAGACGGTGATTGCCTGTCCCTCAGGGGTATAACGCAGGGCATTGGATAACAGATTATTGATCGCTCTTCTAAACATTTGTGGATCTCCCTCGACCAGACAGGGCATCCCGTTAAATTTGAGCGTGATATTGCGTTCTTCGGCCCAGGCTTCGAAAAACTCGAAGACTTTCATGACTTCCGCTCTGAGGTCAAACATGACCCTGTCAGGTATCAGCTGATTATTATCTGCCTGTGCCAGGAACAGCATATCGCTGACCATTTTGGTCATCCGGTTATACTCTTCAAGACTGGAATAGAGGACATCCTCAAGTTCCCTCTGTGTTCGATCCTGACTCAGTGCGATTTCAGTCTGCGTCACCAGATTGGTGATGGGCGTTCTGATCTCATGCGCGATATCGGCAGAGAAATTGGCCTGGCGGGTAAAGACATCCTCAATCTTTCCAATCATATGATTGAACGAGATAACCAGTTGCTCCAGCTCAATGGGAACGCGTGTCGGTTCCAGTCGCGCATCAAGATTCTCGGAGGTGATGTTTTTAATGGCATTGCTGACATTACGAAGGGGCAGGTGCCCCTGACGGACAGCGATTCGAATGATCAGAACAATCAACAGGCTTATCACGACGGCAATCGCAATCAGGTTCTTTTTCAGCGCATCGAGGTAATGGAGATGGAAATTAATGGATAGGCCAGTCAGCATGACATAGTTCTGCTGTTTGCCCTGAAATATCGCCTGACCAGAGGAGGCGATAATCCTGTATGTTTCCATCTTCATTTCGGACCCGGTATCCATCGGTCCCGCAGGATCCTCCACCGTCCAGAGAAAGACATCCCGTGCGCGGCTGTGCTCGCTAAAATCTGCTGAATTCACTGCCGGGCGTAGTGCCGCCCCCTGAGCTGAGCTAAAGAGCACTTCACCCCTGGGATTGAGGAGCAAAAGGGCAACGTTGCGGTAGCTGGCAATTGATTCCTTTATTTTGCTTATTTTTTTATCATCCGGATCCACCGGGGACTGCAGTATACGGTTCAGTGTGGTGCTGATTTGTTGAAGATCGCTGACATCCTGCTCGGCAAAATGATTTTCAACAGAATGCAGCATAAACCAGGTGAAGGCGATAAAAGCCAGTATCGTGGACAGGCTGATAAAAAAGGTCAGCCGCAGAGCGAGTGAGAAAGGGCGTCTGGAAGGTTTGCTATGCATCCGGGACCTCCAGCATGTAGCCCACGCCCCGGACTGTCTGGATCAGCTTTGTCTCGTAATCGTTGTCTATTTTAGCGCGGAGTCGCTTTACTGCGACATCGATCGCATTAGTGTCGCTGTCAAAATTCATGTCCCAGACCTGAGAGGCAATCAGGGAGCGGGGAAGAACCTCTCCCTGATGGCGAATGAAGAATTCCAGCAGGCTGAACTCTTTACTGGTGAGCACAATGCGGTTTCCGGCGCGACTGACTTTTCTGGATACGAGATCAATCGAGAGGTCAGCCACCTTAAACTGGCTTTCCGTGATCATCGTGTTTCCCCGCCTCAGAAGGGTTCTCACCCGGGCGAGCAGTTCGGCAAACGCAAAGGGTTTAACCAGATAATCGTCCGCACCCAGTTCCAGTCCTTTGACCCTATGTTCGATCGTGCCGAGGGCTGTCAGCAGTAAGACCGGCATACCCTTTCCGGCAGTGCGCAGCATGCGGATGATATCCCAGCCGTTCACATCAGGTAGCATGATATCCAGAATGACTAAATCATACTCGGCTGTCATGGCGAGATGATATCCGGTAAGACCATTATCAGCGTGATCCACTACGAACCCTGCCTCTGTAAGCCCTTTGCTGAGATATTCACCTGTTTTAATTTCGTCTTCGACGATCAATATTTTCATCTTGCTCCCCGGCTGGCTGCTAATGTCATTCTATTGCGCCCACGATCGTTATCAACGGATTACAGCAAAAATGACAACATTGTCATTATCCTGTCACTCGGCAAACAGAGAGCGTTAGGTAAAGTACCCCTATCAATACTCTGGACTTCATTTGAACCATTTACCAGGTCTGCCTGGACGAGAAGCGTTATGTTCAAATTAAAATTACTCAGCATTAGCACGATATTCATCCTGGCAGGCTGCGTGTCGCTTGCGCCTGAATATCAGCGGCCCGCAGCACCGGTACCCCAGCAGTTTTCACTGTCCCATAACAGCCTGACGCCAGCGGTAAATGGCTATCAGGATACGGGCTGGCGTAACTTTTTTGTCGATCCCCAGGTTACCCGGTTGATCGGTGAAGCTCTGACTAATAACCGTGATTTGAGAATGGCTGCCCTGAAGGTTGAAGAGGCCCGAGCCCAGTTCAACGTCACGGATGCAGATCGTTACCCCCAGCTGAATGCCTCATCCGGGATAACATACAGCGGTGGTCTGAAAGGTGACAAGCCGACCACACAGGAGTACGACGCGAGACTGGAGCTCAGCTATGAGCTCGATTTTTTCGGCAAACTTAAGAACATGAGTGATGCTGACCGCCAGAACTACTTTGCCAGCGAAGAAGCCCGTCGGGCCGTACACATCCTGCTGGTCTCCAACGTTTCACAGAGCTATTTCAGCCAGCAACTGGCGTACGAACAACTCCGTATTGCGCGGGAAACGCTGAAAAATTATGAACAGTCCTATGCTTTCGTTGAGCAACAGCTCGTGACCGGGAGTACGAACGTTCTGGCACTTGAACAGGCGAGAGGACAAATCGAAAGTACCCGCGCCGAAATAGCCAAACGAGAAGGCGATCTGGCTCAGGCAAACAATGCCCTGCAACTGGTGCTGGGAACGTACCGCGCACTTCCGTCAGAAAAAGGGATGAAAGGCGGGGAGATCGCACCAGTAAAATTGCCACCAAATCTATCTTCACAAATTTTGCTGCAGCGACCGGATATTATGGAAGCGGAATATCAGCTGAAAGCGGCTGATGCCAATATTGGCGCAGCGCGAGCGGCCTTTTTCCCCTCCATTACCCTGACCAGTGGTCTTTCCGCAAGCAGTACGGAGCTGTCAAGCCTGTTTACGTCAGGAAGTGGAATGTGGAATTTTATCCCTAAAATTGAAATTCCTATTTTTAATGCTGGCAGGAATAAAGCCAATCTGAAGCTGGCTGAAATTCGCCAGCAACAATCGGTGGTTAATTACGAACAAAAAATTCAGTCAGCCTTTAAGGATGTTTCCGACACGCTTGCGCTGCGCGACAGCCTTAGCCAGCAACTTGAGTCACAGCAGCGTTATCTTGATTCACTTCAGATAACTCTCCAGCGTGCCAGAGGATTATATGCAAGTGGTGCTGTCAGTTACATCGAAGTGCTGGATGCAGAACGTTCCCTCTTCGCTACGCAGCAAACCATTCTCGATCTTACCTATTCCCGACAGGTTAACGAAATTAATCTGTTTACCGCGCTGGGTGGCGGTTGGGTAGAGTAAATTTATTTAATTAATCAGGAAATTAAAAATGCGTAATTCACTTAAAGCCGTTTTATTTGGTGCCTTCTCTGTCATGTTTTCTGCCGGTCTTCATGCTGAAACACATCAGCATGGCGATATGAATGCTGCCAGTGATGCTTCGGTACAGCAGGTTATCAAGGGCACCGGTGTCGTTAAAGACATTGATATGAATAGTAAAAAGATTACCATTTCGCACGAAGCAATCCCTGCTGTGGGCTGGCCTGCAATGACCATGCGCTTCACTTTTGTTAATGCAGACGACGCTATCAATGCCCTGAAAACCGGCAACCATGTCGATTTCTCGTTTATTCAGCAGGGCAATATCTCCTTACTCAAAAGCATTAACGTTACGCAATCCTGATTATCAGTCCGGAGCGAATACATCCAGTGCGCCTGAACATTCATTAAGGGATTACTGTGAATGAATGATCGGGCGCATATGCCAGGTGTTTTGATTTTTCAGCGAGAAATTGTATGGCTTCTTTAAAGATAAAATATGCTGCAATAATTATCAGCAGCCTCATAGCAGGAGGGCTGATATCGGTTACTGCCTGGCAGTATGTAAACTCATCACAAAAAACAGTACAAACCGAACAAAAGGCACCGGAGCGAAAGGTACTTTTCTGGTATGACCCGATGAAACCGGATACCAAATTTGATAAACCCGGAAAATCTCCCTTTATGGATATGGACCTGGTGCCAAAATATGCTGATGAAAGCGGCGATAAAAGCAGTGGCGGGATCCGTATCGATCCAACGCAGGTTCAGAATCTGGGATTAAAAACGCAAAAAGTCACGCGAGGAATGCTGAATTATTCTCAGACAATCCCGGCTAATGTCAGTTACAACGAGTATCAGTTTGTCATTGTGCAGGCGCGCTCTGACGGTTTCGTCGAAAAAGTGTATCCCCTGACGATTGGCGATCATGTGAAGAAAGGCACTCCGCTTATCGATATCACCATTCCTGAATGGGTTGAGGCACAAAGTGAGTTCCTGCTGTTATCCGGTACAGGCGGTACGTCAACCCAGATAAAAGGGGTTCTGGAGCGACTTCGTCTAGCTGGTATGCCGGAAGAGGATATTCAAAGGCTGCGTTCAACCCGCACAATCCAGACCCGTTTTACCATTAAAGCACCTATTGATGGTGTCATTACTGCGTTTGACCTGCGCACCGGAATGAATATTTCGAAAGATAAAGTAGTGGCTCAGATTCAGGGGATGGACCCGGTCTGGATCAGCGCTGCAGTGCCAGAATCTATCGCATATCTGCTGAAAGATACGTCGCAGTTTGAAATTTCGGTACCGGCTTATCCGGATAAAACATTCCATGTCGAAAAATGGAACATTCTTCCCAGCGTGGATCAGACAACCCGTACGCTTCAGGTCCGTCTCCAGGTTTCTAATAAGGATGAGTTTCTCAAGCCGGGCATGAATGCCTATCTGAAACTGAATACCAAGAGCCAGGAGATGCTGCTGATACCAAGCCAGGCCGTTATCGATACCGGCAAAGAACAGCGCGTGATTACTGTTGATGATGAAGGCAAGTTTGTGCCGAAACAGATCCACGTTCTGCATGAATCACAGCAACAGTCCGGCATTGGCTCCGGCCTGAATGAAGGCGATACCGTGGTGGTCAGTGGCCTGTTCCTCATTGACTCCGAAGCCAATATTACGGGCGCGCTGGAACGTATGCGCCACCCTGAAAAAACAGAAAACAGTATGCCAGCAATGTCTGAGCAGCCTGTAAATATGCATTCAGGGCACTGAGGAGACGACGATGATTGAATGGATTATCCGGCGCTCTGTCGCCAACCGTTTCCTGGTCATGATGGGCGCACTGTTTCTCAGCATCTGGGGCACATGGACGATAATTAACACGCCGGTCGATGCGCTGCCTGACCTGTCAGATGTGCAGGTCATTATTAAAACCAGCTATCCCGGACAGGCCCCGCAGATTGTAGAAAACCAGGTCACCTATCCGCTTACCACCACCATGCTGTCCGTACCTGGCGCAAAAACCGTGCGTGGCTTTTCACAGTTCGGTGATTCGTATGTGTATGTCATTTTTGAAGACGGCACCGATCTGTACTGGGCCCGTTCGCGCGTGCTGGAATACCTGAATCAGGTTCAGGGCAAACTGCCTGCGGGTGTGAGCTCTGAAATCGGCCCGGACGCCACGGGAGTGGGCTGGATATTTGAATATGCCCTTGTCGATCGCAACGGAAAACACGACCTTTCAGAACTGCGCTCTCTGCAGGACTGGTTCCTGAAATTTGAGCTGAAAACCATCCCGAACGTGGCTGAGGTCGCTTCGGTTGGCGGCGTGGTGAAACAGTACCAGATTCAGGTCAATCCGGTAAAACTGTCCCAGTACGGTATCAGCCTGCCCGAAGTGAAACAGGCACTTGAATCGTCTAACCAGGAGGCCGGTGGCTCATCCGTTGAAATGGCCGAAGCGGAGTATATGGTCCGTGCCAGCGGTTATCTTCAGAGCATTGATGATTTTAATAACATCGTCCTGAAAACAGGTGAGAACGGCGTGCCGGTTTATCTGCGGGATGTTGCCCGCGTGCAGACCGGGCCCGAAATGAGGCGTGGTATTGCCGAGCTGAACGGCCAGGGAGAAGTCGCTGGCGGCGTGGTGATCCTGCGGTCGGGTAAAAATGCGCGCGACGTTATCACGGCAGTGAGGGATAAACTGGAGACGCTGAAGGCCAGCCTGCCGGAAGGCGTTGAAATCGTGACCACCTACGATCGCAGCCAGTTAATCGACCGGGCGATTGATAACCTCAGTTCCAAACTTCTGGAAGAGTTTATCGTGGTGGCCATCGTCTGTGCTCTGTTCCTGTGGCACGTACGTTCTGCCCTGGTGGCGATTATCTCTCTGCCGCTTGGCCTGTGTATCGCCTTTATCGTCATGCACTTCCAGGGACTGAACGCCAATATCATGTCGCTGGGAGGGATAGCGATTGCCGTCGGTGCGATGGTGGATGCCGCCATTGTGATGATTGAAAATGCGCACAAACGGCTTGAGGAGTGGGATCATCAGCATCCGGGTGAGCAGATTGACAACGCCACCCGCTGGAAGGTGATTACCGACGCCTCCGTGGAAGTGGGACCCGCGTTGTTCATTAGCCTGCTGATCATCACCCTGTCCTTTATTCCTATCTTTACCCTGGAAGGGCAGGAAGGTCGTCTGTTTGGCCCGCTGGCATTCACGAAAACGTACTCCATGGCGGGAGCGGCCGCACTGGCCATCATCGTCATTCCTATTCTGATGGGATTCTGGATCCGGGGGAAAATTCCTGCCGAGACAAGTAACCCCCTGAACCGGGTGCTGATCAAAGCGTATCATCCTTTGCTGCTGCGGGTCCTCCACTGGCCAAAAACAACCCTGCTGGTTGCGGCCTTGTCCATTTTCACGGTTATCTGGCCACTGAGTCAGGTGGGCGGTGAATTTCTGCCGAAGATTAACGAGGGCGATCTGCTGTATATGCCGTCGACCTTGCCTGGCGTCTCTCCGGCAGAAGCTGCAGCGCTCCTGCAGACAACAGACAAGTTAATCAAAAGCGTTCCTGAAGTGGCTTCTGTATTTGGCAAGACCGGTAAAGCAGAGACCGCAACGGATTCCGCGCCGCTCGAAATGGTGGAAACCACGATCCAGCTCAAACCTGAGGATCAGTGGCGTCCCGGCATGACAATTGACAAGATTATTGATGAACTCGACAGGACAGTCCGTTTACCGGGTCTGGCAAACCTCTGGGTGCCGCCTATCCGTAACCGTATTGATATGCTCTCAACCGGGATCAAAAGCCCGATAGGTATCAAAGTGTCCGGGACTGTTCTGTCCGATATCGACGCGACGGCGCAGAGTATCGAGGCGGTAGCCAAAACCGTGCCTGGCGTGGTGTCTGTCCTGGCTGAGCGACTTGAGGGCGGGCGCTACATCGATATCGATATCAACCGGGAGAAAGCCTCCCGCTACGGGATGACGGTAGGTGATGTCCAGCTGTTCGTCTCTTCAGCAATCGGAGGTGCTATGGTGGGTGAGACGGTTGAAGGGGTGGCCCGGTACCCTATTAACATTCGCTACCCGCAGGATTACCGGAACAGTCCGCAGGCGCTGAAACAGATGCCGATCCTGACCCCGATGAAGCAGCAGATCACGCTGGGCGATGTCGCGGATATTAACGTCGTTTCTGGACCAACCATGCTGAAAACCGAAAATGCCCGGCCAGCCAGCTGGATTTATGTTGATGCCCGCGGCAGGGACATGGTGTCGGTGGTTAACGACATTAAGACGGCCATCAGCGAGAAAGTGAAACTGAGACCGGGAACCAGTGTGGCATTCTCCGGACAGTTTGAACTGCTTGAGCATGCCAACAAGAAACTGAAGCTGATGGTGCCGATGACGGTGATGATCATTTTCATCCTGTTGTATCTGGCATTCCGCCGGGTTGACGAAGCCCTGCTGATCCTGATGAGCCTGCCGTTCGCCCTGGTTGGCGGAATATGGTTCCTGTACTGGCAGGGCTTCCATATGTCAGTGGCGACCGGAACCGGGTTTATCGCCCTGGCCGGGGTGGCAGCAGAGTTTGGCGTGGTCATGCTGATGTATCTGCGTCATGCCATTGAAGCGCACCCGGAATTGTCCCGTAAAGAGACGTTCACACCGGAAGGTCTTGATGAAGCCCTCTATCATGGTGCCGTACTGCGTGTCCGGCCGAAAGCCATGACCGTGGCGGTGATCATTGCGGGTCTGCTGCCAATACTCTGGGGAACCGGCGCAGGTTCAGAAGTCATGAGCCGTATTGCTGCGCCAATGATTGGTGGGATGATCACGGCTCCGCTGCTGTCCCTGTTCATTATTCCTGCCGCCTACAAATTAATCTGGCTGCGCAGACATAAAAAAAGCGTGTCATAACCCTGAAAGGGCGCCCCCAGTGGGCGTCCTTCTGCACTGATTCACCCTGACGTCAGGGTTTATATCGATAATATACAGAGGTGAGTATGAAAAAAGTGGTTCTAATGGCCCTGGCTCTCGGCCTGTCACTGCCTGCAATGGCGAGTGAAAAAGTCATTGATATGTACAAATCTGAAAACTGTGGCTGTTGTTCCCTGTGGGGCAAAGCGATGGAAAAAGACGGGTTCGAAGTGCGAACTCACGTCATGAATGATCAGGCGCTGTCAGCCCTGAAAGAAAAGCATGCTGTTCCTGCTGGACTACGAAGTTGTCATACCGCGGTTGTAGGTAATTTGATCATTGAAGGCCATGTGCCTGCGGCAACGATACATAAGGCCATGCAGTCTGGTTCGGGTATATACGGTCTCGCCACCCCCGGTATGCCAGCAGGAAGTCCGGGAATGGAGATGGGGGCCCGAAAAGAGGCTTACGATGTTATCGCATTCTCACCGGAGGGCAGTAAAAAAGTCTTCCAGCGAATCGAATAGTCAGCGGAACGGCTGATAACGGGACGCCGGCAGCAGGCACTCTTATGCCGGCGGCATTCGTGGTAATCGCATCCATGACATATCCTGAAGACAGAAAATGCTTCAGATATGCATAAGGAGAGTTACTGTGAAAAATGACAATGCAGTGGAACATAACAACCAGACTGCTTCTGAGCAGACATCATCCCCGGACGAGAGTCACGCATTGCATAAGGTGAGAGATCCCGTGTGCGGGATGGTCATCCTGCCTGACAAGGCGCACAGCAGCATTCGATACCAGGACCATCAGCTTTATTTCTGCTCCGCCAGCTGTGAGAGCAAATTTAAAGCCCATCCCGATCATTATTTTACCGAAGATGCCAGTGAACATCACCATCACCACGACCACCATGAAGTCAGCCCTGATAAGATAAAACAGTCTCACCGCCAGGCGGAGAAAGAGATTTCTGAAGGTGTGTGGACATGTCCGATGCATCCGGAGATACGCCGTAGTGGTCCCGGAAGCTGTCCTGTCTGTGGAATGGCACTGGAGCCGCTCGTAGCTACGGCATCCACGGGGACGAGTGATGAACTTCGCGACATGACAAGACGCTTCTGGCTGGGGTTGTTGCTGGCGTTTCCGGTTCTGATACTCGAAATGGGTTCTCATCTGTTTCCCGCTTTGAGGAATACAGTACCGCCACAGTACAACACATGGCTGCAGTTACTTCTGGCCTCTCCTGTCGTTTTGTGGTGTGGCTGGCCATTCTTCGCCCGGGCCGGAATGTCGTTACGTAACCGCTCCCTGAATATGTTTACCCTTGTTGCAATGGGGACCGGCGTAGCCTGGGTTTACAGCGTCATTGCAACCGTCTTCCCCTCCTGGTTTCCTGCATCGTTCAGAAACATGGATGGCCTGGTGGCCATTTATTTTGAAGCCGCAGCTGTTATTACGGTGCTTGTTCTGCTGGGACAGGTCCTTGAATTGCGGGCAAGGGAACAAACCTCAGGTGCCATTACTGCGCTTCTTAACCTTGCCCCCAAAACCGCCAGGCGGCTGGATCAAGACGGTCATGAAACGGATATTAATGCGGAAGATGTCCTGCCTGGCGATAAGCTCCGCATCAGACCTGGAGAGAGTATTCCGGTCGACGGTATCGTGGTCGAAGGCAAAACAACCGTTGATGAATCGATGGTGACCGGGGAATCTATGCCTGTTACCAAAACGGAGGGTGACCCTGTCATCGGGGGGACCATTAATCAGACAGGTAGTCTTATCATCCGTGCAGAGAAAGTCGGTGATGAAACGATGCTCTCACGAATTGTTCAGATGGTCGCTGATGCACAGCGTTCGCGGGCCCCCATCCAGAGAATGGCTGACAGCGTTTCAGGCTGGTTTGTTCCTCTGGTGATACTTATCGCGGTTGTTGCTTTCATGATCTGGTCTGTCTGGGGGCCCGAGCCCAGGATGGCGCACGGTCTCATTGCGGCTGTGTCGGTCCTGATTATTGCCTGTCCCTGCGCGCTGGGGCTGGCCACGCCGATGTCGATAATGGTGGGGGTGGGCAAAGGAGCCCAGGCCGGGGTGTTAATCAAGAATGCCGAAGCCCTTGAGCGTCTTGAAAAAGTGGACACGCTGGTTGTCGACAAAACAGGCACGCTCACGGAAGGTTCGCCGACGGTGACAGGGATTATCAGTCTCAATCCGGGTGGGGAAACATCTCTTTTGCGTGTAACGGCCGCAGTGGAAAAAGGCTCGCAGCATCCGCTGGGTATGGCAGTAGTTAAAGCAGCACAGGAAAAGGGGATCGCAATACCCGCAGTCACTCATTTCAATGCGCCGTCGGGTAAAGGTGTCTCAGGCGATGTCGAAGGTCAACGGGTTGTTATTGGTAATGAACTGGCTATGCAGGAAAACAGTATCGTTATTGATAATCAAAAGGCCGTTGCGGATACGTTGCGGATGGAAGGCGCTACCGTTATCTATGTGGCCACAGACGGGCACCTTGCAGGCCTGATAGCTATCTCGGATCCCGTGAAAGCAACCACGCCGGATGCGCTTAAAGCTTTGCGTCAGGCGGGGATCCGCATCGTTATGCTCACCGGGGATAACCAGCTTACCGCTGAAGCAGTCGCACGGAAACTGGGAATAGATGAGGTTGAAGCCGGGATTCTGCCGGATGGCAAAAAAGCAGTGATAACCCGACTGAAAGCGTCTGGCCATGTGGTTGCGATGGCCGGAGACGGTGTGAATGATGCCCCGGCGCTGGCAGCGGCTGACGTGGGTATAGCCATGGGAACGGGTACAGATGTGGCAATTGAAAGTGCCGGAGTCACCCTTCTCAAAGGCGACTTGATGATACTGAACAGGGCCCGTCATCTGTCAGAAATCACCATGAAAAATATCCGACAGAATCTGTTTTTTGCATTTATCTACAACGCACTTGGCGTGCCTGTGGCTGCAGGTCTGCTTTATCCTGTGTATGGAATACTGCTGTCGCCAGTTATTGCGGCGGCGGCCATGGCTCTTTCCTCCGTCAGCGTCATTGTGAATGCGTTGCGTCTGAAAAGTGTCAGGCTCGGGAAATAACACTGAGTGAAGGGGCTGTTACGAACAGAAGGAGTCCAGTATGAAAAGTACCACCTATGCGCTTATTGCTGTCGCCGCGATCGCGGCATTTGCCCTCCTGCGCGAACACTGGTCACATGTGGCAGGTTACTGGCCATATCTGTTATTGCTGGTCTGCCCGCTAATGCATCTTTTCCACGGCCACGGAGGGCATGGAGATCATCAACATCAAGGAAGTGAAAACGATAAAAAAAATTAATCCGGCAGACGGGGCCGCGTCGCGGCCCCGTTATCAGTCCAGGTATCGTTCGTAGTCTCTGGCATGCGCAAAGGCATGCTGTTCAAGTTTGTTATCAGCGGGTGCCGCTGCCCGGAACGCCAGTGAGTTAACAGGATTGTTATTGATGACCAGCTCGTAATGCAGATGAGGACCGGATGAACGTCCGCTGTTACCGGATAACGCAATAGCGTCTCCCCGGGTAACCCTGGCCCCTTTAGTAACGAGTATTTTATTGAGGTGGAGATAGCGAGTTTTAACACCGGCTTTTCCCGTTACTTCAACAAAATATCCCATGGTACTGTTGTATTCGGCCCGGGTGATTTTTCCGTCGATGACGCTGACTATTTTCGTGTTCATGGGCATGGAATAATCAATGCCATTATGGGGACTCACTTTTCCCGATACCGGGTTAAGTCTTGCAGGATTGAAAGGCGAACTGAGTCTTGCTGTGGCCGGTAACGGATAATCGAGACTGCCTTTCCCGGAAGTATCGGAAAGGTTATAGAACTTTTTATCTGATATACGATACGCCGTGTAATTAAATGAACCGGACGTAAATTTATAGGCCACGACACGTGATTTTCCCGCTTTCTTTTGCAGTACGAGTTTTAATGATTCATTTTTTTTCAAATGCCGCAGATTAAACCGGGAAGGCAAGGAGCGCTGAAGAGTAGCGATCTCGTTCGATTCCAGCCCCGAGCGGGTGGCTGAAAGGTAGGCATTTTCTTTTACGACATCGGTAGAATACATTTACTGGAATTCGCCGTTAGCATGAACACTGCGGCGTATGCTAGGGGTTTTCAGGAGGCGTGTCATCTGTCAGTTAATCGGGAGCACCGTTGATGGTCGTCATTTTTGTAACATATCTTGTTTCCCGTTTGCTCCTGAAGCTCTGGGAACTGTATGACCAGCCCGACGGTGATGATTAACGGGACTGAAACAGGTTACGGCAGAGCAATATGGGGCTCATGTCCTGCTACGTAACCCGTCAGTAAAGCCCTGCTGCGCACCTGACGCTAAGCACTAACCCGCCTGCAGTTACCTGGTCGAATACAGCCCGCGAAGCTTTCTTGCCTGCGTCTGATGTGCTTCCGCACCGGCATTATTGACCTGCTCATGCACGAGAGCGGCTTTTTCTCCGGCATTCAGTTCGTTAAAAGAAGAAGACGAGGTCTTTGAATTTGCATCACTGCCGGACAGCATTTTTTTATGTTCCTCAATCATTTTCTGATGCGCATAGGACGCGCTGTTGTTCATAAATGAATGAGCAACAATGGCCCTTTCATGTTCATTCATTTCAGAGAATGAGGGCGTGTTGTTTTTATTAACCCTGTCCGGTAAGTTTTCATGCGTCGAGGAATTCACATGACTGACGGCTGAGGCATTATTAACAAATCGATGTGCTTCATGGGCAATATCACTGGACTGAGCAAAAGCTGCCCCACAAAATAAAGCTGTAAACGCAGTGGTCGTGATTAATATATTCATGTGTAATTACCTTCTGAGGTACATAAAAGATGTCCTTATGATCATATATAAAAATAATCAACCTGTGGGGAAGATGACGTAAATGTAATACAGCTATGTACATTACACGATTGTAATGAATTTGTTTCTTAAGGTGTGCTAGATTCATTTCATTGTAGTGGATGAACCAGTAATTTAATTTAAATCGGTTCTCGAATTCTGTCAGTAACCATACTTTAAATAAGGGAATGCGCATGCTGTTGAAAACGTCTCGACGAACTTTCCTGAAGGGGTTAACCCTCTCTGGCGTAGCCGGAAGTCTTGGCGTATGGAGTTTCAATGCGCGTTCCAGTCTGAGCCTGCCAGTTGCCGCATCCCTGCAGGGTACTCAGTTTGACCTGACCATTGGTGAAACGGCCGTCAATATCACGGGCAGTGAGCGTCAGGCCAAAACAATCAATGGAGGCCTGCCGGGGCCCGTTCTTCGCTGGAAAGAAGGTGACACCATTACCCTGAAGGTCAAAAACCGTCTTAATGAACAGACGTCCATTCACTGGCACGGCATTATTCTTCCGGCCAATATGGATGGTGTTCCGGGGCTGAGTTTTATGGGCATAGAGCCTGATGATACCTACGTTTACACCTTTAAGGTTAAGCAGAACGGGACTTACTGGTACCACAGCCATTCCGGTCTGCAGGAACAGGAGGGGGTATACGGTGCCATTATCATCGATGCCAGGGAGCCAGAACCGTTTGCTTACGATCGTGAGCATGTGGTCATGTTGTCTGACTGGACCGATGAAAATCCTCACAGCCTGCTGAAAAAATTAAAAAAACAGTCGGATTACTACAATTTCAATAAACCAACCGTTGGCTCTTTTTTCCGCGACGTGAATACCAGGGGGCTGTCAGCCACCATTGCCGATCGGAAAATGTGGGCTGAAATGAAAATGAATCCGACTGACCTCGCGGATGTCAGTGGCTACACCTACACCTATCTCATGAACGGGCAGGCCCCGCTGAAAAACTGGACCGGACTGTTCCGTCCCGGTGAAAAGATACGCTTACGGTTTATCAACGGCTCGGCAATGACCTATTTCGATATCCGTATCCCCGGGCTGAAAATGACGGTCGTGGCTGCAGATGGCCAGTATGTAAACCCGGTTACCGTTGACGAATTCAGGATTGCCGTTGCCGAAACCTATGATGTCATTGTGGAGCCTCAGGGTGAGGCCTATACCATCTTCGCACAATCCATGGACAGGACCGGTTACGCTCGAGGGACACTGGCCACGAGAGAGGGGTTAAGTGCTGCCGTTCCCCCCCTCGATCCCCGTCCTCTGTTGACCATGGAAGACATGGGTATGGGGGGAATGGGACATGATATGGCAGGAATGGACCACAGCCAGATGGGAGGCATGGATAACAGCGGAGAGATGATGTCTATGGACGGTGCTGACCTTCCGGATAGCGGGACATCCTCCGCGCCCATGGATCACAGCAGCATGGCCGGTATGGATCATTCCCGGATGGCCGGAATGCCGGGTATGCAAAGTCATCCTGCGTCAGAAACGGATAACCCACTGGTTGATATGCAGGCGATGAGCGTCTCTCCGAAATTAAATGATCCGGGTATTGGTCTTCGAAATAACGGAAGAAAGGTTCTCACGTACGCGGATTTGAAAAGCCGCTTTGAGGATCCTGACGGACGTGAACCTGGCCGTACCATAGAACTGCATTTAACCGGCCACATGGAAAAGTTTGCCTGGTCATTTAACGGAATCAAGTTTTCAGATGCCGCACCGGTGCTGCTGAAATACGGTGAGCGGCTCAGGATCACGCTGATCAACGATACCATGATGACTCACCCCATTCACCTGCATGGTATGTGGAGCGATCTGGAAGATGAAAACGGTAATTTCATGGTTCGTAAACACACAATAGATGTTCCCCCTGGTACAAAACGCAGTTACAGAGTGACAGCAGATGCGCTTGGCCGCTGGGCGTATCACTGCCATTTGCTCTATCACATGGAAATGGGAATGTTTCGTGAAGTCCGGGTGGAGGAATGATGCGAATGAAGAGAAATTTGAAGGCCATACCTGTTCTGGTCGCCGGTTTGTTTACCTCACAGCTTTCTATTGCGGCGGGCTCCGTCTCTGCAGATCCCCACGCCGGGCACGACATGTCTGCCATGCAGATGCCAGCAGATGAGAATTTCACTGAGATGACGTCAATGGAGCCCATTGTAACTGAGAGCAGAACGCCAATTCCGCCTGTTACCGATGCCGACCGGAAGGCTGCATTCGGCAATTTACAGGGGCATGCGATTCACGACAGTGCGATTAATTATCTGGTTCTGCTGGATCAACTGGAATGGCAACGGTCGGATAACACCAACAATTTCAGCTGGAGTGTTAACAGCTGGATTGGAGGCGACACAGATCGGATTTGGCTAAAGAGTGAAGGTGAACGAAGCAATGGGGAAACGGAGGCGGCTGAAGCGCAGTTACTCTGGGGACATGCGGTTGGCCCATGGTGGGATTTGGTTGCGGGTGTCAGGCAGGATTTCAGACCTGCTTCTGCCCGGACCTGGGCTGCTGTCGGTTTTCAGGGGCTGGCACTCTATAATTTTGAGTCTGAAATTTCGGGTTTTGTCAGTAATGGCGGAAAAGCAGCCCTTCGTCTGGGAGGAGAATACGACGTTTTACTGACTAACCGGCTCATACTCCAGCCATCCTATGAGGTGAATTTCTACAGTCAGGATGATGAATCGCGGGGTCGCGGCAGGGGACTGACTGACACAGAGCTGGGGCTCCGGCTGCGCTATGAAATACGCCGTGAGTTTGCACCCTATATAGGCGTTTCCTGGAATCAACTTTACGGGAAAACATCCGATATGGCGAAAAGAGAAGGTGAGAAAGACCATCAGGTAGTATTCCTGGCGGGAGCCAGAATCTGGTTTTAACGCACTGATATAAAACACTCAACTAAACAGGTAAATAAAATGTCGATTTTAAATAAAGCCATTCTTACAGGTGGCCTCGTTATGGGCGTTGCTTTCTCTGCTATGGCCCATCCGGAATTAAAAAGCTCTGTGCCACAGGCTGATTCAGCCGTAGCGGCCCCGGAAAAGATTCAGCTTAATTTCTCGGAAAATCTGACCGTGAAATTCTCAGGTGCAAAATTAACGATGACGGGTATGAAAGGCATGTCATCACATTCTCCGATGCCGGTCGCGGCAAAAGTGGCGCCAGGCGCTGACCCTAAATCGATGGTCATTATTCCGCGAGAGCCTTTACCCGCTGGCACTTATCGTGTTGACTGGCGCGCGGTTTCTTCAGATACGCACCCTATTACCGGTAATTACACCTTTACAGTGAAGTAATATTATGAACGACCTGATTATGATTGTTATTCGTTTTCTTCTTTATCTGGATTTGATGGTAATATTTGGATTGCCATTTTTTCAGATATATGGAATAAGCGGTGTCAGACATGAAACCTATAACCTGACTAATTTCAGGTCGTTTATAACCTTTGCTGTTGTTACAGGCATCATTCTTACTGGCATTAATATGCTCCTGGTATCTAATGCCATGAGTGGAGTAACTGACCTCAGAGAATTATCCATCCATGTTATCGAGATGGTGATAGAAGAAACTGATGTGGGTATTAGCTGGATTGTCAGGCTCTGTGCCCTGTTTACCACACTCGGTGCTTTGTTCCTTTACACTAATAAGAGAGTATTGTCCTGCCTGCTGATGACGATGAGTGGGGGCGTGGCGCTGGCTACACTTGCCTGGGGAGGACACGCCGTTATGCATGACGGTCTGCATTACTATCTCCATTTACTGAGCGATCTGACCCATCTCGGCGCTGCAGGTGCCTGGACAGGTGCTCTGGTTGCATTTGCTATCCTGCTGATGCGCAGAAACGAGCATAATGCACAGAGCGTCATTGTGATATCTGACTCCCTGGCAAAATTTGCCACGGCAGGAACGGTGATTGTTGTAGCCCTGATCCTGAGTGCGCTGGTCAACTATCTGTATATTGCTGAGGGTAACTTAACTCCCTTATTCAACAGTTCCTGGGGGAGGATATTGCTTGCCAAGACGGCTCTGTTTGTTCTGATGCTTCTTCTGGCTGCAGCAAACCGGTTTCACCTGGGTCCCCGGCTTGAAGTTATGGTCAGGGAAGGGAATTATGATCGCAGCGTTGCCCTGATGCGAAACAGCATCCTGACAGAATTCGTTGTTGCGATTATCATTCTGGGCGCCGTAGCGTGGCTCGGAATGCTTGCTCCGTCTCAGGTCAGCTAGGGGACAGCCAAAGCTCATGCGTGAGATTTTTACTTTCATATCAGCGAGTTGACCATGCAGCGTATTTTAATCGTTGAAGACGAACAAAAAACAGGTCGTTACCTGCAGCAGGGACTGGTTGAGGAAGGCTATCAGGCCGATCTCTTTAATAATGGCCGCGATGGTCTCGGGGCCGCGTCGAAGGGACAGTATGATTTGATAATACTGGACGTGATGCTGCCTTTCCTCGACGGGTGGCAAATCATCAGCGCACTGAGGGAGTCCGGGCACGAAGAACCGGTCCTGTTTTTAACCGCAAAGGACAACGTGCGGGACAAAGTGAAAGGACTGGAGCTTGGCGCAGATGACTACCTGATTAAGCCCTTTGATTTTACGGAGCTGGTTGCACGTGTAAGAACCCTACTGCGCCGGGCACGCTCGCAGGCCGCAACAGTCTGCACCATCGCCGATATGACCGTTGATATGGTGCGCCGGACCGTGATCCGTTCGGGGAAGAAGATCCATCTCACCGGTAAAGAATACGTTCTGCTTGAGTTGCTGCTGCAACGCACCGGAGAAGTGTTACCCAGGAGTCTTATCTCGTCCCTGGTCTGGAACATGAATTTTGACAGTGATACGAATGTGATTGATGTCGCCGTGAGACGTCTGAGAAGTAAAATTGATGATGACTTTGAGCCAAAACTGATCCATACCGTTCGCGGTGCCGGATATGTCCTGGAGATCAGAGAAGAGTGAGGTTCAAAATTTCCCTGACCACACGCCTGAGCCTGATTTTTTCTGCGGTGATGCTTACGGTATGGTGGTTATCAAGTTTTATCCTGATTAGCACCCTTAATGGCTATTTCGATAATCAGGACCGCGATTTTCTGACAGGTAAACTTCAGCTCACCGAAGAGTTTCTTAAAACAGAGACGTTCAGGAACAAAACGGATATTAAGTCATTATCAGAAAAAATAAACGATGCGATGGTGGGGCACAATGGCTTATTCATTTCTATAAAAAACATGGAAAATGAAAAAATTGTTGAACTCTATGCCAAAAATTCTGTTGTTCCAGCGGTCCTGCTTAATAAGTCGGGTGATATTCTCGACTATATGATCCAGACGGAAGAAAATAACACCGTGTACCGCAGTATCTCGCGGCGGGTTGCCGTGACGCCGGAACAGGGTAAAAGCAAACATGTCATCATTACGGTTGCCACGGATACTGGGTATCACACCCTGTTTATGGACAAACTCAGTACCTGGCTGTTCTGGTTCAATATCGGTCTGGTCTTTATTTCTGTTTTTCTGGGCTGGCTGACCACACGTATTGGTCTGAAACCGCTACGGGAAATGACCAGTCTGGCTTCCTCCATGACCGTACACAGCCTGGATCAGCGTCTAAATCCCGATCTGGCTCCGCCGGAAATCTCTGAGACCATGCAGGAGTTCAATAATATGTTTGATCGCCTGGAGGGGGCATTCCGGAAACTGTCAGATTTCTCGTCTGACATCGCGCATGAGCTGCGCACACCAGTCAGTAATCTGATGATGCAGACGCAGTTTGCACTGGCTAAGGAAAGGGATGTTTCGCATTACCGCGAAATTTTATTCGCTAACCTGGAAGAACTGAAAAGGTTGTCACGAATGACCAGTGACATGCTTTTTCTGGCACGTTCAGAGCATGGTCTGCTGCGGCTGGATAAACATGATGTGGATCTGGCAGCCGAACTGAATGAATTACGTGAGTTGTTCGAGCCCCTGGCAGACGAAACAGGAAAGACAATCACGGTTGAAGGAGAGGGCGTTGTTGCCGGAGACAGCGATATGCTCCGACGTGCTTTCAGTAACCTGCTTTCCAATGCAATCAAGTATTCTCCCGATAACACCTGTACAGCGATACACCTTGAGCGTGACAGTGACTGTGTGAACGTGATGATTACGAATACGATATCCGGCCAGGTTCCCGCTAATCTGGAACGTTTGTTTGACCGGTTCTATCGCGCAGACTCATCAAGGTTCTACAACACGGAAGGCGCGGGGCTGGGATTATCAATTACAAGGTCGATCATTCATGCTCACGGCGGCGAGCTGTCAGCAGAACAGCAGGGGCGGGAAATTGTGTTCAGTGTGCGTCTGTTAATGGATTAATACCGTTATTCAGGAGAAACCCGGAAGGTGACAAAAATGTCATCGTTCAGTCACGCGATAAACAGAGGCGGTTTTTTATAATCAGCCATAAATCAGGACAGCGTGATAATTCAATCGCCCGGTTCCTAGCATGATGATCAACCAGCCCTGAGATCAAATGCTTTCTCTGTTATAAGCATTGATTGTTCGGGTATGAAAACACCGGAGACCCAACCATGAAAAAGATCCTTGTATCCTTTATTGCCATGATGGCTGTCGCTTCATCTGCCTGGGCTGCAGAGACAATGAACATGCATGACCAGGTAAATAATGCCCAGGCGCCTGCCCATCAGATGCAATCATCCGCTGAAAAAAGTGCAGTTCAGGGGGAGAGCATGAAAATGATGGATATGAGCGGTCACGATCAGGCCGCAATGTCCCATGAAATGATGCAAAACGGCAATTCTGCTGCCCATCAGGACATGGCTGAAATGCATAAAAAAATGATGAAATCCAAGCCAGCAGCTTCTAACGAAACAGCAAAATCATTTTCCGAAATGAACGAGCATGAGAAAGCCGCTGTTGTGCATGAGAAGGCGAATAATGGTCAATCTTCCGTTATTCATCAGCAGCAGGCTGAAAAGCATCGCAGCCAGATCACCCAGAATTAACCCGCAGCTCCACTTGTTAGACCCTCATTTGACGCCGAAGTCACTGGCTTACGCTCCCGTCCGGGAGCGTTTTTTTAACTCTCTCATAAATTTTCAACTGTCAAGGGAATGGCATTCATCTGACCAACGGGTGATGCTGCCAACTTACTGATTTAGTGTATGATGGTGTTTTTGAGGTGCTCCAGTGGCTTCTGTTTCTATCAGCTGTCCCTCCTGTTCAGCTACTGACGGGGTGGTGCGTAACGGCAAAAGCACTGCCGGACATCAGCGCTATCTCTGCTCTCACTGCCGTAAAACATGGCAACTGCAGTTCACTTACACCGCTTCTCAACCCGGTACGCACCAGAAAATCATTGATATGGCCATGAATGGCGTTGGATGCCGGGCAACCGCCCGCATTATGGGCGTTGGCCTCAACACGATTTTCCGCCATTTAAAAAACTCAGGCCGCAGTCGGTAACCTCGCGCATACAGCCGGGCAGTGACGTCATCGTCTGCGCGGAAATGGACGAACAGTGGGGATACGTCGGGGCTAAATCGCGCCAGCGCTGGCTGTTTTACGCGTATGACAGGCTCCGGAAGACGGTTGTTGCGCACGTATTCGGTGAACGCACTATGGCGACGCTGGGGCGTCTTATGAGCCTGCTGTCACCCTTTGACGTGGTGATATGGATGACGGATGGCTGGCCGCTGTATGAATCCCGCCTGAAGGGAAAGCTGCACGTAATCAGCAAGCGATATACGCAGCGAATTGAGCGGCATAACCTGAATCTGAGGCAGCACCTGGCACGGCTGGGACGGAAGTCGCTGTCGTTCTCAAAATCGGTGGAGCTGCATGACAAAGTCATCGGGCATTATGGAAGGTGCGAACAAGTTCCTGATATGAGATCATCATATTCATCCGGAGCGCATCCCAGAGGGACATCATGAGCCATCAACTCACCTTCGCCGATAGTGAATTCAGCACTAAGCGCCGTCAGACCCGAAAAGAGATTTTCCTCTCCCGCATGGAGCAGATTCTGCCATGGCAGAATATGACCGCTGTCATCGAGCCGTTTTATCCCAAGGCGGGCAATGGCCGACGGCCCTATCCGCTGGAGACCATGCTGCGTATTCACTGCATGCAGCATTGGTACAACCTGAGCGACGGTGCCATGGAAGATGCCCTGTACGAAATCGCCTCCATGCGCCTGTTTGCCCGATTATCCCTGGATAGCGCCCTGCCGGATCGCACCACCATCATGAATTTCCGCCACCTGCTCGAGCAGCATCAACTGGCCCGTCAATTGTTCAAGACCATCAATCGCTGGCTGGCCGAAGCAGGCGTCATGATGACCCAAGGCACTTTGGTGGATGCCACCATCATTGAGGCACCCAGCTCTACCAAGAACAAAGAGCAGCAACGCGATCCGGAGATGCATCAGACCAAGAAAGGCAATCAGTGGCACTTTGGCATGAAGGCCCACATTGGTGTCGATGCCAAGAGTGGCCTGACCCACAGCCTAGTCACCACCGCGGCCAACGAGCATGACCTCAATCAGCTGGGTAATCTGCTTCATGGAGAGGAGCAATTTGTCTCAGCCGATGCCGGCTACCAAGGAGCGCCACAGCGCGAGGAGCTGGCCGAGGTGGATGTGGACTGGCTGATCGCCGAGCGTCCCGGCAGGGTAAAAACCTTGAAGCAGCATCCGCGCAAGAACAAAACGGCCATCAACATCGAATACATGAAAGCCAGCATCCGTGCCAGGGGGGAGCACCCGTTTCGCATCATCAAGCGGCAGTTCGGCTTCGTGAAAGCCAGATACAAGGGGCTGCTGAAAAACGATAACCAACTGGCGATGTTATTCACCCTGGCCAACCTGTTTCGGGTGGACCAAATGATACGTCAGTGGGAGAGATCTCAGTAAAAACCGGAAATAACGCCAGAAATGGTGGAAAAAATAGCCTAAATAGGCTGATTCGATGTGTTTGCGGGAAAAAAATCGGCCCAGATCCGCGAAATTTTAATCAGCGAGTCAGCTTGGGAAGAAATGACCTGCTTATTCGCACCTTCCTTAGTTAGGATATAAGTCAGCGAAAATGTATAAATAATCTTAGCCGTAGGCTAGGGACTGTTATTAAAAAAAGTTAATGACAATATTGTGCCAGTTCGTCAGTTGACATGTTCACTATTTGCTCTGAAAATAGACAGGCTTACTTGTTGCTACATGCAACCAGCTAATGCTCCGGCAGTCTGAGAGGAGCGCCTTCGGGTGACTAGCAGCTAACGTTTCACCGGTCTGAGAGAAACACCTTCGGGTGACCGGAAAATCCTCGCAGCCTGAGAGAGGATACCTTCGGGTGGTAAATCCGTTTAACCTCTGGAAACGGATATCGCTGAACAGTGATTGAGGTCATTTCAACTTATCAGACAGTCAGAATGTTGTTTTTTCTGACTCCCCGACGGGAAACACTTCCCGGTCGGGCAGGTGTTTCCTTTTTTTATGGAGAAACACCATGTCTGTCATCTCTTTTGCGGTTTTCCCTGAACATCTCCTTACTCAGCTTCAGCAGTCTGCTGACGCAGCTGTCCGGAGATTGAAATCTTTCATTTATCTGCATCGCAACAGCAGCTGGTATGTCAACGGTTCGGGCAATTATGCCGTCCGTGCGCACATCACTTCTGTCAAAGACCAGGGCGTTAACGTCTTTCTTACCGTTCGTACAGGTTGCCACCGCGCCGAGTATGTTTTTCACCGCCTGCCGGTTTCCTTTCCTGAGGGAATAACAGGTCGTCGAAACGCATACCGCCATGCTTGCCGTCAGGCACAGCATCTGGCACACCTGCGCTACCGTTTTCTTTCCGGAGGGCATTCTCATGACTGAAGCACTGCACGATGTCACTTTCCGTATTCTGTCGATGTCTGAGACGCGACGGGATGTATGTCCCGCTCAGTATGGCCCCGTAAGTGGTGTTTTCATCCGGGCGAAATCCTCAGAGATAACGTCTCCTGTGGCGAACAGGTTTTTGTCGCACCGCTCGGTGATTGTGATCCGGCTGACCCCGAACTCTGTGTATGGTGTCAGTATTACGGATATTCTCCCCGGGTGGAGGCTGGCGACATACTGGATGGCGTGGCCGTTTCGGGCATAAATTCCGTAGATCCACTGTCGGTAGCTGCGTTGAAAAGCCTGCGCTTTAATCCTGAATATGTGTATCAGGAGCAATCTGATTCATATGCACTGAACTGATCGGTTGATGAACGCCGGTCAAAAAATGTTGTGGACCCTGACGGGGATATCTCTCCGTCGGAGGGAATATCCCGTTATTTACCTGAGGATATACCCATGCACACAGACGTTTATACGCTTAAAACTCCACTGGACACGCTCAGCTGGCTTTGCCTGCTTGAGAGTGAACTTCTGAGCATAAGGGCATTCCAGCGTCTCGATCTTCATACGGACCGGGATGAACCGAATGAACTGACGTTTCTGGAAGATTCCATCATTGGCACCGGCACAGCTTATGGCTGGTTTGTCTTTTTACTCGGGGAAGGCGATATTCCGCCTTTGCCTGATACGTCTAAAAATTTGCTCTTCACGCTGGACGAGCTGGGAAAAGAAATTAACCGGCCCTTCTGGGAGAAGGCCGTGGATGAAGGTATCCAGGATGCCCGGTGTGATCGGGCTATAGCGGCTCTCGAACGGATGTAACCAGCAGAAAGAACACACCCTGACGGGGATTTACTCCCGTCCGGGGGATAAATCCCCCCTTTTTTATTCGCGGAGGATTTATCGATGAAAAACCTGTTTTCTTCGCCGGCTTCCATGTCGGTTGTCTACACCATCGAGCACGTCAGCACGGTTCCGTTGCGACACTGGCATGCTTTCGTTCTGGCCGTCACAGAAACTTTCTGGCAACTGCCGGTGCGTCTGCGTCCGGGGAATACGTATCTGCCGTCGCTTAATCGCGCGGCTGACCTCTTTCCGGTTGCTGATGTCATGGCGTTTTGTGGCGACACAGGCGGCAGTGTCTGGCCGGTCAACATGACGATTGAGCGTGAGCGCAACCGCAATACGCTGAGTATCCAGGAGCTGGATTTTCAGCATCAGCCCTGCGATTTCTTTGCACGCATTGTGATGGTCCTGCTGCATAACCTGTGTCCGGGCAGCTTTCGGATACATTCTTCTGACGAAGGCCGCAGCTGGGCGTTACCGTTACGCTGGATTGAGCGACATCTCGGCCTGCCTGAGCAGCCGACGCTGACCGCGCCTCAGCCGGTACTGAAAACGCCGGTGCGTGGTGACGCGTTTGATTCCCTGCTGCTGCAGCTGCTCTGCGGTGGTGAGCGTGTGCTGAGCAACGACGACTGGAATGCGTTTACGGAGGCTGAATTTCAGCTGTATGAACTGAAGCGGGTCGCGGAAAAAACTGACGCGCTGTAAACAGTACTGACTTTAACCCCGTCGGGAGAGATCACTCCGGACGGGGCGGCTCTCCCGTTTTTAAAGGAGAGCCCCATGCTTTTTTTCGACAACAAAGACCTGACGAACGTCCTGCTGGCCGCCCGCATGCAGGGAGGTCAGCTTCACCTGGCAAAGGATGAGGGTGTTTATCTTATGCCGGCCACCGGTGCCTGGCAGGGCAACGATCCGGTGCCGCGTATTGCGTATGCCACAGGGTGTCACCCTCAGAAAAATGAGGACTGGTACGACACGGCACGCCTGCTTGCCGGCGGCGATGATTTCATTGAATCACTGTCGATAAGCGACGCGGTAGCCACCTCTGTACTGTCCGGCAGGACGGACCTGAGGATCCTGATTACCGACACACAGATACAGGTGCTCACCGCAGCGACTGACCGGGTGAAAGTCGCGCAGTACCGCCAGAAAGCCGATCAGCTTCTGGCGAGTGCAGTCTGTCACTTCAATGCCTGTGTCGGGCCTGATGAACTCTGCCGCTGGCGTGAAAACGCCGTGCGTCTGCTAAAGCAGGCGGCCTTCATCAGTTGTAAGCGGGCGAAGCCTGAAGATCATCAAACCTTTCTGAACGCCTGTGGCAGGCTGCAGGCCAGGTTATCGCAGGTGACCCCGCAGGGGGCGCTGCGAATAACCGGACGTTAACTCACCCCGGCAGGGACTTTTCCTGCCGGAAAGGTTCCTGCCTCTTTCTGAACCGAAGGAGGCCCGTATGGGACTGGATATTTTTCTCTACAGCCAGCACAGGCAGATCGTCGCAGTACCGGCACCGTATCATCCGGTGTATGAACTGAGCCGCGATTTTTCACTGATTACCTGGGTGGATAAGCATGTCGGTGAGGTGGAAAACGCGACCTGTCTGGAACTGTCACGCGAGCATATTCAGCAACTGAAAGAGAGGCTGGACTGTGCGATTGCGACATTTACAGAGGGGAATGAGGATAATCAGCTTCTTCAGCGCCGGCTGCAGTACGTTTTCACCCTGCGTGACAGGCTGGAAAGCCTGCTCAGTGATTTTGACTTTGAACATGAATACCTGTGGTTTTATGCCGCATGGTAACTGACTTCTGAATTTCCCGTCGACGGGCGTATCTCTGCGCCCGCCGGCGCAGGGGTATGCCTCTGATTAAAGGTATATCTCATGAAAAAAACGACTTCACACAAGGCGGCCCGCCGTCCGGCAAAACATACTGACCTTTATCGTCAGATCACCGACCGCATTGTTGTCGCTCTGGAAAACGGCGTCGCGCCCTGGCGTAAGCCGTGGCGCGCGGCTGCCGGCATCGGTCTGGCCGGTCTGCCCCTAAATGCCACAACCGGACGTCACTACAGCGGCGTGAATGTCCTGCTTCTCTGGATGTCAGCGGAAGAGCAGGGTTTTCGCAATAACCGCTGGATGACTTACCGGCAGGCGCAGCAGGCTGGCGGGCAGGTGCGTAAGGGTGAGAAAGCCACCCTGGCGGTGGTTTATAAGGACTGGACGAAGCAGGCGGAGGATCGCGAAGGCAACCGCCTTTATGACAGTGACGGTAAACCGCTGATGGAAACCGTGCCGATGCTTAAACCCCTGCAGCTGTTCAACGCTGAGCAGTGTGAGGGGTTGCCGGCAGAGGTTGCGGCTTCACCTGAGCAACCGCCGACGGTGGATGAGGACGGCATACTCAGCCCGGACGTGATGAACAGGGTGATCCGGATGTTTAACGCCACAGGGGTTAAACACCGGATGCTGCCTCAGAACCGGGCTTATTACCGTCCGCTGACGGATGAAATTGTGATGCCGGTGGCTGAGCAGTTTTTTACGGAGGCGGACTGCTGGTCCACGCTGCTGCATGAACTGGTACACAGTACCGGTCATGCGAAGCGACTTAACCGGGAGGGGATAACCTCCTCATCCCGCAAGTTCGGGGACCCGGTGTATGCCTTTGAGGAGCTCATCGCCGAAATGGGCAGTGCGTTTTTGTGTGCCCAACTCGGGGTATTCGGTGAGGTTCAGCACGACAGCTATGTGGACCACTGGCTGAAGGTGCTGAAATCTGACAAAAAGGCCCTGTTCCGCGCCTGCCGGCATGCCCGGGAAGCGTCGGAATATCTACTGGCACTGCCTGAAAGTCAGGCTGTGGCGGCGTAATTAACTTATCCGGTGGCGGTTATTCCGTAACTGTCGCCCTCCCGTGAGGACACCGCTCCTCACGGGGCTGTGTCCTCTTTTTTTTATGAAAGAGGAGTATTCACTATGTCCGAATGGTGTCATAACCGCCTGGAAATCACCGGTAAATCCGTCTGCATTGATGTCATGCTGCAGTGGATAAACGGAACTGACGTACCGCGTCACCGCCACGCAGTGCAGCAGAGCATACAGCTTTTTCTGGCTGGCGCGGCGGGGATACTCAAGCCGGTGCGCACAACGTCGTATCCGCCCTGTCAGGGGCTGGTCCGTGCAGGCACAGGGCTTTCCACTGCGGCCAATCAGGCGTTTGAAAGCTGGCTGGCGCTCCTGCTGAAGGATGCCATCCTCGATGCGGAAACCATCCGGGCCATTGACCGGCTGTATCACCAGTCAGGTCTGGGCGCGCTGAAATGGGAGAATATTCCCGACCCGGCACGTGAGGTTATGGCGGAGCTGATTGCCAGGCAATACACCGACTGGTTTGGTCTGGTCAGCGCCGGCGATGAGTCTGATGCCGCAACTGCCTGGGAGCGGCTCAGCCAGTATCCTGAACGCTCCCAGCCCTGCGATATGCTGGCCGTCATACCTACGCGGCTGGCAGCAGAGCTGAACGGTTCCGGAGGGCTGATGTCAGGCGTATCGACCACAACCAGCCTCTACTGCCGGCAGTACGGCATGGAGTGGCCTGCCGGGCACAATGTCAACTGGCAGCGGCATTCGCCAAACAGTCTTACGCTGCAGATGGATACGCCCTGGCTTCCGCCGTCAGGTGAGGTTGTCGGGGAAATTTCTGCGGTATTTGACTGCGAGGTGCGTCACAGCTACAGCGAGCCCGTGAGCGGGCTCAGCGGTTACGACTGCTATGACGGCGGCGAACATGTCGACGGACACAAAGGTGCGGCCGGCGCGTCTCAGCCCGGTCAGGTGCTTTATCTCGTCAGCGATGAGCCGGCGTTATCGACTCAGGAAGCAGCATCTTATCGTGAGGTCCGGGGGTAAAAGCCTGTTCCTCCGTTAACCCAGCCACGGCAATGCCGTGGCTTTTTACCCTCAGGGGACACGTCCCCTGGTCAGGGTGCGTGTTCCCTTTTTTTATGGAGAAGACGCATGCCTGGCATGATTAACCACGAAAAAGCCTTTGTTAAGTTGTTCAGTCAGACGGCCCGGTATCATCACCGGTTTAAAGTGTTTGAAGACTTCATCAGCTGCAGCGTCATCGCGCTGGAAAACCGGCTTCACTTCAGTGAAGCGCAGGAGCAAAAGTATCTGCGTATAGTCGGTGGATACGAAAAGGAGGACGTCACGCGCATGGCGCAGCTGCTGGCCCACGTTGTTAACGGGCTGGGTGAAGCGCCCGGGGACTTCCTTGGCCGCGTCTTTATGCAGCTGGAGCTGGGTGACAAATACAGGGGGCAGTTTTTCACGCCCTGGGACGTGGCCAGAATGATGGCGGCCATGCAGCTGGGCGACACTGAAGCGTTGTTCCGTGACAAACCCTTCATCACCCTGAGTGAACCTGCGTGCGGTGCCGGCTGCATGGTGCTGGCATTTGCTGATGTTCTGCAAAAGGCGGGGTGGCCACCGCACCGGTATCTGTGGGTATCCGCGACAGATATCGATCCGCTTGCGGCCGGAATGGCTTACATACAGCTGTCCCTGTGCGGGATTGCCGGCGAAGTGGTGGTAGGTAATACCCTGGCGAATGAACGACGCCGGATACTCTATACCCCCGGGCACTATCTCGGCGGCTGGCCTGTTCGTCTGGATCCACGGTACTTGCAGGCGGCATAATCACATCCACACGCTCCCGCCCGGGAGCGTTTTTTATTTCTGAAGCACGGTATCTGGTTTTTTATCGTAGTGAACTCTTCCCGCTGTCAGGCTGTTTTTTTTCACATCTGCTGCTGCGGGAGAACACAGTGACCTGGAAAACAACAGCCGAACAAAACGCCATCATCGAATGGAAGGGTAATCATCTTGTGGTAAATGCGTTTGCAGGCACAGGCAAAACCTCCACGTTAGTGAACTACGCTGAAGCCAACCCGGAAAGTAAGATGCTTTACCTTGCCTATAATCGCGCTGTGCGGGATGAGGCTGAACGCAAATTCCCCTATAACGTAGAGTGTAAAACGTCGCATCAGCTGGCATGGGCCCGTTTCGGCAGGCATTTCCGTGACCGGCTGACAGCCAGTCTGCGCATTACGGATGTGGCCCGCAAGCTCAATACCCGCCACTGGCCGCTGGCGCGGCTGGCGCTAAGCGGGCTGAACATGTTCCTCTGCAGTGCAGATACTGAGCCGGGGCTGATACATCTGCCGTCTGAGGATGATCGCCACGGTCTCGATGCCGGTAAAATTCTGGGGGCAATCCAAATCCTCTGGTATGAAATGAGCCGTACTGATTCAACCTTTCCCGTCACGCACGACACCTACCTTAAACTTTTCCAGCTTTCACATCCTGATTTATCAACACGCTGGGATACCATCCTTTTCGATGAGGCGCAGGACGCTAACCCGGTGACCAGTGCGTTTGTACTGAATCAGCCCTGCCGGGTCATCCTGGTCGGCGACCGCTACCAGCAGATTTACCGCTTTCGCGGGGCGGATAACGCGCTCAATGCCCCTCAGCTGGCGCAGGCAGACAAATTGTGGCTGACGGCGAGTTTTCGTTTTGGCCCTGAGGTCGCGCGTATGGCCAACATCCTGCTGGACCGTGCCGGTGAAGATAAACAGGTAACAGGCAACGGGGGGGAAGACAGTGTGGTGACCCGAATTCCGGAGGGAACTGAGCACATTGCTGTACTGAGCCGGACGGTATCCGGTGTGATTGGGAGTGCTTTAACGGCAAGTCTCATGGAGAAAAAGGTCTTCTGGGTCGGCGGGATTGAAGGCTACAAGACCGAAGAGCTTGAGGATCTGTACTGGTTCTCCGCCGATATGCCTGAAAAGATGCAGTCCCCGCGCTTCAGCCGGGACTACCGGGATTTTGACGAGTACTGCTCGATAGCCAAAGCCACGCAGGACGTGGAGATGAACCAGGCTATTCGCCTGCTCGATGACTTTTTCCCGCTCCCTCAAAAGCTGGCCATTATGCGCCGTCAGGTCGTCACTCATGAAAAAGAGGCTCAGGTCACGGTTTCAACCGCACACCGCAGCAAGGGGCTCGAATGGCCGGTGGTGATGCTGAGTGAGGATTTTACCGACATTACCGACCCGCTTCTTTCGCAGGATGAGCGGCAGGATGAGACCAACCTGCTGTACGTGGCTGTCACCCGGGCCAGAAGAACGCTCGTGCTTAACGAGTTGATGCGCTGGCTGAGCGATGAAGGCGGGAAAAACCGCGAGACGACGTACGAAACCGTACCGTCCGGAAATGGAGAGAGTGCCGACAGCCACGAAGAAACGGGAAAAACTTCTGAGAATGAGTAACTGGTTTTTTATGGTGAAGCGCGGGGAGTGTCACAACACTGGGCAGCCCTATACCAGGAGAAAATCATGCGCGACAGAATCAGGACTCTGAGGTTTCTGTTTTCAAAAGGTGAACCGGAACCAGCACGTCATGTATCCGCTTTCACACCTGCCGGCTACCACGCTCCGCGTACGGTCGATACGCTGTGCTGTAGCCCGTTGAGAAAAACCTGCCTGCAACAAATATGGGAAAACAGCTCACTTCCGGCGGATGTTTATCACCGGTTTTATATAACGCCACTGCATGGCTTACTGGCCAGGGTACAGAATGTGCCGGCAACACAGCAGGGAAGGTGGTCGCAGTCAGACGGCTTCGGGGACCTTACGCTGCAGTTCACAACCTGTGCGGTCAGACTGGCCAAAGGATACATGTTTCCACCCGGAGCTGCGCCAGAAGAGCAGGCAGAGCAAAACGTGATGTGGAATACGGTCATTTTCTGGTCTGCACTGTTCTGGCATTTGCCGCTCCTGGCGTCTCTGGAGGGGGAGCTGCTTGATGGTAAAAGCTGGCTTCCGGGAATAACCGTTCCGGACTCGCCTTATCGATTTCGCTTCCGGGAAGCTGACAACTCCTCAGCTTTTGCAGCGCTGGCAGCCGGACAACTTATGCCAGCGGAAGCGACAGGCTGGCTGGCAGAAAATCCCGAAGCTCTGGGCAATCTTGCCGGGGCCTTATGGAACCAGCATCCGGCAATGCCGTTGATCCGAAGCCTGATGAAACAAGCAGCTGAGAAAACAGAGTCTCCTCTGATGGAGAGGAAACCTGCGGAAATTTTAGGTTCTTATGCAGGTGAAATTCCAGTAAATACAGCCCTTTCAAATGAGGGGGGCGCTACGGTTTTACCTACAGATATGTTATCTGAACAAACAGCTCTGAGCGGGGCAACTGATCCATCTTCCCCTGAGATCTTTACACTTGCCACAGGTATTGATAACCCCACTCAGCTTAGTGATTCACCAGTTAAAAGCCGTGAAGAAAACGAAGCAGAAAGTGTTTTAAGCGAAATCGAAAAAAGTACTGGCTCTGACTCTCTGCCCTCTGAAGATGATGCTGATGCTCTCCTTTCTCTTTTCGACATGTCAGGAGATGCTAAAGCTTCAGAAAATGAAGGTGAGGTACAGGCAGGCGTGTCCGTTGTGATTGCAGAGGAACAGCAATCGTCAGAACCCCTTGAAAAGATAGAAGACCCCGCAAATGAAAAGGAACCGTCTGCAAAAGGAAACTCGGACTATTCTCAGGTTGCAATTGTTAACAAATGTGATGAAAGATCAGATTCCGTACCCGTAGCAGTCTCCGGTACTGACGTAGCGGAAGGAGAACAGTTTTTTGACTGGCTCCGGGAGGGACTCAATCGGGGAGATATTAGTTTTAATGGTAAAGCAGACAAAATCCATGTTATTGCCGGCTATGTCTTTTTACCCGTCCCCGGTATCTTTTTCGACTACCTTAAGGCCACTGGTTCGACTATTCAACGGGAAAGCATTCAGGCTTCTTTTGAGCGACTTAACCTGCATAAGCGTCGTGATAACAGGAGATTTTATTTTGCTCAGCTTTACGATACACCCGACAAGTCCGGGAGGTTCAAACGGGTAAAAGGCTACCTGGTGAAAAGCAGGCGGGTATACAGAAAGACCATCCCTCAGGACAGTCAGTTCATTTTGTTCCCCTGACCACAACGTCGGTCTGACATCTGGTGCGTTACTGTTACTAAGAGAGGAATGGAAAAAATGAACGAAAATAGTGCTGACTGGCTCTGGCAGGAACTTATGGATGAGTACTTTTTCTGTAAATCGCTGCGCGAAGATACCGAGTGGAGTTATAAGAAGGTTGTTCGTGGTTTCAGGAAGCATATCGGGGAAGCCTGTCCGCCTTACGGCATAACCAGTCGCGATGTGCTTGAGTGGCGAAGGCATGTGCTCAAGAAGCAGTGCCTTTCTGCACATACCTGGAACAATAAGGTCAGCCATATGCGTGCCCTGTATAATTTTGCCATCACTTCTCAACTGACGAACTTAAGTAAAAATCCCTTCAATGGCGTATCGGTCAAACAGGACAAGAAGCGTAAAAAAACGCTAACAAAAAACCAGATGACAAAAATCTGGCTAACTATGCAGCAATTTGCTTCTGAGCCCAGAACCGAATCTAAATGCGCTCTGAGGCCAGTATGGTACTGGCTGACTGTCCTGGACACCTTGCGTTACACTGGTATGCGGCAAAATCAACTGCTCCATATACGTCTAAAAGATGTGTCTCTTGACGATGGGTGGATTGAATTAAGAGCGGAAGGCAGTAAAACGTACCGGGAATGGCGGGTTCCCGTTGTCAGTCATTTACGACCGAGACTGGAAGCATTGCTTCAGCGTGCAAGGGACTGCGGTGCCGGCAATAATGATGCGCTTTTTCACTATGAGCGGTTTGTCTCTTCGCCTGCAGAAAGGGCGTCTCTTTCGGAAAAACCATCGCTGCAACCGTTACGCTCTTTTTTTCGTAGACTGTCAAAAGAGTGCGGATTTGATGTTTCTCCCCACCGGTTCAGGCACACCCTTGCCACGACACTGATGAGCTCGCCTGAACGAAACCTGCAGCTGGTTAAGGGATTGCTGGGGCACCGCAACGTGAGTACAACAATGGAATATGTTGATATCAGTATGGATATTGTGAGCCAGGCGCTGGAAAAGGAAATGGCACTTTACACCGATAAGGCTGAAGAGATGTTTTACAATGGTTGACATTCAGTCACGTCATTGTAATTATTCACAGTGATCGAGAAAAGGGAGCCTGTGTCAGCAGGCTCCCTAATCGAGAGGGTAACTTCTTGATGTATGCTGATGTGAGGATCAACATCAACAAGTACCACTCCCGTTAAACGCCCGTCAGTTTTCTCACCTCTGACCAGCGTGCTTCGAATAGTGGTGCCCGGAGGCGGAATCGAACCACCGACACGGGGATTTTCAATCCCCTGCTCTACCGACTGAGCTATCCGGGCAACGGGGCGCATTAAACCTTAATCAGATACGGTCGTCAATCCTATTTCCGGAAAAGCTGTTCAACTGCTTAAGTTTGCGGCAATGTGTCCGTTTGCTCGTCGATTTTGCACAAATCTTCCAGACAGGTGCGTGAGGGCGGGTAATGCTGGCGGCGAGAGGAGGACGATATGGCAGAAGACTGGCTTGAGCTGCGACAGCATGCGGATACGGGTATTGAAACGATCAGGGCGCACTTTGAAGGACACGCCTACGATCCGCACTGGCACGACAGCTACCTTGTGGGGATCACGCTTTCCGGCACCCAGCAGTTTCACTGTCGTCGCGAACGGCACCGTAGCCATCCCGGCGATGCTTTCCTGCTGGAGCCTGGCGAAATCCACGACGGTGATGCGCCAGTTGAAGGCGGGTTTACCTATCTTACCTTTTACCTGGATGAGCGGTGGCTGACCAGTACGCTGCAGGGCCTGTATGAATCCATTCCCGGCAGTTATTCGATCCATTTTGCGCAAACGCTGACCCGCGAGCCGCAGCTGGTGCGAGCCATTGGCGATACCTTTGCCGCACTGCACATGGATGAGATGAAAATCGTGCAGCAAAGCGCCATGGATAATCTGCTGGCACAGATCACCTCTCATTGTCACTGGCGCAGGAGGCAGCCTTCGCAGCCGCAGAGCGCCGCTGTTGCGCACCGGGCCCGGGATTATCTCTATGCCCATCTGGGCGAAAATATCGGTCTTTCCGATCTTGCGCGGGAAACGGGCACCGACCGCTTTACGCTGACGCGCTGTTTTAAGCGCGAGTTTCACCTTGCGCCGCACGCCTGGCTTATCCAGCTGCGGCTGGCAAAAGCGCGGCAGCTGCTGGCGCGTGGCGATCGGCCGGTGGATGTCGCCGCCGCATTAGGCTTTGCCGATCAAAGCCACCTTGGGCGCTGGTTCCAGCGGGCCTACCGCATATCGCCTGCCTACTATCGTCAGCTGTGCACAAACCTTCCAGACGTTTTCATGAAATAGCGGCACAGTCAGGGCTCTGATAAAAAGGAGTCACCTGTGAACCTGCTGCCGTTTCTTTTATTCGCGTTTGTCGCCTCGATAACGCCGGGGCCAACCAATATCCTTATTCTTGCCAACAGCCAGCATTATGGCGTGAAAGCGACGCTGCCCGCGCTGTTCGGCGCATGCGTGGCGGCAAGCGCTATTGTGCTGATATCCGGCGCCGGCGCGGGCGAACTATTACGCCAGTATCCGCTGGTGCGCCAGGTAATGAGCCTGGCAGGAGTGCTATGGCTGAGCTGGATGAGCTGGCAACTCTTCAGCGCGCCAGCGGCAAATTTAGCCACCAGAACACACGCGCCTTTTACCGCACGCGCGGCGGCGGCTTTGCAGGTAATTAACCCGAAAACCTGGATGATGGCGCTGGCGGTGGTTAGTTTATTTGCCCCGCGGGGAGAGCATGCGATGCGGGAAATTGTCCTGATGGCGCTGTGGTTTTTGCTTATTTCCACCGCGTGCCTGATGTGCTGGGCATGGCTGGGGAAAGCGGTGAACAGGCTGTTTCGCACCACCGTGGCGATGGTGCGTTTTCAGCGGCTGATGGCGCTGTGCCTGTTCATTTCCGCATGGGCGGGAATGTTAGGTTAACGCGCCGCGCAGGCGGCACTGGGCGAAGCGCAGGATATCCTCTGCCAGACGGCGAGCGGTATCGATATCTGCCTGGCTGCGTTTCACCAGCAGCTTGCTCAGGCAGCCTTCTAATACCAGCTCCATTTGATGGGCAACCATCGTCGGGTCGTCCACTTCAAGCTGCGTGAGCAGTTCGTGAGTGTATTCCCAGGCGGCTTTTTTCTGCTGGTCCGCCAGCTGGTGAACAGGGTGAGAGGCGTCCGGGTAAAAGGTGCAGGCGGCGATAAACAGGCAGCCGGGATAGCGCTGATTGCTGACGCATTCCGTCAGCGCCTGGTAGCGTTTTAGCAGTTTTTGCTCAAGGGAAAGCTCCTCGTCGAGCATTAACTGGCGGCGCCAGGCGTCAACCTGCTGGCTCAGATAGCGCAGGGCGTCATAGAGCAGGGCTTCGCTGTCAGGCCAGAATTGCCTGACTTCCTGTATCGGGTAATCCGCCTCACTCGCTACCATTTCAAGGGTAGTGCTGGCGATGCCTTCACGTTCAAGGACGTGCAGGGCGTGCTCAAGTACGTCTTCGCGTTGCACGGTTTTCTCCTCCGTCGTTCAACGGTTTATCCCACATTAGTGTTGTTTACTGCGCGTGTTTGCGCAAATGCGTTCCAAAAGCGTCGGCATCCATAAAGCCGGTGACGCGCGCTTGCGGCTGTTCGCGCCCTTCGGTATCAAAGAACAAAATTGTTGGCAGCCCCAAAACTTTTAAGCGCCTTAACAGCGCCACGTCTTGCGCGTTATTAGCGGTGACGTCCGCCTGCAACAATACCGTACCTGCGAGCTGCTTTTGTACCAGTGGATCGCTGAAAGTGTATTTTTCAAACTCTTTACAGGCTACGCACCAGTCAGCATAGAGATCGAGCATCACCGGTTTACCTTTCGCGGTGCGGAGCGCCTGGTCAAGCTGTTCGACGCTGGCGATACGCGTAAAATTCAGATGCGGCTGGCTGGCGGTGACAGCAGCGCCGAAAGCCCAGTCCTGCAGCGGCTTTGCACACACCAGCGCGGCGCCCAGCAGGATAATCTGCGCGACGCGTATCCAGGATTTACCGGCCTGCAGGCTGATAATAAACGCCCAGCTAAAGAATGCCACGCCCAGCAGCGCCCACAGACGCTCTCCCCATACATCTCCCAATATACGCTCAAGCAGGAAAACGGGCAGGGCGAGGATCGCAAAGCCGAACGCGGTTTTGACCGTTTCCATCCACGGGCCGCTTTTGGGCAGCAGGCGGTTGCCGAAGACGGTGATAAGGATCAGCGGTAAGCCCATGCCCAGCGCGTAAAGATAGAGCGTGCCGCCGCCGAGCCACATGTTTCCGCTTTGCGCGATATAAAGCAGGATGGCGCTAAGCGGCGCGGTAGTGCAAGGCGAACAAATCAGCCCCGCCAGCGCGCCCATAGCAAAGACGCCGCCGGCCGAACCGCCCTGCTGGCGATTGCTCAGCAAGGTAAGGCGCGTTTGCAGCGATGAAGGCAGTTGCAACGTGAACAGTCCGAACATCGACGCTGCGAGCAGGACAAACAGCGCAGACAGGCCAATCAGCACATAGGGATGCTGCAGCGCGGCCTGGAACTGCAAACCCGCAGCGGCGACTACAAGTCCCAGAGCGGTATAGGTAAGCGCCATCCCCTGAACGTAGATAAAGGTCAGCAGCAGAGCGCGTGCGGTGGATAAACGCTGTTTGCCGCCCAGCACGATGCCGGAGATCAGCGGATACATCGGCAACACGCAAGGGGTGAAGGCGATGCCGATACCAATCAGGAATGCCCAGAGCGCAGAGAAGGGGAGCTGTGCAGGTTCCGCGTTGGCCGGGGCCTGCATTCCGGCCTGCTCACCTGTAGAGGGAGGAGAGGAAGGCGTAACCGCGCTCAGCGGCACAACGCGCGTTTCCGGCGGATAACAAAATCCCGCCTCGGCGCAGCCCTGATATGTCACGCTGAGCGTCGCGCCTTTATCCGCGGCTTTTACCGTTACCGGCAGGTTTAGCTGCCCGGTATAAATCTCGGTTTTGCCATAAAACTCATCTTCATGCCAGGTTGCTTCAGGCATTGCCAGCGGCGCTACCTCAGCCTGAGCAGGGTTAAGTTTGATTTGCTGGCGGTAAAGATAGTAGCCGGGCTTAATCTGCCAGTTCAGGCTGAGCTGGCTGCCGGACTGCTGGAAATCAAAGGCAAAGGCCCGATCGACCGGGACAAATTGCGTTTTGCCCTGGGTATCGAACAGACCAGCAAAAGTTTGCGTGCTAAAAAGCAGAAAAATCAGCGTAAGGATGCGTAAAGCCATGAGAGGTATTCACTATCTCCGTGGGTAACCGGCAGCACCAGTAATTCAGGGGTTTGATATGGATGATGCGTCTTCAGGCAGGCAAGCAGGGCTTCCTGATGGGCGATGTCGCTTTTGAGCAGCATCTGCACCTCGTACTCCTGTTCCATTTTTCCTTCCCAGTAGTAGAGCGAGGTGGCGCCCGGCAACAGGGTAACGCAGGCGGCGAGTTTTTCCGCCAGCACGAGCGCGGCAAGCTCCTGAGCGGTGGCCTCGTCCGGGGCGGTGCAAAGAATGACAACGGCCTGAGTAGTCGACATAGCTTTTCTCGTCTGCGTGGGAAACTGCGGAAGACTATAGCACGGTGGGAGAAAGGAAAGCGCGAAACGGGCCGCTAAGCGACCCGCGTTTTGCAAGCGTTACAAAACCAGGCCGCCGACGATAAAGCCGAGGATCACGCACAGCGTGATGGCAATGACGCCCGGAATTAAGAAGGCGTGGTTAAACACGTACTTACCGATGCGCGTTGAGCCCGTGTCGTCCATCTCCACCGCCGCCAGCAGCGTTGGATAAGTTGGCAGAACGAAGAGCGCCGATACCGCGGCGAAAGAGGCAATAGCGGTGAGCGGGCTGACGCCCAGCATCAGCGCCGCGGGCATCAGCGCTTTGGTCGTTGCTGCCTGGGAGTAAAGCAGGGTTGCTGCAAAAAACAGCACTACCGCCAGCAGCCACGGGTAGTTTTGCAGCAGGTCGCCCGCAAACGCCTGGATATCAGCGATGTGATGTTTCACAAAGGTATCGCCCAGCCACGCCACGCCCAGCACGCAGACGCAGGCGCTCATGCCGGATTTAAAGGTGCTGGCGTTGAGGATTTCTCCTGTGTCGATTTTACAGGTGACAGAGATAAGCGTGGCGATAGTCAGCATGAACACGACGATGGCTTCGTTACGCGGCAGCACCGGGTTCTGAATCAGGCCTACGGTGTCGCTGATAGCGGTGGCATAGAACATCACCGCCACGATCCCGATCAGGAACAGCAGCACCGAGCGTTTGGCGTGCGGTTTCAGTTTGAAGACCTGGCTGCCCCGCAGCTGCACTTCGCCTTTGGCAAGACGTTCCTGATACACCGGATCGTCTTTCAGCTCGCAGCCGAGGAAGTTACAGACGATGGCGGTCAGCATGACGGCCACCAGCGTCACCGGAATACAGATAGCCAGCAGGGTCAGGTAGCTGACCCCCAGCGGCTCCATAATTCCGGCAAAGAAAACGACGGCCGCGGAAATTGGCGAGGCGGTGATAGCAATCTGGGAAGCCACCACGGCGATGGAGAGCGGTCGGGAAGGGCGGATACCCTGCTCTTTTGCCACTTCGGTAATGACCGGCAGCGTGGAGAACGCCGTGTGCCCGGTGCCTGCCAGAACGGTCATAAACCAGGTGACGAGCGGGGCGAGAAAGGTAATGTATTTTGGATGGCGACGCAGCAGACGCTCCGCGAGGCTTACCAGGTAATCCATACCGCCTGCCACCTGCATAGCGGCAATCGCGGCGATAACCGCCATGATGATTTCGATGACGTCAAAGGGGATAGCCCCGGGCTTAATCTGAAACAGCAAAGTAAGAACTAATACACCCAGTCCGCCGGCAAAGCCAATGCCTATGCCGCCAAGCCGGGCCCCGAGATAAATCGCCAGCAGGACGATAACGAGTTCAGCGCCAAACATAATGTGCTTCCTTGAAGTTTAATGAATTGAAAATAAGTTGTTGTATTAATGTATGCCCGAAACGAAAAAGGCACGTCGCGATGGACGTGCCTTTTGGCTTTGCTAGCTGGTCGGAATTATCATTGTTCGTTCTCATCCGTGTAGCGTTTCGCTTTGTAAACCGGGTGCATCAGATTATGGATCGAGAATATATCGTCTAATTCGGCTTCTGTCAGCAGGCCGCGCTCCAGAACGACCTCGCGCACGCTCTTACCGGTTTCCGCACAAATCTTGCCGACGATATCGCCGTTGTGGTGGCCAATGAACGGATTCAGGTAGGTCACGATACCAATCGAGTTGTAGACGTAGCTTTCGCAGACTTCTTTATTTGCGGTAATGCCGTTGATGCATTTTTCCAGCAGGTTATAGCAGGCGTTGGTCAGGATGTGGATGGATTCGAACATCGCCTGGCCGATAACCGGCTCCATTACGTTTAGCTGAAGCTGGCCCGCTTCGGAGGCCATGGTGACGGTGGTGTCGTTGCCGATGACTTTGAAGCACACCTGGTTTACGACTTCCGGCACAACCGGGTTCACTTTGGCTGGCATAATGGATGAACCGGCCTGCAGTTCCGGCAGATTAATTTCGTTCAGACCGGAGCGCGGGCCGGAGGAGAGCAGGCGAAGGTCGTTACAGATCTTCGACATTTTCACCGCCAGGCGCTTGAGCGAGCTGTGAACCATCACGTAGGCGCCGCAGTCCGACGTCGCTTCAATCAGGTCTTCGGCGGGCACGCACGGCAGGTTGCTGACTTCCGCCAGCTTCTGCACGGCAAGCTGCTGATAGCCTTCTGGCGTATTCAGGCGCGTACCGATTGCGGTTGCGCCGAGGTTAACTTCCAACAGCAGTTCCGCGGTACGCAGCAGGTTTTTGGTTTCTTCATTCAGCAGAACGTTGAAAGCGTGGAACTCCTGACCAAGCGTCATCGGCACCGCATCCTGCAGCTGGGTACGGCCCATTTTCAGGATGTTTTCAAATTCGACAGCTTTACGCTGGAAGCCTTCGCCCAGCTGGTTAATGGCGTCGATCAGCTTGAGGATGGAGGCGTAAACCGCGATGCGGAAACCGGTTGGGTAGGCGTCGTTGGTGGACTGGCATTTGTTGACGTGATCGTTCGGGTTCAGATACTGATATTCGCCTTTCTGGTGGCCCATCAGCTCCAGCCCGATATTGGCGAGCACTTCGTTGGTGTTCATGTTAACGGAGGTGCCGGCGCCGCCCTGGTATACATCTACCGGGAATTGATCCATGCACTTGCCGTTGTTCAGCACTTCGTCACAGGCCTGGATAATGGTGTTGGCGATGCCTTTCGGGATGGTTTGCAACTCCTTGTTCGCCATCGCCGCCGCTTTCTTCACCATCACCATGCCGCGCACAAATTCAGGAATATCGCTGATTTTGTTGTTACTGATATAGAAGTTTTCAATCGCTCTCAGAGTATGCACACCGTAGTAGGCATCCGCCGGCACTTCCCTGGTACCCAACAAGTCTTCTTCGATACGAATGTTATTTAACATGTGAACCTTCTTTTTCAAGCTGCCAAAAAATGCACCGTTTTCACGCACACGATGTGTGGTCGTGAGATGAATAGACCGACGATTATTCCCATGTTCGGTCTCCATGCCGTGATGATATGCTGATCATAGCGAAAAGCAGCAATCTGGATCACTTATTAAAACCCTCATCACACAACTATTATTAATCTGTGATATCGATCAATAGATGAAAACTTCCGGAAAAATAACCTGGTGCTTAGATTGATCTTTGGCTATTGCGCCGCCATCTGTTAGCAATGCCTTATCGCTAACCTATTTTTTACGAGCGCCAGAAGGGGCTTGTTATCCAACTACAGGAGAGTACGGTGCGCTGGATACCGTTGATTGCTATTTTTCTCTATGTCTACATTGAGATTTCGTTATTTATTCAGGTCGCCCACGCGCTGGGCGTCTTCCTGACGCTGGTGCTGGTGATATTCACCTCGGTTATCGGTATGTCGCTGGTGCGTAACCAGGGCTTTAAAAACTTCATGCTGATGCAGCAGAAGATGGCTGCAGGCGAAAGCCCCGCAGCCGAGATGATCAAAAGCGTCTCAATCGTGCTGGCCGGTTTCTTACTGTTGCTGCCAGGCTTCTTTACGGATTTGCTCGGCCTGCTGCTGCTGTTGCCTCCGGTGCAAAAACATCTGACCTTAAAACTGATGCCGCATCTGCGCTTTTCGCGCACCCCGGGCGGCGGCTTTAGTGCGGGCGCCGACGGCGGCCAGACCTTCGATGGCGAGTATCAGCGTAAGGACGATGGCCCTAAGCAGCTTGAAGAGCGCGACGACCGCCGCGATAACGACAATCGCCCCCGTCGTTAAAAATTCGAAAATTATTTTGTTTTCCCCCCTTGAAGGGGGGGAAGCTCATCCCCATCTCTCTCGTCACCAGCCGATAACCCATTTGGGCCGGCGTTACCTAAACAACTGATACTGACTTTCTCAAAGGAGAGCTATCAATGAGTATTCGTCCATTACATGATCGTGTCATCGTCAAGCGTAAAGAAGTTGAATCCAAATCTGCAGGCGGCATCGTGCTGACCGGGAGTGCAGCGGGTAAATCAACTCGTGGCGAAATCATCGCTGTCGGTAAAGGCCGCATCCTGGAAAACGGTAACGTGCAACCGCTGGACGTGAAAGTCGGCGACATCGTGATTTTCAACGACGGTTACGGTGTGAAGTCTGAAAAGATCGACAATGAAGAAGTGTTGATCATGTCCGAAAGCGACATCCTGGCAATTGTTGAAGCGTAATCCACGCGCAAACGCAAACTGAACATACGAATTTAAGGGAAAAGAACAATGGCAGCTAAAGACGTAAAATTCGGTAACGACGCCCGTGTGAAAATGCTGCGTGGCGTAAACGTACTGGCAGATGCAGTGAAAGTTACCCTCGGTCCTAAAGGCCGTAACGTGGTTCTGGATAAATCTTTCGGTGCACCGACCATCACTAAAGATGGCGTTTCCGTAGCGCGTGAAATCGAGCTGGAAGACAAGTTCGAAAACATGGGCGCGCAGATGGTGAAAGAAGTTGCCTCTAAAGCGAACGACGCTGCGGGCGACGGCACCACCACCGCAACCGTGCTGGCTCAGTCTATCATCACCGAAGGCCTGAAAGCCGTTGCTGCGGGCATGAACCCGATGGATCTGAAACGCGGTATCGATAAAGCTGTTATCGCCGCGGTTGAAGAGCTGAAAGCGCTGTCCGTGCCTTGCTCCGACTCTAAAGCTATCGCACAGGTTGGTACTATCTCCGCTAACTCCGACGAAACCGTGGGTAAACTGATCGCAGAAGCGATGGAAAAAGTTGGCAAAGAAGGCGTTATCACCGTTGAAGAAGGCACTGGCCTGCAGGACGAGCTGGACGTAGTAGAAGGCATGCAGTTCGACCGCGGCTACCTGTCCCCGTACTTCATCAACAAGCCAGAAACCGGTTCTATCGAGCTGGAAAGCCCGTTCATTCTGCTGGCGGACAAAAAAATCTCCAACATCCGTGAAATGCTGCCGGTGCTGGAAGCCGTTGCGAAAGCCGGTAAGCCGCTGCTGATCATCGCTGAAGATGTTGAAGGCGAAGCGCTGGCGACGCTGGTGGTGAACACCATGCGCGGCATCGTGAAAGTAGCTGCTGTTAAAGCGCCTGGCTTCGGCGACCGTCGTAAAGCGATGCTGCAGGATATCGCAATCCTGACCGGCGGTACCGTTATCTCTGAAGAGATCGGTATGGAGCTGGAAAAAGCGACCCTGGAAGACCTGGGTTCCGCTAAACGTATCGTTATCAACAAAGACACCACCACCATCATCGACGGTACCGGTGAAGAAGCAGCGATTGCTGGCCGTGTGAGCCAGATTCGTCAGCAGATCGAAGAAGCCACTTCTGATTACGACCGTGAAAAACTGCAGGAGCGCGTAGCGAAACTGGCAGGCGGCGTTGCGGTAATCAAAGTGGGTGCTGCTACCGAAGTTGAAATGAAAGAGAAGAAAGCTCGCGTTGAAGACGCCCTGCACGCAACCCGTGCTGCGGTAGAAGAAGGCGTGGTTGCCGGCGGCGGCGTTGCGCTGATTCGCGTAGCTTCTAAACTAGGCGAACTGCGCGGCGTGAACGAAGATCAGAACGTGGGTATCAAAGTTGCGCTGCGTGCAATGGAATCGCCACTGCGTCAGATCGTTCTGAACTGCGGCGAAGAGCCATCCGTTGTTGCCAACACCGTGAAAGCGGGCGACGGTAACTACGGTTACAACGCGGCAACCGAAGAATACGGCAACATGATCGACATGGGTATCCTGGATCCAACCAAAGTGACCCGTTCTGCTCTGCAGTACGCGGCCTCCGTGGCTGGTCTGATGATCACCACCGAATGCATGGTTACCGACCTGCCAAAAGGCGACGCTCCTGATTTAGGCGCAGCCGGCGGTATGGGCGGCATGGGTGGTATGGGCGGCATGATGTAATTGCCTTAGCACCCTGTGTTAAAGAAACCCTCAGGCAGAAATGTCTGAGGGTTTTTTCTTTTGGGGCGCAGTCTGGTATAAGGTCTTACCGGGTAACTGAGCCCGCTATATTTCACACGGCATTGATTACGGGGAACAACATGCGCATAAAAGTTTCAGCAGGAATGGCTGTGGCAGCGTTGCTGCTGGCGGGATGCAGTACCAGCAATGAACTGAGTACGGCCGGGCAGAGCGTTCGTTTTGTTGAGGATAAGCCGGCCAGCAGCTGCCAGCTGTTAGGCAGCGCCACGGGCGAGCAAAGCAACTGGTTATCCGGGCAGCACGGCGATGAGGGCGGCTCTATGCGCGGTGCGGCAAATGCCCTGCGTAATAATGCGGCAGCTATGGGCGGCAACGTGATTTATGGCGTCAGCAGCCCGAGCCAGAACCTGCTGTCGAGCTTTGCGCCGACCGCCAGCAAAATGACCGGCCAGGTTTATAAGTGCCCGAACTGATTTGTTGATTTCCGGCGGGTGGCGCTTCGCTTACCCGCCCTACGTTTGAATCTGTGGATGAACGTTCGCTTACCCGCCCTGCGTTTGAATCTGTGGATAGGCGCTTCGCTTACCCGTCCTGCGTTTGAATTTGTGGATGGGCGCTTCGCTTACCCGCCCTGCGTTTGAATCTGTGAATGGGCGCTTCGCTTACCCGTCCTGCGTTTGAATTTGTGGATGGGCGCTTCGCTTATCCGTCCTGCGTTTGAATCTGTGAGCGGGTGCTGCTCTTACCCGTCCTGCGTTTGAATCTGTGGATGGGCGCTTCGCTTACCCGTCCTGCGTTTGAATTTGTGGATGGGCGCTGCTCTTACCCGCCCTGCGTTTGAATCTGTGAATGGGCGCTTCGCTTACCTGTCCTGGATTTGAATCTGTGGATGGGCGTTCGCTTACCCGCCCTGCATTTGAATCTGTGAATGGGCGCTTCGCTTACCCGTCCTGCGTTTGAGTCTGTGAATGGCGCTGCTCTTACCCGCCCTATGTTTGAATCTGTGGATGGGCGCTTCGCTTATCCAGCCAACGCTTAAATTTGTAGGGTGGATAAGCGCCAGCGCCATCCACCAGCCTTTCTTACGACTGACGCAGCTGTAAATCCAGCGGCGTTTTGCTCGGCTCACCGCCAATCTCACGAGCCAGCTTCGGCACCATATAGCCGGAAACCAGCGTCAGCAGCCCGCGCATAATCTTCCTCGCTTCATCGTCGCTAACCATGAAATGTGCCGCGCCCTGCACTTTATCCAGCACGTGCAGATAATAAGGCATTACTCCCGCATCAAAGAGCGCATTGCTTAACTCCGCCAGCGTTTGGGCGTTATCGTTAACGCCGCGCAGCAGCACGCTCTGGTTAAGGAGCGTCACGCCTGCCTGGCGCAGGCTCGCCATCGCCGCCCTGAACTCATCGCCCATTTCCTGGGCGTGATTGATATGGTTGACCAGCAGCGTCTGCAGGCGCGAGCGTGCTATACGCCCGACGAGTGCATCGGTGATACGTGCCGGTATGACAACGGGCAGACGGCTATGGATGCGCAGACGCTTAATATGCGAAATAGCTTCCAGCTCGCTCAGCAGCCAGTCCAGCTCATGGTCTTTGGCCATTAAGGGATCGCCGCCGGAGAAAATAATTTCGTCCAGCTCGGGATGTGCGCTGATGTAGGCGAGCGCGGCCTGCCAGTTGCGCTTGTTGCCCTGATTGTCGGCATAAGGAAAATGGCGGCGGAAGCAGTAGCGGCAGTTTACGGCGCAGCCGCCTTTGACCAGCAATAAAGCGCGGTTGCTGTACTTATGCAGCAGCCCCGGCACCACGCTGTGCTGCTCTTCCAGAGGGTCGGTGCTAAAACCAGGTGCCGCGATGAACTCCTGCTTTGCGGTAAGGACCTGGCGTAAAAGCGGGTCGTTCGGATTGCCTTTTTCCATGCGTGCAACGAATGCTCGCGGGACGCGAAGGGCAAAAAGTCGACGCGCATCACGGCCTGCCAGCAGCGCTTCGTCAGCGTCCAGATTTAAAATATGCAGCAGTTCGTCGGGATCGGTTATAACATCGGCAAGTTGCGTTAACCAATCTTCTCTGCGGGGGGGATTTAGGGTTACAATGTGTGCCATTTTTTGGCTAAGCTACCAGTTAACAATTTCAGAGGGCCTTATGGCGACTTATTCTAGCAACGATTTCCGTGCCGGTCTTAAAATCATGTTCGAAGGCGAGCCTTACGCAGTCGAATCCAGCGAGTTTGTGAAACCAGGTAAAGGCCAAGCCTTTGCGCGCGTTAAAATGCGTCGTCTGCTGACCGGCACCCGCGTTGAGAAAACCTTCAAATCTACCGACTCCGCCGAAGGCGCAGACGTTATCGATATGAACCTGACTTACCTGTACAACGACGGTGAGTTCTACCACTTCATGAATAACGAGACCTTCGAGCAGCTGGCTGCTGACGAAAAAGCGATTGGCGATAACGCTAAATGGCTGCTCGACCAGGCTGAATGCATCGTGACCCTGTGGAACGGCCGTCCAATCCAGGTAACGCCGCCGAACTTCGTGGAACTGGAAATTGTTGAAACCGATCCAGGCCTGAAAGGCGATACCGCAGGCACCGGCGGTAAGCCCGCTACGCTGTCTACCGGCGCGGTGGTTAAAGTTCCGTTATTCGTACAGATTGGCGAAGTGATCAAAGTTGATACTCGCTCTGGCGAATACGTTTCTCGCGTTAAGTAATACGTGAAGATTTGCGGCGTGGGTTTGTTTTCTTACCGCGCCGCGGCTTTTGAAGGCAGGGAAGATGAACCGACTGGCTAAGCAGCTCCTCTTCATCGCTTTTCTGGCGACGTTTCTGAGCGGGTGCAATACGACACGTGGCTTTGGCAAAGATCTACAGCATCTCGGCGGCGCCATCGAGCGCGCGACCAACAAATAACTTCCATAACTCCTAAAAAATCCTCTCTCTGCCTCAGTTTTCTAATTTTTGGCTATGCTTAAGTGGCTATACACAACCACATGGGCAAAAAAGGAAAATTTCATGATTAAGAAAACTATTGCAGCGTTCTTTTCAATCGTCGTGCTTACCTCATTGCTGACGGCTTGTAATACAACGCGTGGTGTTGGTGAGGATATTTCAGACGGCGGTAGCGCGATCTCTGGTGCAGCGACCAAAGCACAGAATTAATCGTGAACGCACGACGGTACGGTGGTTATTACCGTACCGTTATTATGCCACTTCCTGAGGATGGGATAGGAATAAAGAAAAGCGATTATCCGCCCCTAATTTCATACGAATATTTCGCTTGTAGGTGTAGACTGTTTTAGGACTGATGCCCATTATCTTCGCAATCATTTCGTTACTCGCCGCTTCCGTCCATAGTTTTAATACTCGCTCCTCGCGTAGAGTAAGCAGCGACGCAGTCTGCTGCTGGCGATATCTGAAAGGCGGGCGCGTATTTAACGTTTGTTCAATCAGGGTATAGAGCGCAGGCAAAGCCAGCTTTTTGCTGAAAATTTCCTCCGTGCCCTGTTTCCGGCAATACTCTTCAATATGTGGATGCTCCCCGCTTTGCATTACCATCAGACGCGTCGATTTCCCACAGGCGGAATAAATGGCGGAGAGCTGTTGAATATTATGCAGCACGCCTGAAAAACCAGAAAAATCAGCGATAACCATATTCGGCTGCCACTGTATGATTTTTTCCCGGGCGATAAGCAAATTATCGGTATCGGCAATGCAAAATGTATTATTTTTGTTGATTAATTGTCTAAGACCCACAAGGCTATAGTAACATCGATCAACCAGTAATATTTTATACATTTTTAACGTTCGCGAAGTTCATTATTACAGCCTTTCCAGGATCCCAGGGAAACGTTTTAATCATATAAATGTTTTACACAAAGTGAATTGCTGATCTACGCAACAAATCCAGGCTATTTCCAGGCTTAGCTTTTTAGCTGACAGCGCCGGGCGGCTGGCGTGACGGCTGCCGCAGTAAGCAGAGCCTGCTGGTCTGTTTTGCTTTTTTCAAAGAGCCAGACTACTTTTCTTAACTTCTGCGCTGCGGGACGACCCGTAACCGCTTCTTTCTCAACGGGGACGACCCCTTTACGGGAGCAGGTATGTCCTGGTTTATTCTTGTTATTGCGGGTCTGCTGGAAGTGGTCTGGGCCATAGGGCTGAAGTACACGCAGGGTTTTAGCCGCCTGTGGCCAGGCGTGATAACTATCGTGGCGATGGTGGCCAGCGTGGCGCTGCTCTCCTGGGCGATGAAAACGCTGCCTGTCGGCACCGCTTACGCCGTCTGGACGGGAATTGGCGCCGTGGGTGCGGCGATAACCGGTATTCTGCTATTAGGAGAATCAGCAAGCCCGGCCCGTCTGGCGAGCCTGGCTTTGATTGTTATCGGTATTATCGGACTGAAACTCAGCGCTCATTAGTCAGCTTGTTTGATCCACAGGAGCTTCTCAACCGGGAAGCCCTGGCGGGTCGCGGTTTCCAGCATTTGCTGTTTCACTTCAGCAGTGATGGTCGGCGTGCGGGAGAGGATCCACAGGTAATCGCGGTTCGGCCCACACACCAGCGCGTGTCGGTAATCTTTATCGATCGCAATAATGTTATAACCGCCATAGAACGGGCCGAAGAACGAAACTTTTAACGCCGCGCGGTCCGGTGAGCCGGTGAAATAAGCCTTACCGACGCTTTGCTGCCACATCCCACGGTCGGGGTTAAACCCGCGGTTTATCACCCGCAGGCCGCCATCTTCTCTCAGGCTGTAGGTCGCCGTGACCTTTTCCAGGCCTCGTTCAAATCTATGGTCGAAACGGGCAATTTCATACCACTGCCCGAGATAGCGTTTAACATCGAAATTATTTACCACCGTCACGTTCGGCGGCGGGGTGGGAGAACTACAGGCAACAACCAAAAATGCCACCGTCACAGCAGAGACTATCGGCAGGATGCGCATAGCTTATTCCTTATTGGTTTTTTGCTAAGTGTAGATTGCAGCGGGGAAAAGACAGGGGATACGCGAAATTAAAAAGGCCCGCCGCTGGCAGGCCCGCTATGTTATTGCAAAGCCATAATAATTTTATAGGCTGCTTTAATCCGCTCGGGGTTGGGATAGTTTTTGTTTGCCAGCAACACGATGCCTGTCTGCTGCTCAGGAATAAAGGCCACGTAGCTGCCAAAGCCGCCGGTTGAGCCCGTTTTATGAACCCAGGATGCTTTTACCGCAGGTACCGGCGGTTCGATAGCGTTGGTTGCCTGAGGCGCAAGCGCTACTTTCCCTTCGCTGTCGTTAATGACCGCTGCCGGATTCACCGGCCAGTTGAGCATTTCCCAGCCCAGCCCCTGATACAGGCTACCTGCGCGCCAGTATCTTGTCTGCGCAAGCTCCAGACCCCGCTTTAGCGTTGCCTCTTTGACATGCTGTGGATGCATATTCACCTGCACCCAGGCCGCCATATCCTCAATCGAAGATTTCACGCCATAGGCTTGCGCATCAAGCATGCCCGGTGAAACGCGAACCGCTTTGCCGTCCCGATAGCCCCACGCGTAATTTTTCTGCGCGAACGGGGGCACTTTTAGCCAGGTGTGAGAAAGGCCCAGCGGCTGAAGAACGCGCGCTGTCATCGCCTCCTCAAAGCTCATCCCCGACGGCTTAACCGCCAGCGCGCCGAACAGGCCAATACTGGCGTTGGCATACAGGCGCATCGATCCCGGCGGCCATTGCGGCTGCCAGCTCTGGTAAAAGTGGAGCAGGGATGCCTCGTCGGTGACTTCGTCTGGCACCTGCAGCGGCAGGCCGCCTGCGGTATAGGTTGCCAGATGCAGCAGGGTGATATCTTTCCACTGCCTGCCCGTCAGGGCTGGCCAGTATTTGGTTGCCGGGTCGCTCAGATTAATTTCACCCCGGGCAACGCTGTCGCCGCCCAGCACGCCGGTAAAGGTTTTGCTTACCGAGCCAAGTTCAAACAGCGTCTCTTTCGTTACCGCTACGTTCCGGGCGATATCCGCCTTGCCGTAGGTGAAGTAGTAAGGCTTGCCGCGATAAACGACGGCGACGGCCATGCCGGGAATGTTTTGCTCTTTGAGCAGCGGAGCCACAGCGCCGTCGACGGCTCTGGCAATCTGTTTTTCAGTCAGCGTTTTTGGGGCGGCAAAGGCCAGACATGAGGCGGTCAGCGCCAGCACGCAGCAAAGCGATTTCTTAAGCATTGAGATTCTTCCATAAAGTGACAAGAGAGGGTGTCCGGGCCCATCAGACACGCTCAGTCTGTTGGATTTGACTATGGGTGACAAACGATTAAATTGAGCACCAGCCTTTAGATTTTCTTACGGATCCTCCCATGACACGCGGCTATATCCCGCTTAATGCGCTCAGAGCCTTCGAAGCGGCGGCAAGACATTTAAGTTTTACTAATGCCGCTATTGAGTTAAACGTTAGCCATTCCGCCATCAGCCAGCAGGTGAAGGCGCTGGAGCAGCATCTACGTTGCCAGCTGTTTATTCGCGTGTCCCGCGGCTTAATGCTTACCACGGAAGGAGAGAATCTGCTGCCCGTGTTGAATGATTCTTTTGACCGTATCGCCGGTATGCTGGATCGCTTTTCAAAACCTATGGCGCGGGAAAAGCTCAAAATTGGCGCAGTGGGCACCTTTGCGACAGGCTTTCTGCTTCCCCGGCTGGAGGCATTTCAGCGCGACTGCCCGCACATCGATTTGCATCTCTCGACGCACAATAACCGGGTCGATCCTGCGGCAGAGGGGCTGGATTACACGATTCGCTACGGCGGCGGCGCGTGGCACAACACCGAGGCGACGTTTCTTTGCGCTGCTCCGCTGGCGCCGCTTTGCTCCCGGGCGCTGGCGAAGGAGCTGCATCAGCCTGCAGACGTGCTCAGATTCACCTTGCTGCGTTCTTACCGGCGTGATGAATGGGCAAGCTGGCTGCAGGCCGCCGGAGAACAGCCCCCTTCGCCCACCCATCGGGTAATAGTTTTTGATTCGTCCGTGACGATGCTTGAAGCCGCTCAGTTCGGCGCGGGAATTGCTATCGCCCCGCTGGAAATGTTCAGCCATCTGCTTAACAGCGAACGCATTGTGCAGCCGTTTACAACGCAGATTAATCTCGGCAGCTACTGGTTGACGCGGCTGCAATCCCGGCCGGAGACTCCGGCAATGGCAGACTTTTCCCGCTGGCTAACGGAGCAGATGAGCAAATAAAAAAGGCCTGCCTGAGCAGACCTTTTCGTTGGCAGGCGCGAAATCAGATAGCGATAACGCCAATCAGCGTCACTATCGTCAGAATCGCCGCCAGCCCGTAAAAGACCCATTTTCCTGACGGCACGTGAATCTTCAGGTCGTGCATGGCGTGATGAATGCGGTGCAGGCCGCACCACAGCGGCAGCACAATCATCAGGAATATGAACAGGCGGCCGATGAGGCTGTGGGCGAAGGCGTAAACCCGGTCATAGCCCAGCGCGTCGCCGGGATACAGGCCGAGCGGCAGCATAATGCCCACCAGCAGTACGATAACGGGAGCGATAATTGCGCCCCACATGCCGCCGGCCCCGAACAGGCCCCAGAATACCGGCTCGTCGGAGCGCTTCGGATTGGGATTGATCATAACGTCCTCCTTACCAGAACAGAGCAACAAACAGAATAACGACCGTGGCAACCGCGGTTACCGCCCACAGCCCTTTAATTACCGGCTCCGGCCCCAACTTTTCATCCTTGATGATGATGTTAGCGGCCTTCGGGGCCAGCTCGAACCAGGTTTTGGTGTGCAGCAAGGCGGCGGCAAGCGTAATCAGGTTAAGGATCGCCACAATCGGGTTGCGCAGAAAACTGACAAAGCTTTCCCAGCTTTCCGGCCCGCCTTTCAGAGCAAACAGACCGCAGATAAGCAGGATGCTGAACCAGACGGTCGGCACCGAGGTGCCTTCGCGCAGCATATAAAAACGATAGAAGCCCAGCTTCTGCCACCAGGTGGGCGCCATTGTCCGGACGTATGGCTTACGTTTCGTGATCATTGTGCACTCCTTAGCGTGGTTTCAGGGTGGCTATCAAAAAGTCCTTCGAGCTTTCGACTTTGCCCTGCTGGATGGCGGCGGCCGGGTCGACGTGTTTCGGGCAAACCTCTGAGCAGTAGCCCACGAAGGTGCAGGTCCAGACGCCGTTCTGGCCGTTTAGCTGCGCCATACGCTGCTTTTTGCCACGATCGCGGCTGTCCAGGTTGTAGCGGTGGGCAAGCGTAATCGCCGCCGGACCAATAAACTCAGGATTCAAACCGAACTGCGGGCAGGCCGCGTAACACAGGCCGCAGTTGATGCAGCCGGAGAACTGATGGTATTTCGCCATCTGCGCGGGCGTCTGGGGATTCGGACCCTGGTCCGGCGTGCGTGGATTGCCGATGATGTACGGCTTAATCGCCTCGAGGCTTTCGATAAAGTGGGTCATGTCGACCACCAGATCGCGCTCGATGGGGAAGTTTGCCAGCGCCTCAACCTTCATGCCCTGGGCGTATTCGCGCAGGAACGTTTTGCAGGCCAGCTTCGGCACGCGGTTAACCATCATGCCGCAGGAGCCGCAAATCGCCATACGGCACGACCAGCGGTAGCTGAGATCCGGCGCCAGATTGTCCTTGATGTAGCCCAGCGCATCCAGCAGCGAGGTTTGTTCATCGTAAGGTACATCGTACACCGCGCTGTGCGGTTCGCTGTCCGTTTCCGGGTTGTAGCGCACCACTTCAATCTTCAGGGTTTTCATCACATCAGCCATTCGTCGCCTCCTTCTTGTCGGCTGCTTCTGCTTCCGCACCGTAGACGCGTTTTGCCGGCGGCAGGGTGGTGATTTTTACGTCGCTGTAATCCAGACGCGTGCTGCCATCCGCATCGCGGAAGGCGAGAGTGTGCTTCAGGAAGTTGACGTCATCACGTTCGGTGCAGCCTTCGTCCAGGCGCTGATGCGCCCCACGGGACTCCTTACGCGCCATCGCCGAATGCGCCATGCACTCCGCAACGTTCAGCCCGTGGCCAAGCTCAATGGTATAGAGCAGGTCGGTGTTGAATACGCTGGAGCTGTCGGTGATGCGCACGCGCCGGAAGCGATCCTGCAGCTCTGCCAGCTTGTCGATGGTTTTCTGCATCAGCTCCGGGGTGCGGTAAATGCCGCAGCCTTCTTCCATGGAGAGGCCCATTTCGTCGCGGATTTTTGACCAGTTTTCGCTACCTTCCTGATTCACCAGCTGCTTCAGACGGCCTTCCACATCCGCCGCCTGGGCGCTGAGCGCCGCATCGTTAGCAGGCGGTGCGCTATTGGCTCGCTGCATGGCCTGCTCGCCCGCCAGACGACCAAAGACCACCAGTTCCGCCAGCGAGTTGGAGCCTAAGCGGTTTGCGCCATGCAGACCCACGGAGGAGCATTCGCCCACCGCGAACAGCCCTTTGATACGCGTTTCGCATTGGGCGTCGGTTTCGATGCCGCCCATGGTGTAGTGCGCCGTTGGCCGCACGGGAATCGGCTCTTTCACCGGGTCGACGCCGACGTAGGCTTTGGCAAGCTCACAAATAAACGGCAGGCGTTCGAGGAGTTTTTTCTCGCCCAGATGGCGCAAATCCAGGTAAACCACATCGCCGCGTGGCCCAGGAACGGTGCGGCCGGCACGCCATTCGTGCCAGAAGGCCTGGGATACTTTGTCGCGCGGTCCTAGCTCCATATACTTATTCTTCGGTTCGCCCAGCGGGGTTTCTGGCCCCATGCCGTAATCCTGCAGATAGCGATAGCCATCTTTATTCACCAGGATGCCGCCTTCACCGCGGCAGCCTTCCGTCATCAGAATGCCGGAGCCGGGCAGGCCGGTTGGGTGATACTGAACAAACTCCATATCGCGCAGCGGCACGCCGTGGCTTAGCGCCATGCCCATACCGTCGCCGGTGACGATGCCGCCGTTGGTGTTGTAGCGATAAACGCGCCCCGCGCCGCCGGTTGCCATCACCACTGCGTTAGCGCGAATTTGCACCAGCGTGCCTTCCATCATATTCATGGCGACCAGGCCGCGCGCCTCGCCGTCATCTACCAGAATATCGAGGACGAAATGCTCATCGAAGCGTTGGATTTGTGGGAACTGTAAGGAGGTCTGGAAAAGGGTGTGGAGCATATGGAAGCCGGTTTTGTCTGCGGCAAACCAGGTACGCTCGATTTTCATGCCCCCAAAGCGGCGCACGTTGACCGAACCATCCGCACGGCGGCTCCACGGGCAGCCCCACTGCTCAAGCTGCGTCATTTCAGTGGGACAATGGTGTACGAAGTAATCCACCACGTCCTGCTCGCATAGCCAGTCGCCGCCAGCAACCGTATCGTGGAAATGATACGCAAAACTGTCGTGATCCTGCGCGACGGCGGCAGAGCCACCTTCGGCGGCTACCGTATGGCTGCGCATAGGATAGACTTTGGAAATCAGAGCGATTTTAGCCTGTGGGTTGGCCTGAGCCGCCGCAATGGCCGCTCGTAATCCCGCTCCGCCAGCACCAATAATGGCAAGATCGGCTTGAAAGATTTGCACGACATTCCTCCAGTTTTTAGTGATTTCGCAATGCTTATTTCACCAAAGGTAGACCACCGAAACGGTAGGGGCTATTGCGAAAGGTTTTTTCCCTGCTCCTTTGTAGGTAGCGGATTATAACCGGAGAGATTTTAAGGAAATTTGATGCGTTCGATTTTTTGCTGCTCTGTGCAGCAATTAATTACCAGGAGTAATGATTCGCATCACGAAATGACGTCCGTTTATGCGCAAAGTATTAACATTCACTTCCCTTTTGCTGCGCAAAATTTGTCTCCTTTCAGGGATGCGAGTAGACTTCCTCGCCTTGTTTGACTACGGAGATTACCTCATGAGCGAAACGGCCACCTGGCAGCCGAGCGCATCCATCCCCAACCTGTTGAAACGCGCCGCTATTATGGCGGAAATTCGGCGTTTTTTTGCCGACCGCGGCGTACTGGAGGTGGAAACACCCTGCATGAGCCAGGCGACGGTGACCGATATTCATCTGGTTCCGTTTGAAACCCGTTTTGTTGGTCCCGGCCATTCCCAGGGCATCAATCTCTATCTGATGACCAGCCCGGAATACCACATGAAGCGCCTGCTGGCGGCGGGCGTCGGCCCGGTGTTCCAGCTTTGCCGTAGTTTTCGTAATGAAGAGATGGGCCGCCATCACAATCCAGAATTCACCATGCTGGAGTGGTATCGTCCGCACTACGACATGTACCGCCTGATGAATGAGGTGGACGATCTGCTGCAGCAGGTGCTGGAATGCGAGGCCGCAGAGTCGCTTTCGTACCAGCAGGCTTTCCAGCGCCACCTGGAAATCGATCCGTTATCGGCAGATAAAACCCTGCTGCGTGAAGCGGCGGCAAAGCTCGATCTGAGTAACGTTGCCGATGAGGAAGAAGATCGCGACACGCTGCTGCAGCTGCTGTTTACCATGGGCGTGGAACCGCACATCGGAAAAGAGAAGCCCGCGTTTATCTACCACTTCCCGGCAAGCCAGGCGTCGCTTGCGCAAATCAGCACCGAAGATCACCGCGTGGCGGAGCGCTTTGAGGTTTACTTCAAAGGTATTGAACTGGCGAATGGATTCCACGAGCTGACCGACGCCCGCGAACAGCAGCAACGCTTCGAGCAGGATAATCGCAAACGTGCCGCCCGCGGTTTAACGCAGCAGCCAATCGATGTGAATTTACTGGCAGCCTTACAGGCTGGCCTGCCGGACTGCTCTGGCGTGGCGCTGGGCGTGGATCGTCTGGTGATGCTGGCGTTAGGCGCAGAGAGCCTGGCGGACGTGCTGGCATTCCCTGTCGATCGCGCCTGAAACCGTCCTGTCCCCTCCCTGAGGGAGAGGGGACTAAAAGAAGTTGGTTTTCCCCTCGCCCGGAGGAGAAGGTTGGAGTGAGGGCGAGCCCCGCCTTATTGGCTACAGACTTCCCGGCGTTCGGCCAGATGTGCCCGCCGACTTAATCGTTCTGCTGCGTAAGCCGCCCATGCTTTCCAGACGCATCTGGAACGGTGGGAACGGCAGATCGATATTGTGTTCGCGCAGGCCCTGCAGAATCAGCTGATGGATCTCGTGACGCAGCGGCATACGGTGCCCCATCTCCGCGGCGTAAATTCGCAGCTCAAAGATCTGAATCCCCGCCTGCAAATCCACCAGGAAGGCTTCCGGCTGCGGATTATCGATAACCAGCGAACAGCGTCTGGCGGCCTGCAATAGCACTTGCGTTACCTCTTCGCTGTTCGCATCCGACGGCGCCGGAACGGTGAGCACCACGCGCGTGACGGAATCCGACAGCGACCAGTTAATAAACTGCTCGGTGATAAACGCCTTGTTCGGCACGATAATCTCTTTGCGGTCCCAGTCGCTGATAGTGGTAGCACGCGTGTTTATCTTTGTGACGCTGCCGGTGAGATCGCGAATCGTCACGGTATCGCCAATACGAATCGGCTTCTCGAAGAGAATAATCAGGCCGGAGATAAAGTTGGCGAAGATCTCCTGTAAGCCAAACCCAAGCCCGACGCCGAGCGCTGCGACCAGCCACTGTAATTTCGACCATTCAATACCAATCATCGAAAAGCCGACCAGCCCGCCAATCAGCAGCAGCAGATATTTGGTGATGGTGGTGATGGCGTAACCTGTGCCGGGCGTTAAATCCAGATGCTGCAACAGCGCCAGCTCCAGCAGCGCGGGCAGGTTGCGCACCAGCTGCATGGTGATAATAAGCACCAGAATGGCGATCAGTACGGCGCCGAGGGTAATCGGCTCAAGACTCTCGACGCCCTGCACGGTTGAGGTGACATCCCACAGCGTAATGTTCTCAAGGAAGCCAAAAGCGGAATGAATCTCCGACCACAGCACGATGACCGACAGCAGCGCAATCAGCATCAGAATTGAGCGCACCAGGCGTAAAGACTGAACGCTGATAGCGTCGAGATCGATCTCCGCCTCTTCTATGGCTTCTGCCGAGCCCTCCGTGCTGTGAGCGTGTGCTGACTCGTCTTCGCCGCGTGCGCGCTGGGCCAGGATCTCGGCACGGCGTTGTTTGGCGCGGTCAAAGGCCAGACGGCGACGCTGGATAAGCATCCAACGGCGTATCACGTGATAAATCACCAGCAGCAGAAACCAGATGGCGACCGAGGTTTCCAGACGTGCCAGCAGAGCCTGCGCCGTTGCCAGATAGCCTACGGCGGCAGCCAGAATAGCCGACAGCGGTGCGCAGAGCATCAGATTCCAGAGGATCCTGTTGACGACGTTATCGCCGTTGCCCTGCTTATCCACATACAGCGGAACACTCGCTCGCTTCAGGCTAAGCGTAACCAGCGCCAGCGCGCCGCAGATCAGCATGAAACACAGCCGTCCCAGCGAGCCGGAAAACTCGCGATCGTTAAGGTTGTCGAACATGATTAGCGCCATGATCAGCGGCACGATAAAACCGATGCTCATCAGGTAATAGCGCATCGCCCGCGCCACCCTTTCGCGCGGCCAGCCGAAGTGCACAACGAACAAGCCCGTCGGGCGCGCAAAGGTGGCGCAAATCATCACCACCCAAAGCAGCGGCACGGTGGCGGTGACGCCATCTCCGAAGGCGACGGCGATAGGATAAGGCCACGCCTCCTGCAAGCCATATCCCAGCGTAGCCCAGAGGACGGGAAGCGGGGAGGCGACCAGGATTGACCAGAACAAGGTGCGCAGCGTTAAGGTGAAGTGATCCTGGGTCACTTTGCCCACTTTGGCGCTTGAGCGTTCAAGAAAGGCGGTGAAGTGCCGGCGCGAACTGATGCTAAAGCCGACAAGAAGCAGTGCCGCAAACAGCGGCAGCAGCGTAGCCCGGCTGGTCAGCATCATGAGGATGGCGCTGCCCAGCTGGCTGACGGTGTCGAGCGAAACCAGGCGACGCAGATCCTGAATAATTTCAACCGGCCAGGAGATCCCCATCGCGCTCACGTCTGAAGTCCAGAACAGGTAACGGTGCGTAGCTTCGTTGACCTCTTTTAGCGCATCTTCGAGCTGGCTGTTGGCCACTTTCAGCTTGGTGAGTTCGAGAATTAGCGTATCGCTGCCCTGCAAAAGCGAGCCAAGCAGCTCACGCTGGGTGCGAAGCTGCGCTTCCAGAATGCGATTTTGCTCGCCAGTCAGCTCGTTGCCGTCTGCCTGGCGAAGCTGGCGTAGCTGCTGCTGTTTGTTTAGCAGGTCTTCGTAATGCAGGCGCTGGACGCGTAGCTGGGCGAGTTCGGTATCCAGCTGCTGCGGTTTCGGCATCTCCGGCAGACGGGCGACCTGAGCGCGCAACGCTTCGCCCAGCACGTTGGAGACGCCCAGCCATTGGGACTGCTCGCGCAATGTGTTGAGGGCCTGGCGCACCTGAAGCGTCTGGCTGGTCGCCTGGCGCTGCTGCGAGGCGACCAGATCCATACGCTGCGCCTGCTGGTTAAGCGCCTGGGAAAGCTCGCGGTTATTCTTAAACTGCGCGACTAACGCCGGCGGCAGGTTCGCGCTGTTTTCAGCCAGTAATTCGGTGCTTTCCAGCGCGCGTTCGGCCTCCCGCTGGCGCTGGCTGTTGAGCTGGTTACGCAGGCCCTGCAGATAAGCGTCCAGCCGGGCGCTCTGTTTCTGCGCAAGTTCAGCGCGCAGGCGGGAGAGCTCCTGGCGGTTGCTGGCGGAAAGCTGCGCCAGTTCCAGTTCATCCACCTGCGCCTTCAGTCGCGCCGACTCTGCCTGTAACGACAGGTTTTGTGCCTGGATTAAGGGCGTGCCGGAGGCCGGCTGCGTACCGGCGCGGCGCTCCATTTCGCTAAGCTGACGACGGGCATCGGTTTGCTGCTGGGGGAGCTGGCTGAGCGAGTCGGTGATTTCCCGCGTGCGCTCCTGCTCCTGTTGCGCCAGACGGCTCTTATCGAGCAACTGGCTGCTGACCTGGAGAATTTCCTGGTTTAGCTCGTCGGTGGACATGCCTTCCGGCACTTTCTGCGGTTCATCGCGCAGGCTGGCAAGCTGCTGGCGCAGGCTTTGCGACAGCCTGGGGAAATTATCAATTACGTCCTGGTACTGTTTTGCCCGCTCAAGAGAGGCTTTGTGCTCTTCAAGCGCGTTGAGGGCGGCCGTGAGGGTTTCCACGATTTCAGCCTGATTGGGCTGCTCTTTCGCGGATTTGGCTTGCTCAAGTTCCTGGGTTATCTGTTTCGCATCAGGGAGCGTGGCGGCATATGCGCCCATGCTGAGGCACCAGGCCATCAGAAAAGTGATTATCAGGCGCACGTCAGTACCTTTATATTGAACCCGGTGCCTGCAGCCGTGCAGCAGGCGCCGGGGCATAGCTTGTTAACTTTCGGGTTTGTTTTCCACCAGCGGGCTGGCTTCGAGTTCGGCTTCGATTTCCGCCTGAGGAATAACGCTTGCCGGCACCTCTGGCTCTACCACAGGTTCAGTGGAAACGGCCAGCGGCTCGCCAATTCTGGTGACCGACAGGCTCTGTAGCTGTTCGGCCAGGTTAACTTTCCCGGCTGCGAACAGGTTAATAACGGTTGAGCCCAGCTTAAAGCGGCCCATCTCCTGGCCTTTAAGCAGCGCAATGGAGCCTTCGCTTTCACCCGCAGGCCACGTCCAGCGCTTGATAACACCCTCACGCGGAGGCGTAATAGTGCCCGCCCATACGGTTTCAATGCTGCCTACGATGGTTGCGCCCACCAGAATTTGCGCCATTGGGCCAAACTCGGTATCGAACAGGCAGATCACGCGTTCGTTACGCGCAAACAGGTTAGGCACGTTCTGTGCTGTGAGGTGATTTACAGAGAACAGATCGCCCGGCACGTAGATCATTTCGCGCAGGATACCGTTGCACGGCATATGGACGCGGTGGTAGTCACGGGGCGACAGATAAGTGGTAACAAAGCTGCCGTTACGGAACAGGTCCGCCATCAGGTAGTTACCCGCCAGCAGCGCTTCCATGCTGTAGTTATGCCCTTTAGCCTGCAGAATTTTATCTTCTTCAATACGGCCAAGCTGGCTGATTACGCCGTCGGCGGGCATCACAAGAATGTTCGGATCGGTATTGACCGGGCGAACCTCGTCACGCAGCGGACGGATGAAAAAATCGTTGAAGGTACGATAGCTTGCGGTATCCGGCTTCTGCGCTTCCGCCATGTTGACCTTGTAGTATTTCACGAACAGGTCGATGACCAGTTTGGTCAACCAGCCTGCACGTTTACTTGCGCCCCAGCCCGCGAGGCGGGTCAGCCAGAGTTTCGGCAGAATGTATTGCAGCGAAAGTTTGATGTTATCTAACAAAATAGCCTCCTGGCTAAATGTTCCCACTGAGGGCCTATACACAAAGGGGGGCGATTCTAGCGACGCCCGGCTTAAATGTCAGTTATCCGTATCAGAAAAGTTTTTACGCGTTTTTACCTGCGCCATGCTTTCCAGAATGCGGTGGTAGTTCTCGAAGCGGGACTCGGCAATTTCCCCGCGCGCTACCGCTTCGCGCAGCGCGCAACCCGGATCGTTGTCATGGCGGCAGTCCCGATATTTGCAACGGCCTAAATAATCATGGAATTCGACAAAGCCGTGGGTGATTTGTTCCGGCTCTAAATGCCACAGGCCAAATTCGCGCACGCCCGGCGAGTCAATCACATCGCCGCCGCCTGGGAAGTGATACAGACGCGAAGCGGTGGTCGTGTGCTGGCCCAGGCCTGAGTTGTCAGAGACGTCGTTCACCAGTATCTGCTCGTCTTTAAACCCAAGCAGGTTGTTCAGCAGGCTGGATTTGCCCACGCCCGACTGCCCGGCAAAGATGCTGACGCGGCCAACCAGCGCCTCTTCCAGCTCTTTTAGCCCTTCCGCTTTATGGCTGGATACCATCAGGACGCGATAGCCGATTTTACGATAGATATCCATTTGTTCATTAACAAACTTCATACCCTCTTCGTCCAGCAGATCGGTTTTATTGAGCACCAGCAGCGGCTCAACGTCGAGCGTTTCGCAGGCCACCAAATAACGGTCGATAATATTTAAAGAGAGTTCCGGTAAGATCGCGGAAACGATAATGATCTGATCGATGTTGGCGGCGATAGGTTTTACGCCGTCGTAGAAGTCCGGGCGCGTCAGGACGGAAGTACGTTCATGTACCGCATCGACAATGCCTTTAATCGTGACGCCAACGGCCGCCTCTTTTGCCGGACGCCAGACTACGCGGTCGCCTGTTACCAGCGAGCGTATGGTGCGGCGGATGTTGCAGCGGTGCACTTCGCCTGCCGTTGATTCGACATCCGCATGCTGGCCAAAGCGGCTGATGACGCGGCCATCGCGGGGTTCGCCAAACTGAGAGTCGTCGGGATCGGCTTTCTCCACGGTCTGTTTAAGCCGACGCTGGTGGTTTGCTTTAACCCGGCGCTGCTGTCCTTTGGAGAGTTTATTTTTGCTCAATCGTACTGGCTCCTGGTCGCCCCTGACGGGCAAAACCTCTATGATACACACTATTTTATACGAATTAACTCATCTGTCGGATGGGCGACGAGCGAGAAGGGTGGAAAATAGCATGAGTGGAAACGAAAACAATCTGATTTGGATTGATTTAGAAATGACCGGCCTGGATCCCGAGCGGGATCGCATAATTGAAATTGCCACTCTGGTGACCGATGCCAATCTCAATATCCTCGCTGAAGGGCCGACGATTGCGGTGCATCAGTCGGACGAGCAGCTTGCGCTGATGGATGACTGGAACGTTCGCACCCATACCGGCAGCGGCCTGGTCGAGCGCGTTAAGGCGAGCAGGCTGGACGATCGTGCGGCAGAGCTGGCGACTATCGAGTTTCTGCAGCAGTGGGTGCCGGCGGGCACCTCACCAATCTGCGGCAACAGCATCGGCCAGGATCGCCGCTTCCTGTTTAAATATATGCCGGAGCTGGAAGCTTACTTCCATTACCGTTACCTCGATGTCAGCACGCTCAAGGAGCTGGCTAAGCGCTGGAAGCCTGAAATTCTTATCAATTTCAAAAAGCAGGGGACGCATCAGGCGATGGAAGATATCCGCGAGTCGGTGGCCGAACTGGCATACTACCGTGAGAATTTTATTAAGCTTTAAACGCCATACGGCTTCATCCTGGTCTTCTTTCCGCAGGCAGGTCAGGATGGGTGCATTTTAAACGAAAAGAGCATAAAATAATCATCTTGTCGTTTAAATCGCCATTCAAACTTAATTTGTGAAAAAAAGGGTTTACGGGGCTTGCGACAAAAACGATTTCTCGTATAATGCGCCTCCCGTACCGATGCAGAATTTGCAGCGTTACGCAGAGCGGGAATAGCTCAGTTGGTAGAGCACGACCTTGCCAAGGTCGGGGTCGCGAGTTCGAGTCTCGTTTCCCGCTCCAAAATTTGATCTGGCTTTCACAGCCACGCACCACCCAAGCGGGAATAGCTCAGTTGGTAGAGCACGACCTTGCCAAGGTCGGGGTCGCGAGTTCGAGTCTCGTTTCCCGCTCCAAAATTTGATTGGCCTTCACGGCCACGCACCACCCAAGCGGGAATAGCTCAGTTGGTAGAGCACGACCTTGCCAAGGTCGGGGTCGCGAGTTCGAGTCTCGTTTCCCGCTCCAGATTCTTATCTCCAGTACAAATTATCCACAGCGCCAAAGGGCGTCGGCGGTGGTTTTCTGCGTTTCTGACAAAGCCTTGTAAACAGAGTTATCCACAGGTAGCACGGATTTTCATTTTCCGCCAAGACATGAATAAGTATTACAGCGCAATGTTAACTTGTTGATTCTCGGTAAAATATTTTTATGCCAAAATATTAATATTGTCACCTGAAGCATTTCTTACAGTTGAATGACAAGGACTTTTTATTTTTATCCACATCCTGTGGACATGTCAGGCATCCCGCTTTAATCCCTTTTCAATAACGCGAACCAGCCTTTGTTTTTGCGGCAGCTGCACCTCCACTTCGTTCTCGCTTCGCCTGGCTAACTGCTGCGCTATCGCCCAGTCAATATGCTCATCAAGCAGCGGATGTTCCCCTTTACGCTGCTGTAACGCGTTAAGATGCGCTTCATCCCAGGGAGCATTCCCCAGCGCCACGGCGATGTTACGTAGCCAGCGTAAATGGCCAATGCGGCGAATGGCCGACCCTTCCGTCACTTTCAAAAAATGCGCTTCGCTCCAGGCGAAGAGTTCCACCAGCGGCGGAGCGTGCAGTGCGCGTCGGGGGCTGAAGTCGTCTTCTTCGGTAAGCTGTGAAAAGCGGTTCCACGGGCAAATCAGCTGGCAGTCATCGCAGCCGTAAATACGGTTGCCAATCAGCGGCCTGAATTCTTCCGGGATTGCCCCTTCCAGCTCAATCGTCAGATAGGAAATGCAGCGGCGCGCATCGACGGTATAGGGCTCTACAATCGCCCCGGTGGGACAGATTGTCATACAGGCCACGCAGCGCCCGCAGTTTTCTTCCACCGGCTGGTCTGGCGGCAGTGGAATATCAACCAGCAGTTCGCCAAGGAAGAAGAACGAGCCCGCGTCGCGGCTGAGAATAAGTGAGTGCTTACCTGTCCAGCCAAGCCCGGCCTTTTCGGCCAGCGGGCGCTCAAGAATGGGCGCGGAATCCACAAAAGGTCTAAAATTCAGCGTGGAACAGTGGGACTGGATCATCTCACCCAGCTTTTTCAGGCGGTTACGCAGCAGTTTGTGGTAGTCGCGCCCGAGAGCGTAACGGCTAACGTAGCCGAGGCCGGGATTTTTAAGGGTTGAGGCAAACGCGGCATTCGCCGGCAGATAGTTCATCCTCACGCTAATCACTCGCAGCGTGCCGGGAAGCAGTTCGTGAGGCCGCGCGCGCATCATACCGTGGCGCGCCATCCACTCCATCTCGCCGTGGTATTGTTTATCCAGCCATGCCTGGAGTTTTGGTTCGCTGGCGGTGAGATCGGTATCGGCAATACCTACCTGCTGGAAGCCGAGATCCTTGCCCCACCGTTTGATATTTTGCGCTAACTGATTGAGATCGAGGGGCTGTGACATGACGGACCATAACGAGAAATTAACCGCCAGAAGTATACCACACTCCGTCTGGCCGGCGGACTGGCTGCGCAAAGCTGAAAAAGAGGCCGCAGACAGCCTGGGAATAACGCTCTATGAGCTAATGCTGAGGGCGGGCGAGGCGGCGTTTAAACTTGCCCGCGAGCATTATCCTGATGCCCACCACTGGCTGATAACGTGCGGCCACGGCAATAACGGCGGCGATGGCTATGTGGTGGCACGCCTGGCGCAGGCCGCCGGTATCGCAGTGACCCTGGTTGCGCAGGAGAGCGATAAGCCGCTTCCTGAAGAGGCGGCGCAGGCGCGTGATGGCTGGTTAAACGCCGCCGGAACGATCCACGCGCCGGAGATAGCCTGGCCGGAAGAAGCCGATTTAATTATTGATGGCCTGCTTGGCACCGGGCTTACAAGCGCTCCACGCGAGGATCTTGCGGGAGTTATCGAAAAAATTAACCAGCATCGCGCGCCAGTTTTTGCGCTGGATATTCCCTCAGGTTTAGTGGCCGAAACGGGAGCAACCCCGGGTTCGGTGGTAAAGGCGAACCATACGTTAACCTTTATCGCCCTCAAGCCAGGATTGCTTACGGGACAAGCGAGGGATGTTGTCGGGCAACTGCATTATCACGCCCTCGGGCTGGAAGCCTGGCTGCAGACGCAGAACGCGCCGATTTCACGTTTCGACAGCAGGGATCTATCGCGCTGGCTCAAACCGCGCAAACCCACCTCGCACAAAGGAAGCAATGGCCGGCTGGTGATTATCGGCGGCGATCGCGGTACGGCAGGCGCGATTCGTATGACGGGCGAGGCCGCGCTGCGCGCCGGGGCAGGGCTGGTTCGCGTCCTGACCCGCATGGAGAATATCGCCCCGCTGATAACCGCGCGGCCGGAGTTAATGGTTCATGAACTTACGGCCGCATCGCTTGAAGCGAGCCTGGAATGGGCGGATGTCATCGTCATTGGGCCGGGGCTGGGCCAGCAGGAATGGGGTAAAAAAGCCCTGCAAAAAGTCGAGAACAGCCGCAAACCTGCGCTGTGGGATGCAGATGCGCTTAACCTTCTGGCAATCAATCCCGATAAACGTCAGAATCGCATCATTACTCCTCATCCCGGTGAAGCCGCTCGCCTGTTAAATTGCGCCGTGTCACAAATTGAGAGTGACCGCTTACTTGCAGCCGACCGCCTGGTAAAACGTTATGGCGGTTGCGTGGTCTTAAAAGGTGCGGGTACGGTGGTGGTAAGCGAGGATGGCGAACGCGGGCTGATTGATACCGGCAACGCGGGTATGGGCAGCGGTGGAATGGGGGACGTGCTCTCAGGCATAATTGGGGCGTTGCTGGCCCAGAAGCTTAGCCCGTATGATGCAGCCTGCGCCGGTTGTGTTGCGCACGGCGCCGCCGCGGATGTTCTTGCTGAGCAATATGGCACGCGCGGCATGCTTGCAAGCGATCTTTTTTCGACGTTGTACCGTTTTGTTAACCCGGATTTGAATACCAGAAACCATGATTAATCGTGTTATTACATTACCTGATGAAGCCGCAACGCTTGAGCTTGGCGCGCGCGTAGCGGCTGCCTGCGAAGGCGCAACCGTCATTTATCTTTATGGCGATCTTGGCGCGGGGAAAACCACGTTCAGCCGTGGATTCATGCAGGCGCTGGGCCACAAAGGAAACGTGAAAAGCCCGACTTACACGCTGGTTGAGCCCTACAGTCTCGACAACTTAATGGTGTACCATTTCGATTTGTATCGTCTGGCGGACCCGGAAGAACTCGAATTTATGGGGATCCGCGACTATTTTGCTAATGATGCAATCTGCCTGGTAGAGTGGCCGCAGCAGGGGAAAGGCGTTTTGCCGGAACCTGATATCGAACTGCATTTAAGCTACGAGGCGCAAGGGCGTGAGGCACGCATAACAGCAGTTTCCTCATCTGGTGATTCGTTACTGGCGCGGTTAGCCAAATAGGATGACGGGATGATCTATCGCGTTAAGGGTTGGTTGATGGCGGCCTGGCTGCTGGTGATGTGTGCCCAGGCCGGTGCGGCGAGCCTTGCGGATATTCAGGTGTCTAACGGCGATAACCAGGCGCGTATCACCTTTAGCTTTATGGGCGATCCGGAATATTCGTTTGTGCAGGATGATAAAAAAAGCGTCGCGCTGGATATCAGGCAAACCGGCGTGATTCAGGGCCTGCCGCTGCAGTTTAGCGGCAATAACCTCGTCAAAAGCATTCGCTCCGGGCAGCCGAAAGATGCCAGCTCTTTACGCCTGGTGGTGGATCTTACCCAGCCGGGCAAAACACGCGCGGTGAAACAGAAAAATGGTGCGGGTTACACCGTAGTGTTCACCATTAATGCGGATGCTCCGCCTCCACCACCTCCGGTTGTGGCTAAGCGCGTAGAGCCAGCCCCGGTGTCCCGGCCTGCAGAACCGGCTAAAAATCCCTTTAAAACGCAGCAGGTAACGGGCGTTATCGGCTCTAACACGGTAATTCGTCCGGCGCGTACCAGAAAAACCAGCGTAAGTTCAGATACCGTTGTGGTCGCTATCGATGCAGGACACGGCGGCCAGGACCCCGGCGCCATCGGCCCTGGCGGTACGAAAGAGAAAAACGTCACTATTTCTATTGCCCGCAAATTGCGCGAGCTGCTTAATGACGATCCGATGTTTAAGGGCGTGCTGACCCGCGACGGCGATTACTTCATTTCGGTAATGGGCCGTTCGGACGTGGCGCGTAAGCAAAACGCCAATATTCTGGTGTCGATTCATGCGGACGCCGCACCGAACCGCGATGCGACCGGCGCCTCTGTGTGGGTGCTGTCCAACCGCCGCGCGAACAGCGAAATGGCGGGCTGGCTTGAGCAGCACGAGAAGCAGTCGGAACTGCTGGGCGGCGCGGGGGACGTGCTGGCAAATAGCCAGGCGGATCCGTACCTCAGCCAGGCCGTGCTGGATTTGCAGTTCGGCCATTCCCAGCGCGTCGGGTATGATGTGGCGACAAAAATGCTGGCGCAGCTTGGGAAGGTAGGTTCGCTGCATAAACGCCGCCCGGAACATGCGAGCCTTGGCGTGCTGCGCTCCCCGGACATTCCTTCCGTGCTGGTGGAAACCGGGTTTATCAGTAATAACGGCGAAGAGCGCCTGCTCGATAGCGATGACTACCAGCAGCAGATCGCCAAAGCTATCTACGAAGGGCTGCGAAATTACTTCCTGACGCACCCGTTACAGTCGGCGCCCGCGGCGGGACAAACCGCAAAAGCGCAGGGCGCTGATGTAGATAAAGTCGCCATCACTCAATAAGGAATTCTATGCCGATTCAGGTTCTGCCTCCCCAGCTTGCGAACCAGATTGCCGCAGGCGAAGTGGTTGAGCGCCCTGCGTCGGTGGTAAAAGAGCTGATAGAAAACAGCCTTGATGCCGGTGCGACGCGTATCGACATCGATATCGAACGCGGCGGCGCGAAGCTTATCCGCATTCGCGACAATGGCTGCGGTATTAACAAGGATGAACTGGCGCTGGCGCTGGCTCGTCATGCCACCAGCAAAATTGCTTCGCTTGACGATCTTGAGGCCATTATCAGCCTCGGCTTTCGTGGCGAAGCGCTGGCAAGCATCAGCTCGGTTGCCCGCCTCACGCTAACTTCCCGCACCGCGGAACAAAGCGAAGCGTGGCAGGCCTACGCCGAAGGGCGCGATCAGAATGTGACGGTAAAACCCGCCGCGCATCCGGTCGGCACCACGCTCGAAGTGCTGGATTTGTTCTACAACACGCCGGCTCGTCGTAAATTCATGCGCACCGAGAAAACCGAGTTTAACCATATCGATGAAATCGTGCGCCGCATTGCGCTGGCGCGCTTTGACGTATCCATTAACCTCAATCACAACGGCAAAATGGTGCGGCAGTACCGTGCCGTGCAGGACGGCGCGCCACGTGAACGTCGGCTTGGGTCGATTTGCGGCACGCCGTTTTTGGAGCAGGCGCTGGCAATCGAATGGCAGCATGGCGATCTGGCGCTGCGAGGATGGGTTGCCGAACCTTCTGCCACTACTCCGACGCTGGCGGAAATCCAGTATTGCTATGTAAATGGCCGCATGATGCGCGATCGCCTGATCGTGCATGCGATTCGCCAGGCCTGTGAAGACAAGCTGGGACCCAATCAGCAGCCGGCTTTCGTGCTCTATCTGGAAATCGATCCGCATCAGGTTGACGTCAACGTGCATCCCGCCAAGCACGAGGTTCGTTTCCATCAGTCGCGCCTGGTGCATGATTTTATTTATCAGGGCGTATTGAGCGTTTTGCAGCAGCAAAGCGAAAATCACCTGCTGCAGGAAGAAACCCCAGCCGAAACCACGCAGGAACGCTGGCAGCCTGAAAACCGTGTGGCCTCGGGGCGTAATCAGTTTTCTACTCCACCTCAAAAGCCTGCGGCGCCTCGTGAAGCTGTGCCTCGGGCAGCCGGAGGTCATTCATCCGGCGCTAATTCCGGCGTGCACCCTCAGCCAGCATGGACAAATGCGACGCCAGGTTACCAGAAGCAGCAAGGCGAGCTTTATCGCCAGCTACTGGATACCCCAACGGTGCCGCCAGCGGTTAATCGCGCTGAGGAGCCGGGCGCGCTGGGAGGACATGCCCAGAGCTTTGGACGAGTACTGACGATTATTTCGCCGGAATACGCCCTTCTGGAGCGCGATGACAGCCTGATGCTTTTATCGCTCACCGTGGCGGATCGCTGGCTGAAGCAGGCGCAGCTTGTTCCGGGCAGTGAAGGCGTTCGCGCGCAGCCGTTGCTGATTCCCGTGCGGATGAAAGTCTCTAAGGAAGAGCTGGACGTGTTGCTGCGTTATCAACCGTTATTGCTGAGCATGGGCATCGAATTTGCCGCAGAAGCAAGGCAGATAACGATTCGCACCGTACCTTTACCTTTGCGTAAACAAAATTTACAAATCTTGATTCATGAACTGCCAGGATACCTGGCGCAACAGGCAGAGGTTAGCGCAATGCAAATTGCCCACTGGTTTGCTCGCCATTTAACCTGCGAGCATGAAGGGTGGAATCAGGCGCAAGCTATTGCTTTGCTTGCCGATATTGAGCGCCTTTGCCCGCAGCTGGTGAAAAATCCACCTGGCGGTTTGTTACAACCTGTTGATTTAACGCTGGCGATGAACGCCCTGAAACATGACTGAAGTAAGCAAAAGCCTGCCAAAGGCGATTTTTTTGATGGGGCCGACGGCCTCAGGTAAGACGGCATTAGCCATTAATTTGCGTAAATCGTTGCCGGTAGAGTTGATAAGCGTCGATTCGGCCCTTATCTATCAAGGGATGGACATCGGAACGGCGAAGCCGACGGCGGAAGAACTCGCCCAGGCACCGCACCGGTTACTTGATATTCTCGATCCGGCACAGGCATATTCAGCCGCGGATTTTCGTCGCGATGCGCTGGCACAGATGGCTGAAATTACCCGCAGCGGGCGTATCCCCTTGTTAGTCGGGGGAACGATGCTCTACTTCAAGGCGTTGTTAGAAGGGCTTTCACCGTTACCAGCGGCCGATCCGGACGTGCGCGCGAGGATTGAACAACAGGCAGCAGAGCAGGGATGGGATGCGCTGCATCGTCAACTGGTTGAGGTCGACCCGGTTGCCGGGGCAAGGATTCATCCTAACGATCCGCAAAGGCTTTCCCGGGCACTGGAAGTTTTTTTCATTTCGGGTAAAACTTTAACGGAACTGACGCAAACGTCAGGAGAAGCTCTGCCTTACCAGGTGCATCAGTTCGCCATCGCCCCGGCGAGCCGTGAACTGCTCCATCAGCGCATTGAGCAGCGTTTTCATCAGATGTTAGCTTCAGGTTTTGAAGCAGAAGTGCGGGCTCTTTTTGCCCGCGGAGATTTGCATACGGAGATGCCTTCCATTCGTTGTGTGGGTTACCGGCAGATGTGGTCTTATCTGGCGGGTGAAGTATCACATGAGGAAATGGTTTATCGAGGTATTTGCGCGACGAGACAATTGGCTAAACGCCAGATGACCTGGTTGCGAGGCTGGGAAGATGTTCACTGGTTAGACAGCGAAAACCCTGAACTGGCCCGCGATGAAGTATTACAGGTTGTTAGTGCGAAGCACCAATGAATGTGTACAATTGAATCGATATCGTGCGCAAATTTTTACGCAGTTTTTCAGAGCCTCAGGGTTCTTGAGTTACAAACAACAAGCATATAAGGAAAAGATAGAATGGCTAAGGGGCAATCATTACAAGATCCGTTCCTGAACGCATTGCGTCGGGAACGTGTTCCAGTTTCTATTTATTTGGTGAATGGTATTAAGCTGCAAGGTCAGATTGAGTCTTTCGATCAGTTTGTGATCCTGTTGAAAAACACGGTCAGCCAGATGGTCTATAAGCACGCGATTTCAACTGTTGTTCCGTCTCGTCCGGTATCTCATCACAGTAATAACACGGGTACTAGCGGTTCCGGCAGCTACCACCATGGTGGAAGCGCGCAGAGTTCTGGTTCTGCGCCACAACAAGACAGCGAAGACGCCGAATAAGGCATTTGTTGTTTTCCAGATCGGGGAACCAGGAAAGCTGCGTTCCCCGCTGGTCTTTTTGAGAGGTTATACGTTTGTTTGACCGTTATGACGCAGGTGAGCAGGCGGTACTGGTACACATCTATTTTTCGCAAGACAAAGACATGGAGGACCTGGCGGAGTTTGAATCCCTGGTCTCTTCAGCCGGCGTCGAAGCGCTGCAGGTGGTTACCGGTAGCCGCAAAGCGCCGCATCCAAAGTATTTTGTTGGTGAAGGCAAAGCCGTAGAAATCGCCGATGCAGTTAAAGCCACTGGGGCCTCGGTCGTGCTGTTCGATCATGCATTATCTCCGGCGCAAGAACGTAACCTTGAAGCCCTGTGCGCGTGTCGGGTTATCGACAGAACGGGGCTTATTTTAGATATTTTCGCCCAGCGTGCGCGTACCCACGAGGGTAAGCTGCAGGTTGAGCTGGCACAGTTGCGCCATCTGGCAACGCGACTGGTCCGCGGCTGGACCCACCTTGAGCGTCAAAAAGGTGGCATCGGTTTACGCGGTCCTGGCGAAACGCAGCTTGAAACGGACCGCCGACTGCTGCGTAACCGTATCATGCAGATCCTTGGACGCTTAGAACGAGTTGAAAAACAACGCGAACAAGGGCGGCGCTCGCGTGCGAAGGCCGATGTGCCGACAGTCTCGCTGGTGGGCTACACCAACGCCGGTAAATCCACCCTCTTTAACCAAATTACCGCGGCTGAAGTGTATGCCGCAGATCAGCTGTTCGCCACGCTCGATCCTACGCTGCGTCGTATCGACGTTGCAGACGTAGGGGAAACCGTGCTGGCAGATACGGTGGGCTTTATTCGGCATCTGCCTCATGACCTTGTGGCGGCGTTTAAAGCAACCTTGCAGGAGACCCGTCAGGCCACGCTGCTATTACACGTGATTGATGCGTCGGATCTCAGGATTCAGGAGAACATCGCCGCGGTCGATACCGTTTTAGAAGAGATCGAGGCCGATGACATTCCCGTCCTGCTGGTTATGAATAAAATCGATGCGCTGGACGAGTTTGAGCCGCGTATCGACAGGAACGATGAAAATGTACCGATACGCGTCTGGCTTTCAGCCCGGACGGGTGCCGGTATTCCACTGCTTTTCCAGGCTTTGACTGAACGTTTATCTGGTGAAATTGCGCAGCATACGTTGTGCTTACCCCCCCAGGCTGGGCGACTTCGGAGCCGGTTTTATCAGCTTCAGGCAATAGAAAAAGAGTGGATGGAGGATGACGGCAGCGTTGGCTTACAGGTTCGTATGCCCATCGTCGACTGGCGTCGCCTCTGTAAACAAGAACCGGCACTGATGGATTACATTGTTTGACCGGCGCGCGTTTGTCCTGAAGACTTTTTCCCCTACGGGGGATATCACCGCACAACAAATATGGAGCATAAACATGGCGTGGAATCAGCCCGGTAATAACGGACAGGACCGCGACCCGTGGGGAAGCAGCAAACCTGGCGGCGACTCTGGGGGTAACAAAGGAGGGCGCGATCAGGGACCCCCTGATCTGGATGATATCTTCCGTAAGTTAAGTAAAAAACTTGGTGGCTTAGGCGGCGGTAAAAGCGGCGGTACCGGCGGCGGTTCTTCTCAGACTCCGCGTCCACATATTGGTGGTCGCGTGGTGGGCATTGTCGCTGTCGCTGCGGTCATTATTTGGGCAGCCACCGGGTTCTATACCATTAAAGAAGCCGAACGCGGCGTTGTGACGCGTTTTGGTAAGTTCAGCCATCTGGTTGAGCCTGGCCTGAACTGGAAACCGACCTTCATTGACAGCGTGCGCGCAGTTAACGTGGAATCCGTGCGTGAACTTGCCGCTTCTGGCGTAATGCTGACCTCTGATGAAAACGTCGTACGCGTTGAAATGAACGTGCAGTACCGCGTAACCGATCCGCAAAGATACCTGTACAGCGTGACCAGCGCGGACGACAGCCTGCGCCAGGCAACCGACAGCGCCCTGCGTGGCGTAATCGGCAAATACACCATGGATAAGATCCTTACTGAGGGTCGTACCATTATTCGTAACGATACCCAGCGCGAACTGGAAGAGACCATTCGCCCGTACAACATGGGTATTACCCTGCTTGACGTCAACTTCCAGGCAGCCCGTCCGCCGGAAGAGGTGAAGGCGGCGTTTGATGATGCAATTTCCGCGCGTGAAAACGAACAGCAATACATTCGAGAAGCTGAAGCCTACACCAACGAAGTTCAGCCGCGTGCTAACGGTCAGGCGCAGCGTATTCTCGAAGAAGCGCGTGCCTATAAGACACAGACCGTGTTAGAAGCGCAGGGTGAAGTCGCTCGCTTTGCGAAGCTGCTGCCAGAATATAAAGCTGCGCCAGAAATCACCCGTGAACGTATGTATATCGAAACCATGGAAAAAGTGCTTAGCCAAACCCGTAAAGTGCTGGTCAACGATAAAGGTGGCAACCTGATGGTGCTGCCGCTCGATCAGATGCTCAAAGGGGGAGCGCAGCCTGCCGCCGGGAGCGATAAAAGCGGTGCAAACAACTTACTGCGCCTGCCGCCAGCGTCCAGCTCAGCCAGCGGCAGCGCCAGCACTTCGTCCTCGACCAACAGAGGCGATATCATGGATCAGCGTCGTGCGGACGCACAGCGCACTGATAACCAGCGCGTAGGGAGTGAATAACGATGCGTAAGTCAGTCATTGCTTTAATTATCATCGTGCTGGTGGTGCTGTTCACCTCGATCTTCGTGGTACACGAAGGGGAGCGAGGGATCACATTACGCTTTGGTAAAGTGCTGCGTGATGATGAGAACAAGCCTGTGGTTTACGAGCCGGGCCTGCATTTCAAAGTGCCGTTTATCGAGTCGGTTAAAACGCTTGATGCCCGTATTCAGACTATGGATAACCAGGCAGATCGCTTTGTAACCAAAGAGAAAAAAGATCTGATTGTCGACTCCTACATCAAATGGCGTATCAGCGACTTTAGCCGCTACTACCTGGCAACCGGTGGTGGCGACGTCTCTCAGGCGGAAGTGCTGTTGAAACGTAAATTCAGCGACCGCCTGCGCTCGGAAATTGGTCGTCTGGATGTGAAAGATATCGTGACCGATTCCCGCGGTCGTTTGACGCTGGATGTCCGTGACGCGCTGAACTCTGGTTCTGCGGGCACAGACGATGAAGTGGCAACGCCGGCAGCAGACGATGCCATCGCTTCTGCGGCAGCGCGTATTACCAAAGAAACGCAGGGTAAGGTCGCGGTCGTCAACCCGAACAGTATGGCGGCGTTGGGTATCGAAGTAGTGGACGTGCGCATCAAGCAGATCAACCTGCCTGCTGAAGTATCCGAAGCTATCTACAACCGTATGCGCGCCGAGCGTGAAGCGGTAGCCCGTCGCCACCGTTCACAGGGTCAGGAAGAAGCTGAGAAGCTGCGTGCGACCGCCGATTACGAAGTCACCCGTACTCTGGCAGAAGCCGAGCGTCAGGGGCGTATCAGCCGTGGTGAAGGCGATGCGCAAGCGGCTAAACTCTTTGCGGATGCATTCAGCCAGGATCCCGACTTCTATGCCTTTATCCGTAGCCTGCGCGCCTATGAAGCAAGCTTCAAGTCCGGTCAGGACGTGATGGTGCTTAGCCCGGACAACGATTTCTTCCGCTACATGAAAACGCCTGCGAACAGCTCACGCTAGCTTCGTCAGCAACTTAATCAAGAGCCGGTTTGTCCGGCTCTTTTTTTATCCGCTTCAGGGAATGCTATGAACTCTACAATCTGGATAGCGCTGGCGCTCGTTCTGGTGCTCGAAGGCCTGGGTCCGATGCTTTATCCGCGTATGTGGCGCCGCATGATCGCCGCGATGACGCAACTGCCAGACAATACGCTACGCCGCTTTGGCGGCGGACTAGTGGTGGCAGGCGTCGTTATCTACTATATGTTGAGTCGCGCGGCGGGCTGAATAAGATTCAGGCGGCCGATTACCATTTTGTAGACTAAAAGGGCTGATCATCGGGGAAACCGATGGTAGAATCCTTTTTTAAGCAAACGGTGATTTTGAAAAATGGGTAACAACGTCGTCGTACTGGGCACCCAATGGGGTGACGAAGGTAAAGGAAAGATCGTCGATCTTCTGACTGAACGGGCTAAATATGTTGTGCGCTACCAGGGCGGTCACAACGCAGGCCATACTCTCGTAATCAACGGTGAAAAAACCGTCCTCCATCTTATTCCATCAGGCATTCTTCGCGATAACGTCACCAGCATCATTGGTAACGGCGTTGTGCTGTCTCCTGCAGCGCTGATGAAAGAGATGAAAGGTCTGGAAGATCGCGGTCTTCCAGTACGTGAGCGTCTGCTGCTGTCTGAAGCGTGCCCGCTGATCCTCGATTACCATGTGGCTCTGGATGTTGCTCGCGAAAAAGCGCGCGGCGCCAAAGCTATCGGTACCACCGGTCGTGGTATCGGTCCTGCGTATGAAGACAAAGTGGCCCGTCGCGGCCTGCGTGTTGGCGACCTGTTCGACAAAGCCACCTTTGCAGACAAGCTGAAAGAAGTGATGGAATACCATAACTTCCAGCTGGTTAACTTCTATAAAGTCGAAGCGGTTGACTACCAGAAGGTCCTGGACGATGTGATGGCTATCGCCGACATCCTGACCAGCATGGTAGTGGACGTCTCCGATCTGCTGGATCAGGCGCGTAAACGCGGTGACTTCGTGATGTTCGAAGGAGCGCAGGGCACCCTGCTGGATATCGATCACGGCACTTATCCGTACGTCACTTCCTCGAACACCACCGCTGGCGGCGTCGCAACTGGTTCTGGCCTCGGCCCGCGCTATGTGGATTACGTGCTGGGGATCATTAAGGCTTACTCCACTCGCGTTGGCGCAGGTCCATTCCCTACCGAACTGTTTGATGACATCGGCGAGTTCCTGTGCAAACAGGGTAACGAGTTTGGTGCGACCACCGGTCGCCGCCGCCGTACCGGCTGGCTGGACGTGGTTGCCGTGCGCCGCGCGGTGCAGATTAACTCCCTCTCAGGCTTCTGCCTGACCAAGCTGGACGTGCTGGACGGCCTGAAAGAGGTGAAACTCTGCGTCGGCTACCGCATGCCGGATGGTCGTGAAGTCACCACCACCCCAATGGCGGCGGATGACTGGGAAGGCATCGAGCCAATCTACGAAACCATGCCGGGCTGGTCCGAAACGACCTTCGGCGTGAAAGAGCGCAGCGGCTTGCCGCAGGCAGCGCTTGACTATATCAAACGTATTGAAGAACTTACCGAAGTGCCTGTAGATATCATCTCTACCGGTCCGGACCGTTCTGAAACCATGATTCTGCGCGATCCGTTCGACGCGTAATCCTGCTATGGGGTGTGACCATCACACCCCATTATCCTTCAGGCTGCAGCGGCGTTGGCGACGCTCAGTTACCAGAATCACTTACCGAAGTAAGCTCATCGGGATAAGCTTCCTTGCCGCCTGGCTACAACCCGAATGCTGATGGGTGTAAACGTTGTTTTAAGCCGCTTTTTTACCTTCCCCATATAAATAAATTAGCCGCCAAAGATATGGCTGGTTTATCATCAATATATCGCCACACCGGCAATAAGCGTTTCCCCCCTCCCACCCAAGAGGTTGATGTGCAGTTAACGAGTTTTACTGATTACGGTTTACGTGCTTTGATTTATATGGCGTCTTTGCCTGAAGGAAGGATGACCAGCATTTCTGAAGTAACAGAGGTGTATGGCGTATCGCGTAACCATATGGTGAAAATCATTAATCAGCTCAGTCGCGCCGGCTTTGTAACCGCCGTGCGCGGAAAAAACGGCGGCATTCGCCTCGGTAAACCCGCCCATACTATTCGTGTGGGAGATGTGGTGCGAGAGCTGGAGCCGCTGTCCCTGGTGAACTGTAGCAGTGAGTTTTGTCATATAACCCCCGCATGCCGCCTTAAGCTTGCTCTTGGCAAAGCGGTGCAGAGCTTCCTTCTGGAGCTCGACAGGCACACGCTGGCCGATTTGGTGGACCAAAACCAACCGCTCTACAAATTACTGCTGGTGGAGTAACACATAACTCCATCCGCGGATGACTTCGGAGGAACCGCAATGTCAAAAGATCCTTTTCAGGAACGAGAAGCCGAAAAATACGAAAACCCGATCCCAAGCCGGGAATTTATTCTTGCCCATCTTTCAAAACGTGAAAAACCTGCCAATCGTGACGAACTGGCAGAAGAGCTGAATATCAGCGGCGAAGAGCAGCTGGAAGCGCTGCGCCGCCGCCTGCGCGCCATGGAGCGCGACGGTCAGCTAGTCTTTACCCGCCGCCAGTGCTACGCCTTGCCAGAACGCCTTGATTTGCTCAAGGGCAAAGTTATCGGCCATCGTGATGGCTTCGGCTTCCTGCGCGTCGAAGGGCGTAAAGACGACCTTTATCTTTCATCTGAGCAGATGAAAATGTGCATGCACGGCGATATCGTGCTGGCGCAGCCGCTGGGCGCGGATCGTAAAGGCCGCCGCGAAGCGCGTATCGTGCGCGTGCTTGAGCCAAGAACCGGGCAAATCGTCGGCCGCTACTTTACCGACGCCGGCATTGGTTTTGTGGTGCCGGACGACAGCCGTCTGAGCTTCGATATTCTGATCCCGCCAGAAGAGCTGATGGGCGCGCGCATGGGCTTTGTGGTGGTGGTTGAGCTTACCCAGCGCCCAACCCGCCGTACCAAAGCGGTGGGTAAAATCGTTGAGGTGCTCGGCGATAATATGGGCACCGGCATGGCCGTTGATATGGCGCTGCGCACCCATGAAATCCCTTATGTCTGGCCGCAAGAAGTTGAAGCCCAGGTGGCGACGCTTAAAGAAGAAGTGCCGGAAGATGCCAAAGTGGGCCGCGTGGATTTACGCGACTTGCCGCTCGTTACCATCGACGGGGAAGACGCCCGCGACTTTGATGACGCCGTCTTCTGCGAGAAAAAACGCGGCGGCGGCTGGCGCCTGTGGGTGGCGATTGCTGACGTAAGCTATTACGTTCGCCCGCCAACCGCGCTGGATAAAGAAGCCCGCAACCGCGGCACCTCCGTTTACTTCCCGTCGCAGGTGATTCCGATGCTGCCGGAAGTGCTTTCTAACGGCCTCTGTTCGCTTAATCCGCAGGTAGATCGTCTGTGTATGGTCTGCGAGATGACCATCTCCGCCTCGGGCCGCCTCACCGGTTCGAAATTCTACGAAGCGGTAATGAGCTCCCATGCGCGCCTGACCTACACCAAAGTGTGGCACATGCTGCAGGGCGACCAGGAGCTGCGCGAGCAATATGCGCCGCTGGTTAAGCATATTGAAGAGCTGCATAACCTCTATAAGGTGCTGGAAGTTTCCCGCGCGCAGCGCGGCGGGATCTCGTTCGAAAGCGAAGAAGCGAAGTTTATCTTTAACGCCGAACGTCGTATTGAACGCGTCGAGCAAACCGTGCGTAACGATGCGCACAAGCTCATCGAAGAGTGCATGATTCTGGCGAACATCTCGGCTGCGCGCTTTGTTGAAAAGCACAACGAGCCGTCGCTGTTCCGCGATCACGACAGGCCGACCAACGATGCCATCACCTCATTCCGCACGGTGCTGGCAGAGCTTGGGCTGGAGCTGCCCGGCGGCCAGAAGCCGGAACCGCGCGATTATGCCGAATTGCTGACCTCCATCGCCGATCGTCCGGATCATGAAATGCTGCAAACTATGCTGCTGCGCTCCATGAAACAGGCGGTTTACGATCCGGAAAACCGCGGGCACTTCGGTCTTGCGCTGCAATCCTACGCGCACTTTACCTCGCCGATTCGCCGCTATCCGGACCTGCTGCTGCACCGCGCCATTAAATATCTGCTGGCGAAAGAGCAGGGGCATAAAGGCAACAGCACGGCGTCCGGCGGCTGGCACTACGACATGGAAGAGATGCTGCAGCTTGGCCAGCATTGTTCTATGGCTGAGCGTCGCGCCGACGAAGCAACACGCGACGTGGCGGACTGGCTGAAGTGCGACTTTATGCAGGATCAGGTAGGCCAGGTGTTCAACGGGATTATCGCAAGCGTGACCGGCTTCGGTTTCTTTGTACGTCTTGTCGATCTGTTTATCGATGGCCTGGTGCATGTCTCCACGCTGGATAACGACTACTACCGCTTTGACCAGGTCGGGCAGCGCCTGATTGGCGAATCCGGCGGCCAGACGTATCGCTTGGGCGACCGCGTGGAAGTGCGCGTTGAGGCCGTGCATATGGACGAGCGCAAAATTGATTTCGCCTTGATTTCCAGCTCCCGTGCGCCGCGCGGCGAAGGTAAAACGGCGAAAGACAGAGCCAAAAAGGGCGGTAACGGCGCAGGGCCGAAACGGCGTCAGGGCGGTAAACGCGTGAACTTCGAGCCGGACAGCGCTTTCCGTAAAGAGAAAGAGCCGGCTAAGCCGAAGAAAGCGAAAACCGAGAAGAAGGAGAAGAAAGCCAAAACGCCTTCGGACAAAACACGTAAGATAGCCGCCGCAACTAAAGCGAAGCGCGCAGCTAAGAAGCAGCCGAGCTGAAGCCGGCGCTGCCGTAGAGCGGATAAGCTTGCGCTATCCGCCGTTACCGCTCCGGCAATCAAGGTGGATGACGTTACGTTTATCCACCTTACCGCTTCTCAATAATGAACCGAACAACAGACCTGTGGGGTCTGAACCGAGTAATAGCAATGAGTGAAATGATTTACGGCATTCACGCCGTCCAGGCCCTGCTTGAGAATGCGCCGCAGCGTTTTCAGGAAGTCTTTATCCTTAAAGGCCGGGAAGACAAACGTCTGATGCCTTTAATCCATGCGCTGGAAGCTCAGGGCGTGCCTGTGCAAATGGCAAACCGTCAGTGGCTGGATGAAAAGTCCGAGGGTGCCGTGCACCAGGGCATTATTGCGCGCGTGAAGCCGGGTCGTCAGTACCAGGAAAACGATCTGCCGGAGCTTATCGCCGGCATCGATCAACCCTTCCTGCTGATCCTTGACGGCGTTACCGATCCTCACAACCTGGGCGCCTGCCTGCGCAGCGCCGATGCGGCCGGCGTGCATGCCGTTATCGTGCCTAAAGATCGCTCAGCCATGCTGAACGCAACGGCCAAAAAAGTGGCCTGCGGCGCAGCAGAGAACGTGCCTCTTATCCGCGTAACCAACCTCGCGCGCACCATGCGTACGCTGCAGGAAGCGAACATCTGGATTGTCGGTACGGCAGGCGAAGCGGACCATACGCTGTTCCAGAGCAAAATGACCGGCCCAATGGCGCTGGTGATGGGCGCGGAAGGCGAAGGCATGCGCCGCCTGACCCGCGAACATTGCGATGAGCTAATCAGCATTCCAATGGCGGGCTCCGTATCGTCGTTAAACGTTTCCGTCGCGACCGGCGTCTGCCTGTTCGAAGCGGTGCGTCAACGCAGCAAATAATTCTTTACGGGGTGGTTAACACCCCGCTTTGTGATCTCACGCCAGGCATAAGCTTCGTCACCATCCATACTTAGTGGCAATGCCATAACTGGAGGGAACGCGATGCGCTGGCAAACCCATACCGTTTTTAATCAACCCATACCCCTCAATAACAGCAACCTTTTCCTTTCTGATATCTCGCTTTGCGAGGCCGTTGCCCGCGAAGGCGCGGGCTGGGATGCAGAGCTGTTGGCAAGTATCGGGCAGCAGCTCGGTTCAGCTGAATCGCTGGAGCTGGGACGGCTGGCGAATGCCAATCCTCCTGAGCTGCTGCGTTACGATCCCAGCGGCGAACGGCTTGATGACGTGCGTTTTCATCCCGCCTGGCATCTGCTGATGCAGGGCTTATGCGCCAACCGCGTCCACAATTTGCCGTGGCAGGAGGATGCCCGTCAGGGTTCATTCGTGGCGAGAGCTGCACGTTTTGTTCAGCATGCGCAGGTGGAAGCAGGCACGCTGTGTCCGGTTACGATGACCTTTGGCGCGATCCCTCTGCTGCAACGCTCTCTGCCGAAAGAGTTTCATTCCTGGTTAAAACCGCTGCTTAGCGATCGCTACGACGCACACCTTCTGCCCGGTAGCCAGAAGCGCGGTTTGCTCATCGGTATGGGGATGACCGAAAAGCAGGGCGGTTCAGACGTGCTCAGCAACACCACGCGCGCGGAAGCGACAGACAGGCGCGGGCCGGGTGAAATGTATCGCCTGCTGGGACACAAATGGTTCTTCTCCGTGCCGCAAAGCGATGCGCATCTGGTGCTGGCGCAGGCGAAAGGAGGGCTGTCCTGCTTCTTTCTGCCACGATTCTTGCCTGACGGGCAGCGTAATCAGGTCAGGCTTGAGCGCCTTAAAGACAAGCTTGGCAACCGTTCCAATGCCAGCAGCGAGGTGGAATTTTTTGACGCCATCGGCTGGCTAATCGGCGAAGAAGGCGAGGGCGTGCGGTCCATTCTCAAAATGGGCGGTTTTACCCGTTTTGACTGCGCGCTTGGCAGCCATGGCCTCATGCGTCGGGCGTTGTCTGTCGCGCTTTATCATGCTCATCAGCGCCAGGCGTTTGGTAAGAATCTTATCGAGCAGCCCATTATGCGGCAGGTGCTGGGCCGTATGGCGCTGCAACTGGAGGGACAAACGGCCTTTCTGTTCCGTCTGGCCCGCGCCTGGGAGTCGCCGGCAGATCCGCTTGAGCTGGCCTATAGCCGCTTGTTTACGCCAGCCGCGAAATTCAGCATCTGCAAGGCGGGGATGCCGTTCGTGGCGGAAACGATGGAAGTGCTGGGTGGCGCAGGATACTGCGAAGAGAGCGAGCTGCCGCGGCTCTATCGTGAAATGCCCGTCAACAGCATCTGGGAAGGTTCCGGCAATATTATGAGCCTCGATGTGCTGCGGGTGATTGCCCGCCAGCCTGGCGTGCTGGAAATGCTGCATGCTGAATTCGATGAAGTAAAAGGGCAGAACCGCCACTTCGACCGAAGCTGGCGGCAGCTGCAGCAGCGCATTCGCAAGCCGCAGGAGGAATGGGGAAGGAGCATCACCCGGCAGCTGGCTAACCTCGCGACCGGTGCGCAACTGTTAACGCACTCCTCACCGCCGCTGGCTGAAGCCTGGTGCCGCATGACGCTGGACGAGCGCGGCGAATCGGTGCTGCCGGAGCAGGTGATAACCGGCGTGCTGCTGCGCGCCACGGGGCGCACAGCGTAATCACATCAGGAGTTAAGCCTGAAAATGCTGACCAGGTCGTTCAGATGGTGACCTTTACTACGCAGCTCGTGAGCCGTCTGCTCGGTACGTGAAACGCGGTCGGCATTGATATGCGTGGCTTCACCGATTTGCACCATGGCGATATTGACCTGTCCGATGCCCGCCGATTGCTCATGCGAGGCGCTGTTAATTTCGGTGATCAGCAGGTTAATCTGGTCAATATGCGTGATGATGGATTCCATCGCCAGCCGGGTTTGCTCAGAAAGCTGGTGGCCTTCGGTAACTTTATCAAGCGTATCGACAATCAGCCCGTCGATCTCTTTGACGGCGTTGGCGCTGCGGGCTGCCAGAGCGCGCACTTCCTGTGCGACCACCGCAAAACCTTTGCCATGCTCACCCGCACGCGCTGCTTCAACGGCGGCGTTCAGGGCCAGGATATTGGTCTGGAAGGCGATAGCCTCGATAACGTGGGTGATATCGGCGATGCGCTGCGACGCCGATTTAATATCGTTCATGGTCGCGACGGCGTGGGTGACGGTGCTGCCTCCATGATGTACCGCTTCCGCGGTGCTGCTTACCAGCTGTTTCGCCTGTGAAATATTCCCGGCATTTTGCAAAACGGTGGCGGCGATCTGCTCCATGCTGGCGGAGGTTTCTTCCACGCTGCTCGCCTGCTTGTTGATTTGCGCGCTGATTTCTTCGCTATCTGCCGCCAGCGCATCGGTCCCCTGGCTGATATCGCCGGCCGCCAGACGCACCTGCATGACAATTTTCTCGATGCCCTTGCCGATACCGTTAATCGCCTGCATCAGCTGCCCGACCTCGTCGTGGCGATCGGTATGGAGCGCGACCTGTAAATTACCGGCGGCGTAATGTTCCGCAACGTTAATCACCTCGCGCAGCGGACGGCTCAGCCAGCGGCGAATAATCACCACAAAGAAGATCGCAAAGGCGAGAGCGAGGGCGAGACCCAGAGCCAAAAACTGATTGCGCATCGTGGTCACGGCGTTTAACAGCGTAGGTTTGTCCACTTCACCTACAATCGTCCAGTTCCAGCCCGGTAAGCGGCGGAACGCCATGATGGAGGTACTGCCGTCAGCCGTTGTACGTTCAAGCGTACCTTTTTCGGCCGTCAGTAATTGTTTTTGTGTCTCGTCATCCCATGCCGGGCGTTTGCCTTCATCGCCGTTATGGAAAAGGTAATTCCCGTAATTCTTACCTGCAGAACCATCCAGTACATAGAGATGTCCGCTGCTGCCGAGGCGACGGTTTAAGATTTTTTCACGTATGACCTGCCAGGAAGCGGTGATATCAACCCCCACGAACAGGACGGCGATGACAGCGCCAGCGCTGTCCTTAACGGGTTGATACTGGGTGATGTAACGTTTACCGAATAATAGCGCGAGGCCGCGGTAGGTTTCTCCATGGCTGACTTTCTGCCAGGCGGGACTCGCCCTGTCCAGAATCGTGCCAATGGCGCGGCTGCCGTCTTCTTTGCGCAGCGACGTGGCGACACGCACGAAATCTTCCCCGCTGCGTACAAATAGCGTGGATATCGCCGACGTTCGCTTCAGGAAATCGTCGGGAATGGCGTTGTTTTCATGCAGCGGCTGTTCGCCGCCTTTTAACAGCGGCACGTTCAGACCGTTGATAGTCTGAGGCTGGCTCTCATCGCGGGAAAGAGGCTGGGGCAGAAAACTGTCGAACAGGCGCGTATAGCTTTCAACCTCAGCGCTCAGGCTGCTGTCGAACATCTGTGCCATATCGCTGACGCCGCTGACCTGATTGTGCAGATCATCAAGCGCTAAGGATTCAAGCTGCTGACTGGCGCGCTGGCTGAGGGCAAAAGTAAAAAGAAGAAAAAGAAGGGCAACGCTAAAACCGGTCAACAGCGAAAGTTTGGCGCTAAGTCCGGGATGCCTGAAGATTTTTATCATAGATAAGGCCTGATGAAGAAATGCATGGTGCACCTTCAACGGCAGGCTAGCGTTAACATTTAAACATCAAATGTAACTAAATATTAATCAGATGCGTGATTTAGATCATAGACAGAGCGTTTTATAATCACAAAGCCGCGTCGGGCGCGGCTTTGTAGCCCATCGGATGGAAGTAACATCAGGAATAAAGAATTGCCTGGGCACGCCAGCTGTCCGCCTGGTGATTTTCCTGCATCTGAATGATGCGGTAATAAGCCGCGCCCTGTTCGTCGGCTTTCAGGGCAATCATTTTTTCTACATCCTGTACGCTACCGGCAATGCCATTGACGGAAATCAAGCCGATTTCATTCAACCCGGTAACGCGGTCCGCAGCAACATCCTCCGCCGACTGGGCAGCGGTGGTAATCAGCCCCACAGACAACAGTAATGTGGTTAAGGCAAGAGATCGTTTCATTGTCAGCTCCTTATAAACAGATCCTGGTTAACAACAGGGCATTCCTTCGCTTAACTGAACCCTGTCGCTGGGGATAGGGTCCATTGTGTATAAGAAATAATAAAACGCCGAAAAGCTGTGTAAATATCAATAAATAAGCCGCATCAGGATCTCATTTTCGATACAAAATCGCCTGCGCGTACCATTGTCCCGCTATAACGGTCTCGGCATTCAGGACGATGAGATAATAATCAGCCTTTGCTGCCGTCGCTTTTGCTTTAATCGCGGCTTCCGCATCCATTGGAGAGCCGCGTTCCATTGCGGTGACCGTGCCGATTTTCGTCAGCCCCTGCGTTTGTGGGCGCTGAATTTCCTGCGGATGGTTCGCCACCGGCGGCGCAGGTTGCGGCGTTCCTTGCAGAACGCTACAGGCGCTAAGCGTGGTTGCCAGCAATAAGGCCGCTAATAGTCGCATGGTGTTTTCTCGTTTCTTGATAGTCATAGTGTAGTTCCGGGTCAATTCTGTGAAGGGGGAATGTTCCCTTTCTGTTACCTTCACCGCGCTTTTGAATCACTTTCGAATGAAAATCGTAGACTGGATCTCACCATTGCAATAATCCATTCGCGTGATTTTCTTGCTACCCGCCGTGCCTTGCCTTACAACAGGCTGTCACAGCGAATCGGGGGAAAAGTAATGATAGAAATTTATACGGAACAACTTGCCGGGATCGAGGTTTTACATGCGGTCCCCGCGGGAGAGAAACAAACCGCTCTTCCCACCGTGTTGTTCTACCACGGCTTTACCTCGTCGAAGCTGGTTTATAGCTATTTTGCTGTCGCGCTGGCGCAGGCGGGAATGCGCGTGGTGATGCCCGATGCGCAAGGCCACGGCGCACGTTTTAACGGCGATGAAGATGCACGCCTGCAGCAGTTCTGGCCCATCCTCAAAACGAGCGTTGATGAGTTTCCCCAGCTTCGACAGGCGCTGGCGGAGCGGAATCTTATAGCAGAGGGGAGGCTTGCCGTGGGCGGCGCCTCAATGGGCGGCATGACGGCGCTGGGGATTATGGCTCGTCATCCGGAAGTAAGTTGTGTGGCCTGCCTGATGGGGTCCGGCTACTTTACGACGCTCGCCAGAACGCTTTTTCCGCCGCAGGCGCAGCGGCTTGATGAAGTCCTCGCCATGCTTGCTGAATATGACGTTAGCCATCAGCTCGGGCGTCTTGGCGATCGCCCGCTAATGCTGTGGCACGGCGAAGAAGATGACGTAGTGCCCGCCGTGGAAACCTGGCGGCTGCAGCAGGCGCTCACGCAGCAGGGGCTGGATAAACATCTTATCTGCCTGTGGGAAGCCGGCGTGAAACATCGCATTACGCCCGGCGCGCTGGAGGCTACCGCGCGATTCTTTACTCAGCACTTATAGGCGAGTCCCGGCGTGCATCCAGAAAAAAGCCCCCGTTTCCGGGGGCAAGTATAACGTTGGCTTTCTATGTCGTTGTGGCATTCCTGGTGTTAACGCTCGGATCGTGATTGTGCTACCTGTATACAGCCGCGCTGACGTGCATATTGCCGTTACTACCGGGTTCTCTCATTAATATGGTGCGGTAGTATTTTGCGCCATGCTGGTCCGCGTCTTCATTAATAGCCAGCTCGGCCTCCTGCTCGGTGGCGAAATTATGGTTGATGTAAATCACGCCAAGGCTTTTTACATCATCCATATTTCTGGCGGCCTTGCTGTCTATCTTGATCGCTGCCGTCGCATTTGCACAAAGCAAAAATGCAACGACAAGGGCATAAGCGATAGTTTTCATAATGCGCTCCACTACAGCCGTTGTGTTATCAGTGGTCGTCGCTCCTGTTTACGATTAGTGGCGGCCTGTGACATTAAGTGTAAACCGATGTGGTTGAATAAAAAGCGACCATTTCTGACGTTCTCCATCAAAAATTTTTAGTAACCCAAACTATTGTTATAAATTTCACGGCGTTAGCCGGGCGTTTATTTTTTGACCACCCTACAAAAGAATTAATTTGCTCGCAGCCTTGAGTTTATGGGGCTCCGCTTGTATTATGGCGCGTCAAATTTTCAGCCGCACACAAACACGTTCCTTGCCTCCATGGGCCGCGGCTGACCCTATCAGGAGGCTGAATAATCCGTAAGGAGCAATTCGATGCGTCATTACGAAATCGTTTTTATGGTCCATCCTGACCAGAGCGAACAGGTTCCGGGTATGATCGAACGTTACACTGGTGCAATCACTGCAGCAGAAGGTACGATCCACCGTCTGGAAGACTGGGGCCGCCGTCAGCTGGCTTACCCAATCAACAAACTGCACAAGGCTCACTACGTTCTGCTGAACGTTGAAGCTCCGCAGGAAGTGATTGATGAGCTGGAAACAAACTTCCGCTTCAACGACGCCGTTATCCGTAGCATGGTTATGCGCGTTAAGCACGCGGTTACCGAAGCATCTCCAATGGTTAAAGCGAAAGACGAACGCCGTGAGCGTCGCGATGATTTCGCTTCTGAAACCGCTGATGATGCAGATGCTGGGGATTCTGAAGAGTAATTTCTGATGACGGCAAACCGCCTGGTGTTGTCCGGCACGGTGTGCAAGACGCCCCTTCGCAAGGTCAGCCCGTCAGGAATTCCTCATTGCCAGTTCGTGCTTGAGCATCGTTCTGTGCAGGAGGAAGCCGGTTTTAACCGGCAGGCATGGTGCAGAATGCCAGTTATTATTAGCGGGCACGCATATCAGGCCATTACTCACAGTATAACGGTCGGCACGGTACTTACGGTTCAGGGTTTCATCACTTGCCATCAGGCAAAAAATGGGCTGAACAAAGTGGTATTGCATGCCGAGCAGATTGAATTGATAGATTCTGGAGACTAGCCAAATGGCACGTTATTTCCGTCGTCGCAAGTTCTGCCGTTTCACCGCGGAAGGCGTTCAAGAGATTGACTATAAAGACATCGCTACGCTGAAAAACTACATCACCGAAAGCGGTAAGATTGTCCCAAGCCGTATCACCGGTACCCGTGCAAAATACCAGCGTCAGCTGGCTCGCGCTATCAAACGCGCTCGCTACCTGTCCCTGCTGCCGTACACTGATCGTCATCAGTAAGCGGGCACGGTCCATTAATACGACTTTGAGAGGATAAGGTAATGCAAGTTATTCTGCTTGATAAAGTAGCAAACCTGGGTAGCCTGGGTGATCAGGTTAATGTTAAAGCGGGCTATGCTCGTAACTTCCTGGTACCACAGGGTAAAGCTGTTCCTGCTACCAAGAAAAACGTTGAGTTCTTCGAAACACGCCGCGCTGAACTGGAAGCTAAACTGGCTGACGTTCTGACCGCTGCTGAAGATCGCGCTGCGAAGATCAACGCACTGGAAACCGTTACTATCGCGTCTAAAGCAGGCGACGAAGGTAAACTGTTCGGTTCCATCGGTACTCGCGACATCGCTGACGCTGTAACTGCAGCAGGCGTTGACGTGGCTAAGAGCGAAGTTCGTTTACCGAACGGCGTTCTGCGTACCACCGGCGAGCACGAAGTGAACTTCCAGGTTCACAGCGAAGTCTTCGCTAAACTGACTGTAAACGTAGTTGCTGAAGCGTAATTCACGCTGACGCATACATTAAAATGCCGGCCTCGCGCCGGCGTTTTGCATTTCAGGAGTCGCTAAAATTACTGAGCGCGCAGGAAGCTGCCGTCAGGCTGGCGAGTAAATAAAATCTCCCCGCCGCTGGCCGAATCAATGGTTAAGCCCGTCACCACCCCGTTCGCATTCTGACGAATTTTCACCATCTGCCCGGTCTGTAAATCACTCAGCGGCCTGTCGTCGCCCTCTACCTGCGCCATCGCATAGACGTCCGCCGGTGGGAGATTATGGTCGCGGAAGAGCTGCGCCATCGTCTGGCCTGATTCCACGCGATAAGAGCGCCATTGCCCCTCAATATCGTTATTGGTGTTGGGAACGGGAGCCTGGGTTTGCGGTTGGCTTTCAACCTGTGGCGGCGCGACCGGCGTTGCAGGGGCGGTAGGGGCCGGAGGATTCACCAGCTCGGCGTGCATCGGCGACTGTGATTCAACAGACAGCTGCGCATCCCGCGTAACAGGGCGTGGCTTTTCATCGGCAGTTGGCCACAAAAAGCCGACAACCATGATAAGAGCGGCGATAATAATGCCCCGACGGTGCAGGAGTGGAAGCGGATCCATCAGTCGGAAACGATCGGGTGCGTGCCAAATCCGCGCCAGCCAGGTTTTAACAGCGAATCGCATCGGCAACCCTCCTCATCTTCACACAATGTGCGCTGCACATTTCCCACCTCCATTATAGAACGCTAACTGTTTGATGCCCTGAGCAATCCGGCTTTACGTGACGCCCAACCGCAATTTAGCGCTCTGCGCAACCATTGTTCCCGTTTCGTTTCCATTTGTCACCTTCAGGGCTTTTACATTTTACCCTGCCGGATGACGCTGCTATGCTGCATGCCTGCTTTTAAACACCTTAAAGGAAAATTCATGACAACCCCTTCTTTTGACAGCACAGAAGCGCAAGCAAGTTACGGTATTGGTTTACAGGTTGGACAACAGCTACTTGAATCTGGTCTGCAGGGTCTGCTGCCAGAAGCGCTGGTTGCAGGTCTGCGTGATGCGCTGGAAGGGAATGCCCCGGCAGTTCCGGTTGATGTCGTCCATCGCGCGCTGCGTGAAGTGCACGAACGTGCCGACGCCGTTCGTCAGGAGCGTCAGAAAGAGATGGCCGTTGAGGGCGTAAAATTCCTTGAAGAAAATAGCAAGAAAGAGGGCGTAAGCAGCACCGAATCTGGTTTGCAGTTCCGCGTTCTGACGCAAGGCACAGGCCCGATTCCTTCGCGTAAAGATCATGTTCGCGTTCACTACACCGGCAAACTGATCGACGGCACCGTTTTCGACAGCTCCGTACAGCGTGGCGAACCGGCCGAGTTCCCGGTAAACGGCGTTATCGCCGGCTGGATTGAAGCGCTGACCCTGATGCCGGTCGGCTCTAAATGGGAGCTGACTATTCCGCAAAACCTGGCCTACGGCGAGCGCGGCGCTGGTGCTTCTATTCCACCATTCAGCACTTTGGTCTTCGAAGTGGAGCTGCTGGAAATTCTGTAAGCGATTTAAAGGCCCCGCTTCGGCGGGGTTAGCGCAGCGACGACCGTTCAAAAAGTGGGTTTCGAATGGTTGGGATAAAGCAGAACGCGTAATGCTTCGTTGTTATCAGCGCCAGGCGCAGCGTTTTTATCCACAAAAATTTATGCAGCTGGACATGCCCCGCTTCGGCGGGGTTTTCATTTGGCTGTTAACAAATAAACGTGATTTTATCTTGCATACGCCCTCGTTCCGGGTGTTTTTGTGATGCACTTCGCGTTGTGAGAGTGATATCGCACTCAGATTAAACAAAAAATTAACATGTTGCTTGTCATAAATATTCAACCCGCCGATTCTTACCCGGTATCAGTGTGCTTTATGAAAAAGCATCACATCAAACATAACGTATTAAAGGCCAGCAGAGCCTGAACGCAACAGACCGGTACAGGAAAATAAAACATGGTAGATCAGATAAAAATTGCAGACGAGGCCGAGGCTCCGGCTGAGCAATCGCTGCGGCGTAATTTAACAAACCGTCATATCCAGCTTATCGCCATCGGCGGGGCTATCGGCACCGGCCTGTTTATGGGGTCGGGTAAAACCATCAGCCTCGCCGGTCCGTCGATAATCTTCGTCTATATGATTATCGGCTTCATGCTGTTCTTCGTCATGCGCGCCATGGGCGAGCTGTTGCTTTCCAATCTTGAATATAAGTCGTTCAGCGATTTCGCCGCCGATCTGTTAGGCCCCTGGGCCGGCTACTTCACCGGCTGGACCTACTGGTTCTGCTGGGTGGTTACCGGCATGGCGGATGTGGTGGCGATAACCGCCTATGCCCAGTTCTGGTTCCCCGGCCTGTCGGACTGGGTCGCCTCCCTCGCCGTGGTGGTGGTGCTGCTGAGCCTCAACCTCGCTACCGTGAAAATGTTCGGCGAAATGGAGTTCTGGTTCGCGATGATCAAAATCGTCGCTATCGTTTCCCTGATTATTATCGGCCTGGTGATGGTGCTGACCCACTTCCAGTCGCCGACTGGCGTAGAAGCCTCTTTCAATAACCTGTGGAATAACGGCGGCTGGTTCCCGAAAGGCCTGAGCGGCTTCTTTGCCGGCTTCCAGATAGCGGTCTTTGCCTTCGTGGGTATCGAACTGGTAGGGACAACGGCGGCGGAAACGAAAGACCCGGAAAAATCTCTGCCGCGTGCGATTAACTCGATCCCGATTCGTATCATCATGTTCTACGTGTTTGCGCTGATTGTGATTATGTCGGTCACGCCATGGGGTTCAGTAGTGGCTGATAAGAGCCCGTTCGTTGAACTCTTTGTGCTGGCGGGTCTGCCTGCCGCAGCGGGCATCATTAACTTCGTGGTCCTGACCTCAGCGGCTTCCTCGGCTAACAGCGGCGTGTTTTCAACCAGTCGTATGCTGTTCGGCCTGGCGCAGGACGGAGTGGCGCCAAAAGCTTTCGCTAAGCTTTCTAAACGCGCCGTGCCGGCGAAGGGGCTGACCTTCTCCTGCATCTGCCTGCTGGGCGGCGTGGTAATGCTTTACGTCAATCCGGACGTGGTTGCGGCCTTCACGATGATCACTACCGTGTCGGCGATTCTTTTTATGTTTGTCTGGACGATTATCCTTTGCTCGTACCTGGTGTACCGCAAACGGCGTCCTGAACTGCATCAGAAATCAATCTACAAGATGCCGCTTGGCAAGCTGATGTGCTGGGTTTGCATGGCGTTCTTTGTCTTTGTGATTGTGCTGCTGACGCTGGAAGACGATACCCGTCAGGCGCTGATCGTTACGCCGCTGTGGTTTGTGGTGTTAGGTTTGGGCTGGATGTTTATCGGTAAGAAACGCGTAGCGGCGATGCGGAAGTAACTGAAATTGATTTGCTCCTTCTCCGCCGGAGAAGGAGCAAAAGCGCGATTACTCCCCGGCTAAAGCCCGCGGGAAGAGTACGTTGTTTTCCAGGCTAATGTGATTCATCAGATCGTCAATCATTTCATTAATCCCGTTATACATCGCTTTCCAGGTTGTGCAGGCTTCCGGCGGCGGCGTTACGTTGTTGGTGGTATGTTTGATGACTTCCAGCAGCTCGCCTGCGTCATCATGCTCGCTTTCCATTACGCTAATCGGGCCCATCGCCTGTGAACCCATGCCGTTTTTAATCATCGGGAACAGGATCTGCTCTTCTTTCATCATGTGGCTGCTCAGCTCCTGATGCAGCATGGTGAGATATTTCGCCAGCCCCTTCGGCACGTTCGGTTTATCGGCATGTACACGTTCAACTTTGGTCGCCTGCAGGATTAACTCCGGCAGCTGCTCGCGGTGCCTGTCATGGTAGCGCACGATGATGTGGTCGATGATTTCGGCCAGCGGCGCGGTACGCCACTCTTTCTCGACGGGTTCCTCAGCAAGCGCGGCCAGTTCGGCCTCAATCGCTTCCAGATTCAGCTCTTTGCGGGTCGCTGCGCGCTCAAGCGTTTGTTTGCCGCCACAGCAGAAATCCAGATCCAGTTTACGGAACAGCGCAGAAGCGCGTGGGATGGTTAAAGCCAGTTCACCTAAGGGTTGGTCGCGGAAGGCCATGAACGAATACCTCATCATAGAAAATATAAGATGCATATTAAATACATCTTTAAGGAAAGGCTATGACTATTATGAGGTAGCAGGTTATTTTTCTGGCGAAATTGGTACTTCGGTCACTTCCTGCTTTTGCGGCCTGGTCAGCACCGCCAGCACAACGCCGGCGATCAGACAAAGAATGCCCAGCAGCGTCAGAAGCGGCGGCCAGTTATGGCGCAGCATAAAGGTATAGGCAAGCCCGGCCAGGGTTTCAAAGACGATTAGCGGGCCGACAACGACGGTCGGCAGGCGCTGGCAGGCGATATTCCAGCAGAGATTTCCCAGCCATGAACACAGCAGGGCGATGGCAAACATCAGCGTAACGAACACTTCAGGCCGCGGCCCGAAAGGCAGCGCGAAATTTGCGTCGCTTTGCGCCATAAATAAGCATACGGCGACATATCCCAGCAATGAGAAAGGCAGTGTCGAAAGCCCCTGAGCGGTGGCCCACATCATTGGATTTTTATCCGGATTCTCGCGCAGCCAGCGCGCATTTCTTAGCGCATACCATGCCCAGCAGGCAACCGAAACAAAAGCCAGACAGATGCCGCCTGCATAGCGCCACCAGCTAAAGCCAAACTGAGCGCTGCGTAATTCAGCGGCATTTACCATCACCAGCCCAATGGCGATGATCGCCAGCGCAGGAGCCAGGCGGCGCCACGGCAGCTTACCGTCGCGCTTGCTGTAAAGCAGATTGGCAAAAACGGGGATCACAACCGGCAGCGTGCCGATAATCATCGTCGAGACAGGGGCGCCGGTACGCTGAATTGCGCCTGCAAGGCAAACGTAATAGATCAGGTTTCCGACGGTTGAAAGCTTGAGCGCCGTGAACCAGTCCCGGCCGCTAAGCTGACGCAGGCGCTGCCGCCCGGCCCAGGCCAGCGGGATCGCAATCAGACCAAGCGCCAGATAACGCCCGGTGGACTGTAACGCCGCGGGATAATCCGGCACGATAACCGGGCCCACGAAAATCAGTCCCCACATCAGCCCCGCCAGCAGGGCATACAACACGCCAGTTAACATCTTTACCATCCGGTTAGTTCTTTGCGTGAAGCGTAAGGGAAGGAACGCGGTGAGTATTGTACCAGCTTGCGGTTTAGCTAACGGCTGACCTGTTTCTGATAGCGGACGGGGGTAATACCATAGCGCCGGGCGAAAGCGCGGGTCAGATGCGCCTGATCGGTCATGCCGCTCATCACCGCCACCTGCGCGGCGGGCATGCCGTGGGTCAGGAACTGCTTGGCGTACCACAGACGAATGGCCATCAGCATCTGATGTGGCGTAACGTGGAAATGCGCTTTGAACCGGCGCTGGAAGTGGTATGGGCTGAGCGATGCTACGGCCGCCAGCTCATCAAGCGTCACCGCATGCATATAGTTTGCATGTAAATACTCGCGTATCCGTTCAAAGCGATGCGCTGCTTCCTGCGTCCCGGAAGGTTGATGCTGTGCGTAAGGCCGAAACGTGTCGATGAGGCTGAGCAGCAAACCCTGCTGAGCGAGCGAATCCTCCGCGCGCCACAAGCCGTTAATCAGTTGGGAAATCTGACGTGAACGCAGCGGATCGTGATTCAGCGCCTCGCTAAACCACCAGCTGCGCTCACCGGTTACCGCTTCGAGCGTTTCAGGTTCGATATAAATCATGCGGTACTGCCAGCCGTCGACGGTAGCTGCTTCTCCGGTATGCAGTTCGTCGGGATTCATCAATACCAGCGAACCCGGAGCGGCGACATACTGCGCGCCACGATAGCGGAAACGTTCAGCGCCCCATGTTACGGTGCCGATACCGAAGGCTTCATGCGTATGAGGTTCAAAGGCATAGCGTGAAATATGGGCATGGTAAAGCTCCACGCCGGGCAGCTGCGGCAGATGCCGGAACTGGGCGCAATCTTTTTCATCGGTAAATTGCTCAGGAACGCCCTGCACGTTAACCCCTCCGTACGAACATCCCATTAGTATAGGGATGCTCGCCTTTAACGGATAGGTAACAAATTACAGCGCGATGCGCACGCTCTCTGCAAGCGTGGTGGTCGGGCGACCAATAAGCTGGCTGAGCTGGCGGCCGTCATCGAACAGGCCGCCTCTGGAGGCGCCGATATCAGAGTTCGCAAGCATCGCCGCCAGGCCTTCCGGCAAACCGGCCCCCAGCAAAGCGGCCTTAAAATCGGCCTCGGCAAGGTTTTGATACGCTACGTTTTTCCCGCTTTGTTTGCTGACTTCCGCCGCCAGCTCCGCCAGCGTCCAGCCGCGATCGCCCGCCAGCTCGTAAACTTTGCCAGCCTGATTATCAAGCGTCATGACTTTGGCCGCAGCGGCCGCGTAATCAGCACGGGAAGCAGAGGCGATTTTGCCCTCTCCGGCGCTGCCAATAAATACCCCGTGCTGCAGGGCTGACGGCACGCTGGCGATATAGTTCTCGGTGTACCAGCCGTTGCGCAGCAGTACGAAAGGAATACCTGCATCCTTCAGCATTTTTTCCGTAGCTATATGCTCTTCCGCCAGGCTCAACGGCGATGTATCCGCATGCAGCAGGCTGGTATAAGCGATAAGTTTCACGCCCGCCGCTTTGGCGGCTTCAATAACGTTACGATGCTGTACGGCACGCAGGCCCACTTCGCTTGAAGAGATCAGCAGCAGTTTTTCTACGCCAGCCAGCGCCTGGCGCATGGCGGTTTGATCGTTGTAATCCGCAGCGCGGACCTGTACGCCGCGCTCGGCGAAGTCACTAACTTTTGACGGCGAGCGGACAATCGCCAGCAGATTTTTAGCTTCAACGTTCTGGAGTAAATCTTCCACAACAAGACGGCCCAGCAGGCCGGACACACCGGTAACAGCAATCATGATTAAACGCCTTAGTGTTTTGGGACAGTTGTGTCACACTATCACGCCTTACTAACTTTAAGTAAGTACGCACAAAAAGGTAAGTATGAAATGAGTGAAACCCTGGAAAGCGCGCTGACGCTAACCGAGCAGATGCGCAGCGGCAACCTGTTTGCGGAGAAGTGCCCGTCGCGGGATGTGCTAAAACACGTCACCAGCCGCTGGGGCGTGCTGATTCTGGTGGCGCTGCAGGAGCGGACGCATCGCTTCAGCGATCTGCGCCGTAAAGTGGGCGGAGTAAGTGAAAAAATGCTCGCGCAAACGCTGCAGTGGCTGGAGGCGGACGGTTTTGTGAATCGCACATCTTACCCTGTCGTCCCGCCGCATGTGGAATACAGCCTGACGCCGCTGGGGCATGAGGTTGCAGAGAAGGTCGCCGCGCTGGCCGACTGGATAGAAGAGAATTTGCCGCAGGTAATGGCGTCCCGCGACCGGGACGCCTGATAGCTTATTTACTCAAATCAAGCTGATAAAGGGCAAAGCCAATATCGTCGGTGCCGACGTTTTGCATCGGGTACTGCGCTTTTTCTTTGATAAACGCCGCGGCTTTCTCGCCGGGCGAGGTTTCAAAGCGGATATCCAGCTTCTGCCTGCTTTGGACTGGCGCAAGGCGCCAGTTGTTATCCGCCGCCGGCTGAATCTCTTTCTGCGCGCTTATCCAGTTTGCCAGCACCGAGCGGTTTTCATCTGGTGAAGCAAAGGCGATATGGCTGTCGCCGGTACCGGCAAATTTACCGCCGTATGCGCGGTAGTTATTGGTCGCAACCAGGAAAGTGGCGTCTGGATCTATTGGTTTTCCTTTAAACGTCAGCCCTTTAATGCGCTCGGCTTTTGGGTTCACCATCTGGCATTCGCCGTCATAACGCGCCGGTTGCGATACATCAATCTGATAATCCACGCCGTCGATGACGTCAAAGTTATAGGTGCGGAAGCCGTCCCAGTTGATAAGCGACTGCGGCTTGCCGCTGTTGACGTCAATCTGATTAAACTGCCCGGCGGAACACTCCAGCCACTCTTTAACCTCTTTACCGCTCGCTTTCACTACGACCAGCGTGTTTGGATAAAGGTACAAATCAGCGGCGTTGCGGAAGGTGAGCTGGCCTTTTTCGACCTCGACAAAACTGGCCGGATCGTTTTTGCGTCCGCCAACCTTGAACGGCGCGGCGGCAGAGAGGACGGGCAGGCTGGCCAGATCGGGATCGCCCTGAATGAATTTCTCGACGTAAGCCCGCTGGGCGTTATTGACCACCTGTACCGTTGGGTCGTCCTGCACCAGCGCCAGATAGCTGTACATGTTGTCGGCGGATTTGCCGATCGGCTTGCTTACAAATTCGCGCGTGCCGTTGTGATCGTGCTCGAGTACTTTCACCAGCTTTTTGTCTTCCGCAGCCAGCGATTTTTTCGCTACGTTGTCGTAGATTGGGCGAGCCTCCGCTTTGCTGGCGGTGACTTTCCACGCGCCGTCGTCGTTATTCAGCACCAGATCCACCACGCCAAGATGATCGCCCCACATTCCCGGCATCACGGCGGGGATGCCGTTAAGCGTGCCCTTTTCGATATCAGCGCCTTTGATGCCAGCGAAATCTTTACCCGGGAACACGGCGTGAGCGTGTCCAAACAGGATGGCGTCGACGCCCGGCACTTCACTGAGGTAATAAACGGAGTTTTCGGCCATAGCATGATACGGATCGCTGGAGAGGCCGGAGTGAGCAACTATTACCACTAAATCCGCGCCCTGTTTTCGCATCTCCGGCACGTAGTGTTTTGCGGTTTCGGTGATGTCCTGCACCGTCACCTTGCCGTTCAGGTTGGCTTTATCCCACGTCATAATCTGCGGCGGTACAAAGCCGATATAGCCGATGCGCAAAGTCTGCGTTTTACCGTCTTTATCTTTGACTTCGGTCGCTTTGATAAGGTAAGGCGTAAACAGGGGCTTGTTCGTTTTCGCATCGATGATATTGGCGTTAACGTAGGGGAACTTAGCCCCGGCCAGCGCCTTGTGCAGGTATTCCAGGCCATAGTTAAACTCGTGGTTGCCCAGGTTTCCTACCGCATAATCCAGCGTGTTAAGCGCTTTATAGACCGGATGGATTTCGCCTTCTTTCAGCCCCTTTGCCGCCATGTAATCGCCTAGAGGGCTGCCCTGGATCAGATCGCCGTTATCGACCAGCACGCTGTTTACGGCTTCACCGCGTGCGGCATTAATCAGGCTCGCTGTACGTACCAGACCGAATTTCTCGGTCGGCGTATCTTTGTAGTAGTCGAAATCCATCATATTGCTGTGCAGATCGGTAGTTTCGAGGATACGCAGATCGACCGTGGCCGCGTTGACGCTGGCTGCGATCAGCGTGGCAAGCAGGCTTACGCTAAACTTAATCATGATCAAGGTCCTTTTTTCGAGGTACGCCACAAAAGGCTGTGAATTTACAGTTTGTTGCTTACAAAACTGTGAAGTCTGCCAGAAATCAGGGCGATGAAACCTGAATCGCTTCACAGATAGCGCATCATGACGCAATGAGATATAAGTAAAACAACAGGTTATTTGCGCGATGCAGCGTGCGGCGACAAACTACGAGGTGGAGAATGTTAGAGCAAATTTGCCAACTGGCGCGGGAGGCGGGAGCCGCCATCATGCAGGTTTACGAAGGGGAGAAGCCGCTGGAGGCGACCCAAAAACTGGATGACTCGCCGGTGACCGCAGCGGATATTGCAGCCCATACCATCATCATCAACGGGCTACAGACTTTAACGCCGGAGATCCCCGTGCTGTCGGAAGAAGATCCCCAGAGCTGGGAAATCCGTCAGGGATGGGATCGTTACTGGCTGGTGGATCCGCTGGACGGCACGAAAGAGTTTCTCAAACGTAACGGCGAATTCACCGTTAACATTGCGCTGATTGAGAAAGGCAAAGCCGTGCTGGGCGTGGTTTATGCGCCGGTACTGAAGATTATGTACAGCGCAGCCGAAGGTAAAGCCTGGAAGGAAGAGTGCGGCGTACGAAACCAGATTCACGTGCGTGATGCGCGCCCTCCGCTGGTGGTGGTCAGCCGCTCCCATGCCAGCAGCGACGGTGAACTGAAAGAGTATCTGCAGCAGATGGGCGAACATCAGACTACCGCTATCGGCTCTTCACTGAAATTCTGCCTGGTGGCAGACGGGCAGGCGCAGCTTTATCCGCGTTTCGGGCCAACTAATATCTGGGATACGGCGGCAGGCCATGCCGTTGCGGTGGCTGCCGGGGCGCATGTCCATGACTGGCAGGGCAAGCCGCTCGACTATACCCCGCGCGAGTCCTTCTTGAATCCCGGCTTCCGGGTCTCTATTTACTGAGCAGTTTCTGCAGCAGGTTCATGACCTGCTGCACCTCTGCCTGCGTCAGCGAACCATCTTTGGCGTACTGAATACGTCCGTTTTTATCCAGCACCACAATTGCCGAACCGCCGTCCTCCAGCTGCCAGCCTTTCTTCGCCACGCCGTTGCTGTCCACCACAAACTGTGACCATGGATACTGTTTTTTATTGCTTTCAATACTGCTGCGCACAAACATGCCGGTACCGACGATGGCGTCATCAGTATTGACGATAGTCGTCGTCTGGTAGCGATCGTGCGGAAACTTCGCGGCTTTGATGGCTTCTATCAGCCCGGCATTTTTCTCCTTAGCGCTGGAGCGCCCGGCAATATGCTGCAGCACTCGCACTTTTCCAGCAAGCTGCGAGCTATTCCAGTTTTTATAGCTAAACTTATCGTTAGCAAGAATCAGCTCGCCCTTGTCGGCAATGCCAAGCGGAGCGACACGTTGATTCTTCTCAAAATTATGCGCTGAAGCCAGCAAAGGCAGCAGCAGGGCGGTAAGCGCAAGCGTAGCTCGCAGGGTCATGGTTGACTCCTTGTTTTATACAGAATATTTGCAGGTGATCGGACCAGCTGGCCCCGATATTTTAAGCATAAATGCGAAATCCGCATCTGTCCCGCAACTTGAGTGCCAGTTTGCGGGCGAACGCACATATCCTCGTTTTTTGAAGGCTTAAACTAATTTTTATTAACATTTGAAAAGAATATTCTGAGAAATTGTCATCAAACGGTAAATAAGCTTATGCAAACTAGGTGTCAGTTTGTATATGGACTATAGTTTTCGGGCACCAAATTTTTTCGCCTCGTTTTGTCGGACCAAATGTGGAACCGCAGGGGCGTTAACACTGCAGGAGAGAAAAAAGAATGAAAATTTTCCAACGTTACAACCCGCTTCAGGTGGCGAAGTACGTGAAAATCCTGTTCCGTGGACGGTTGTACATCAAGGACGTTGGCGCTTTTGAATTTGATAAGGGTAAAATCCTTATCCCAAAAGTGAAAGATAAGCAACATCTATCTGTTATGTCTGAAGTAAACCGCCAGGTTCTACGTATGCAGGCGGAAATGGCGTAAAGCCACGCAGCAGTATAAAGTAAAAAAAACGGCACCTGAGGGTGCCGTTGATGTTTTTGTCGTTTGTGGGCGCCTGCCTTACGCCACGTTCTGCTCTTCCGCATCCGGCAGCTTCGGCGCCAGCGGGTTCGGCTTATTGTCGATACGCGTCACCAGCAGCTGATCGATACGGTAGTTATCAATATCCACCACCTCAAACTTATAGCCGGAGAACTTCACCGAATCGGTGCGCTTCGGGATTTTACGCAGCATAAACATCATAAAGCCGCCGATGGTTTCGTAGTTGCCGGACTGCGGGAATTCGTCGATATCCAGCACGCGCATCACGTCGTCAATCGGCGTACCGCCTTCAACCAGCCATGAGTTCTCGTCACGCGCGACGATCTGCTCTTCCATGCCCTGGCCCACAAGGTCGCCCATTAGCGTGGTCATAACGTCGTTCAGCGTAATAATGCCGACCACCAGCGCGTATTCGTTCATGATCACCGCAAAGTCTTCGCCCGCCGTTTTGAAGCTTTCCAGCGCTTCGGAAAGGGTCAGCGTATCCGGCACAATCAGCGTATTGCGCAGGTGTACGCCGCTGTTCAGCGCCATGCTTTGGTTGCCCAGCACGCGGTTCAGCAGCTCTTTAGAATCCACGTAGCCGACGATATGGTCGATATCCCCGTTACACACCAGAAATTTGGAATGCGGATGTTCGGCGATTTTGTTCTTCAGGCTCTGCTCTTCTTCGTGCAGATCGAACCAGATAATGTTCTCGCGCGAGGTCATGGACGACGGCACGGTACGGGATTCCAGCTCAAACACGTTTTCAATCAGCTCGTGCTCCTGCTTGCGCAGCACGCCTGCCAGCGCACCGGCTTCAAATACCGCGTAGACATCGTCGGAGGTGATGTCGTCGTTACGCACCATCGGCAGTTTGAAAATGCGGAAAATGACGTTTGCCAGGCCGTTGAAGCACCACACCAGCGGACGGAAGATAAACAGGCAGAAGCGCATCGGGTTGATGATTCGCAAAGCAACAGATTCAGGCGAAATCATACCGATGCGTTTCGGGGTGAGGTCGGCAAACAGGATGAACAGGCTGGTAACAAGGGTAAAAGAGATAATAAAACTAAGCTGGTCGGCCATTTCCGGCGAGAAGAATCGCTGCAGAATATTTTTAAACGCCGGGGAAAATGCCGCGTCACCGACAATACCGCCCAGAATCGCAACCGCATTCAGGCCAATCTGCACTACGGTAAAGAACATGCCGGGACTTTCCTGCATATGCAGCACGCGTTGCGCGTTAACGTTGCCCTCATCGGCCAGCAGCTTGAGTTTGATTTTGCGGGAAGCGGCCAGCGAGATCTCGGAAATAGAAAAGAACGCACTGACGGAGATAAGAAGAAGTATCACTAAAATACTGTTTAACATAATTTATCCGGCCTTTGAGACCAGATCCTCGGAAGGGAAAGTTGAAAATTCATGGGGTCATACATAAAAAATGCGGGCTGCTTTCGTAAGCAAGCCTGCAATTTCAACGCGTAGTATAGCTTAAGGGCGGGATGGGCTGCCAGAGGGCAAAAATTGGCCTTTATAGCGCTACTTAGCTTCCTTTGATTTCGCCTTTTCTTTCATCCGTTGTAGAAAAGCATCTTTTTCCCAGGTTTGCGCAACGCCGCTATCTACGCCTTCAGCAATCAGGTTGCGTAACTGCTGTAACTTCGACGTAGCTTGCTTCTCACGGAGCAGCCTTAACGCATCCCGTAAAACTTCGCTTTGGGTCCGGTAATCTCCTGAAGAAACAAGCGAATCAATAAATTCTCTTAGCTCATCGCCAGGATCTACCGTCATTGTTCTGGCCATAAGATCTTCACTTTGTAAGATTTATTCTTACGTGAATTATAAAAAGAGGGCCCTCAGTTTGCCAGCAGGGCGGATAAGCCTGCGCCATCCGCCACAACAAATTAACCCTGCGGCGGCAGGCAAACCCCAATCCCGCCGATAGCGCAGTAGCCGTACGGATTTTTATGCAGATACTGCTGATGATCGTCCTCGGCGTAGTAGAACGGCCCGGCGTTGGCGATTTCGGTGGTGACCTGGCGTTTATCGCCGGCCAGCGCCATGGCATCCTGGAAGCGCTGCAGGCTGGCACGTGCCGCTTCGTCTTGTTCCGGGGTCAGAGGATAAATGCCGGAGCGATACTGTGTGCCCACGTCGCCGCCCTGGCGCATGCCCTGAGCCGGGTCGTGATTTTCCCAGAACACCTGCAGAAGCTGCTCGTAGCTTACTACTTTCGGGTTGTAAACCACGCGCACCGCTTCGGTATGGCCGGTCTGGCCCGTGCACACTTCCCGATAGGTAGGATTCGGCGTGTAGCCGCCAGTGTAACCCGCGGCGGTGCTGTAGACGCCGGGAATTCGCCAGAACAAACGTTCAACGCCCCAGAAACAGCCCATCGCAAAATAAGCGATTTCCATGCCATCTGGTACATTGGTCATGGAATGTTCGTTAACGGCGTGCAGGGTGGCAACCGGCATCGGGGTGTTGCGGCCTGGTAAGGCTTCGGACTGCGCAACGGGATGGGTTTTCTCAAATAATTTCATCGGTTTTTAATCTCCCGATATCGGCAAAAGAGGCGACAACCGTCGGGCGGTTGTAACGAGGCGTGTAATTGCAGACAATAACCACGCTTTATGAGACTACAGTACATAGAAGAATTATTTGGGTCTTTGAGCAGTTTTCAACCCCGAATGTTGGGGTTTTGTTAAACCGCGGAGCGGTACAGTAGTTGCCGATCGGGGTGGGGACAAGGATATTCAGGAGAAAACGTGCCAAGAATCCGTATTTTATGTCTGGCGAGTTTATGCCTGGCAAGCACGTGCGCCGGCGCTGCCAGCGTGCGATTACAGGTCGAAGGACTCACGGGGGAGCTGCGCAAAAACGTTCGCGCGCACCTTTCTACCATTCAAAGTGACGAAGTGACGCCGGATCGACGTTTTCAGGCCCGCGTGGATGACGCCATCCGCGACGGGCTAAAGGCGCTTGGCTACTATGAGCCAACCATCAATTTCGACCTGCTTGCGCCGCCGCCAAAGGGCCGCCAGGTGCTGAAGGTGGAGGTTGAAGCCGGTCCGCCGGTGCTGATAGGCGGCACAGATGTCATTCTGCGGGGAGGCGCGCGCGACGACCAGGATTTCCTCAGCCTGCTGCGCAATCGTCCAAAGAACGGCACCATCCTCAATCATGGCGATTACGAAAAGTTTAAGAAGAGCCTGACTAACGTCTCGCTGCGTAAAGGGTACTTCGACAGCGAATTTAAAAAGCACGAGCTTGGCGTTTCGCTTGAGCGCCGCCAGGCGTTCTGGGATATCGATTACGACAGCGGACAGCGCTATCGTTTTGGCGATGTCACCTTCGAAGGCTCACAAATCCGCGACGAGTACCTGCAAAATCTGGTGCCGTTTAAAGAGGGCGACTATTACCAGTCGCGTGACCTGGCTGAGCTGAACCGTCGTTTATCCGCCACGGGCTGGTTTAGCTCCGTGGTAGTGGCGCCAGAATTCGATAAGGCTCGCAAAACTAAAATCTTACCGCTGCACGGCGTAGTCTCGCCGCGTATCGAAAACACCATCGAAACCGGCGTGGGTTATTCCACCGACGTTGGTCCGCGAGTGAAAGCCACGTGGAAAAAACCCTGGGTTAACTCTTACGGCCACAGCTTTACCACCAGCACCAGCCTTTCAGCGCCTGAACAGGTGCTGGATTTCAGCTATAAAGTTCCGCTGCTAAAAAGTCCGCTGGAGCAATACTATTTGCTGCAGGGCGGCTTTAAACGTACTGACCTGAACGATACCGAGGCAGACTCCACAACGCTCGCCGTTTCGCGCTACTGGGATCTGACAAGCGGCTGGCAGCGCGCTGTTAGCCTGCGCTGGAGCCTCGATCACTTTACTCAGGCAGACGTCACCAATACCACCATGCTTCTTTATCCGGGCCTGAGCCTCAACCGCACCCGCTCACGCGGCGGGCTGATGCCGACCTGGGGCGATTCGCAGCGCTATTCCATTGATTACTCCAACACCCTGTGGGGATCGGATGTCGACTTCGTTGTGCTACAGGCGCAGAACGTCTGGATCCGCAGCCTGTTCGAAAAACATCGCTTCGTAGCGCGCGGCAATCTGGGCTGGATTGAAACCAATGATTTTGAACGCGTCCCGCCGGATCTGCGCTTCTTCGCGGGCGGCGACCGCAGTATTCGCGGCTACTCCTACAAATCTATCTCGCCTGAAAATGAAGACGGCAAGCTGACCGGCGCGTCAAAACTCGCCACCGGCTCGCTGGAATATCAGTACAACGTCAGCGGTAAATGGTGGGGGGCGGCTTTCATCGATGCGGGCGAAGCGGTAAACGATATCAAACAGAGCAACTTTAAAACCGGCGCGGGCGTAGGCGTGCGCTGGCAGTCGCCTGTCGGCCCCATCAAACTCGATTTTGCAGTGCCGGTGGGGGATAAAGACGAGCACGGATTACAGTTTTACATCGGTCTGGGGCCTGAACTATGAGTCGCTGGAAAAAAATAAGCCTCGCGGTGCTGGTTGTTGTTTTACTCCTGACTGGCGCGGTGGGTTTCCTTGTGGGAACAACCACCGGCCTGCACGTGTTGTTTAAGGCGGCAAATCGCTGGGTGCCGGGGCTGGAAATTGGCAGCGTCACGGGCGGCTGGCGCAGCCTGACCATTAAAAATCTGCGCTACCAGCAGCCGGGCGTGGACGTTAACGCAGGGGAAGTTAACCTTGCCGTGAAGCTCGCCTGCCTGCGCGACAGCAGCATCTGCGTGAATAATTTCTCGCTTAAAGATGTCGATGTGGTGGTGAACACTAAAAAAATGCCGCCTTCCGCGCCTGCTGAAGAAGAAGACAGCGGCCCGCTCGATCTCACCACGCCGTATCCCATAACGCTTAGTCGCGTTGCGCTTAATAACGTCAACATCAAAATCGACAACACCACCGTATCGGTGATGGAGTTCACCTCGGGCCTGAACTGGCAGGAGCGTAATCTGACGCTGACGCCAACGAACCTGGAAGGTTTGCTGATTGCGCTGCCAAAGGTGGCGAAAGTCGCTCAGGAAGAGGTGGTTGAACCGAAGATAAATAATCCGCAGCCGGAAGAGCCGCCGCTGGGCGAGACGCTCAAGAAGCTTTTTGAAAATCCTGTTCTGCCGGAGATGACGGATGTGCATCTGCCGTTAAACCTGAATATTCAGGAGTTTCGCGGCGCCAACCTTCGTCTGACGGGCGATACGGATCTGCTGGTCAGCAGCCTGCTGCTTAAGGTCAGCAGCATCGACGGCAACGTGAAGCTGGACGCGCTGGACGTGGACTCTTCTCAGGGCCTGGTTAACGCCTCGGGCAGCGCGGTGCTGCGCGATAAATGGCCGGTCGATCTGACGCTTAACACCACGCTGAATATCGATCCCGTTAAAGGCGAGAAGGTGAAAATGAAGATCGGCGGGGAGCTGCGGGACGTGCTGAAAGTGGGCATGAATCTCTCAGGTCCGGTGGATCTGGAACTCACCGCGCAAACCCAGCTTGCCGAGGCGGGCCTGCCGCTCAATCTTGAAATCGTCAGCAAACAGCTTTACTGGCCGTTTACCGGCGAGAAAGAGTACCAGGCCGATGATGTGAAGCTGAAATTTAGCGGCAAAATGACGGATTACGCGCTCTCGTTCCGCACGGCGGTAAAAGGCGCGCAGATCCCGCCCGCCACTATTACGCTGGACGGTAAAGGCAACGAGCAGCAGCTCAATCTCGATAAGCTAAGCATCGCGGCGCTTGAAGGCCATACCGACCTGAAAGCCGTGCTCGACTGGAGCAAAGCGATTAGCTGGCGCGGCGAGCTGAAGCTCGACGGCATCAACACCGCGAAACAGTACCCGGACTGGCCTGCGAAGCTTGACGGCTTCGCGAAAACCAGCGGCAGCCTTTACGGCGGAAGCTGGCAGGTGGACGTGCCGGAGCTGAAGCTCGCCGGTAACGTGAAGCAAAACAAAGTGAGCGTTGCCGGGAAGCTGAAAGGCAACAGCTACATGCAGTGGAACATTCCGGGTCTGCATCTGGAGCTTGGCCGCAACAGCGCCGATGTGAAAGGGGAGCTGGGGCCGAAAGCGCTGGCGCTGGATGCTAATATCAACGCGCCGAATCTGGACAACGCGCTGCCCGGTCTTGGCGGCACCGCGAAAGGAACGCTTAAGGTCCGCGGCGATGTGAAAGCACCGCAGCTGCTTGCCGATTTCACCGCGAACGGCCTGCGCTGGCAGGAGCTTTCCATCGCACGCGTGCTGCTGAAGGGCGATGTGAAATCCACCGACCAAATCGGCGGCAACCTGAATCTGCGCGTGGAACGCATCGCGCAGCCTGGCGTGAATATCAGCCTCGCCACGCTGGAAGCGAAAGGTAATGAGAAACAGCATCAGCTCCAGCTGCGCATTCAGGGCGAGCCGGTTTCCGGACAGCTTAACCTCAGCGGTGGCTTCGATCGTGCTGAAGAGCGCTGGCGTGGCAACCTCTCGGATACCCGATTTGAAACCCCGGTCGGTCCGTGGCGCCTGAATCGAGCCATTGCGCTGGATTACCGCAACAAAGAGCAGAAAATCAGCATCGGGCCGCACTGCTGGAATAACCCGAACGCTGAGCTGTGCGTTCCGCAAACTATCGATGCCGGCGCGAAAGGGCGTGCGGTGGTAAACCTCAACCGCTTCGACCTTGCCATGCTGAAACCCTTTATGCCCGAAACCACGCAGGCGAGCGGAACGTTCAGCGGGCGTGCTGACGTAAGCTGGGACAGCGAAGCCGGTGGTTTACCGCAGGGTCAGATAACGCTAAATGGTCGCGGCGTGAAGGTGACGCAGGAGATCGATCATAATCCGCTGCCGGTCTCATTCGACACGCTGAACCTCAGCGCAGAGCTGAAAAACAACCGCGCCCAGCTTGGCTGGCTGATGCGCGTGGCGAACAACGGCCAGTTCGACGGGCAGGTGCAAATTACCGATCCGCAAGGCCGTCGTAACCTTGCCGGCAACGTCAATATGCGCGGCTTCGATCTCGCTATCGCCAACGCTATTTTCTCTCGTGGAGAAAAGGCAGCCGGTAAGCTCAACGCCAATCTGCGGCTGGGCGGCAATCTGGAAAGGCCGCAGATCTTTGGACAGCTGCAGCTAAACGGCGTGGATATCGACGCCAACTTTATGCCGTTTGATATGCAGCCAAGCCAGGCGGCTATGAACTTCAACGGCATGAGTTCAACGCTAGTCGGCACGGTGCGCACCAGGCAGGGAGATATCGCCCTGAGCGGCGATGCGGACTGGGCGCAGCTCGACAACTGGCGCGCGCGCGTGGCGGCCAAAGGCAACAAAGTACGGATCACCGTGCCGCCCATGGTGCGGCTGGACGTCTCGCCGGACATTGTATTTGTTGCCACGCCAAGCCTGTTCACGCTGGACGGCAGCGTCGATATCCCGTGGGCGCGTATCGTCGTTCATGAAGTGCCGGAAAGCTCGGTGGGCGTCTCCAGCGATGAAGTGATGCTGGATAAAAACCTCAGGCCGGAGAAGCCGCAAACCGCAGGCATTCCGATCAACAGTAACCTGATTATCCATGTCGGCAACAACGTGCGTATGGACGCGTTTGGGCTTAAGGCGCGTCTGAGCGGCGATCTGAAAATGGTGCAGGATCGCCAGGGGCTGGGTCTTAACGGCCAGATTAATATCCCGGAAGGACGCTACCATGCCTATGGTCAGGATTTGATCGTACGTAAAGGCGAGCTGTTGTTCTCCGGTCCGCCGGATCAGCCGCTGCTGAATATCGAGGCGATTCGTAATCCTGAAGCGACCGAAAATGACGTTATTGCCGGTCTTCGCGTCACGGGAATGGCCGATGAACCGAAAGCTGAGATATTTTCGGATCCCGCCATGTCGCAGCAGGAAGCCTTGTCCTACCTGCTTCGCGGGCAGGGTCTGGACTCTACGGGCGATGACGGCAACGCATTAACCTCCGCGCTTGTTGGTCTGGGGGTTGCACAGAGTGGGCAGGTTGTGGGTAAAATCGGCGAGACGTTTGGCGTAAGCAATCTGGCACTGGATACCGCAGGGGTAGGAGACTCTTCCCAGGTGGTGGTCAGCGGCTATGTACTGCCGGGTCTCCAGGTGAAATATGGCGTGGGTATTTTTGATTCGTTAGCGACCCTGACGCTGCGTTATCGCCTGATGCCTAAGCTATATCTGGAAGCGGTGTCTGGCATAGATCAGGCACTTGATGTGCTCTATCAGTTTGAGTTTTGAGCTATGCGAATTTTTGTTTACGGCAGTTTACGACGCAAGCAAGGCAACAGCCACTGGATGACTAACGCCCAGTGGCTGGGCGATCATACACAGGTTGACTATGTGCTCTACAGTCTCGGCCACTATCCGGGCGCGGTGCCGGGTGATGGAGCAGTACAGGGCGAAGTCTACCGTATTGATGCCTCCACGCTCGCCGAACTGGATGCTCTGCGATCTAAGGGCGGCGAGTATAAACGCCAGCTTATTCAGACGGCTTACGGCAGCGCATGGATGTACGTTTATCAACGTCCTGTGGAGGGATTAACCCGTATCGTTAGCGGTAACTGGCTGGATAAAGAGCGGTACTAAGTTATCTGTTAGTCGGGTCGTCGGGGAAAATGCCATATGCCTGCGACGAACCCAATTTTATCTATAAAAAAACACCGCCATCCGGCGGTGTTTTCACATTCTTAAGCTGCGGAAAGGCTTACTTTTTAGCCGCGCGCTCGAAGGAAGCAACGATTTCCGCTTTAGCGGCTTCGGCGTTGTCCCAGCCTTCAATTTTCACCCATTTGCCTTTCTCCAGCGCCTTATACTGCTCGAAGAAGTGGGAGATCTGCGCTTTCAGCAGCTCCGGCAGGTCGTTCACATCTTTGATGTGATCGTATTCTTTGCTCAGTTTGGTGTGCGGAACCGCAACCAGTTTGGCATCTTCACCGGCTTCGTCGGTCATTTTCAGTACGCCAACCGGACGGCAGCGAATCACGGAACCCGGCTGCAGCGGGTAAGGCGTCGGGACCAGTACGTCAACGGGGTCACCGTCTAAAGAGAGGGTGTGGTTGATATAACCGTAGTTGCACGGATAGAACATCGCGGTAGACATGAAACGGTCAACGAACAGCGCGCCGGTCTCTTTATCAATTTCATATTTGATAGGGTCAGCGTTCGCCGGGATTTCAATAACAACGTAGATGTCTTCTGGCAGATCTTTGCCCGCAGGGACGTTGAGTAAGCTCATGTCTGTTTCCTTTAAACTGGTGTCATTCAAGTGCCAGGTATTATAGCTAACTGGCTTTAAATGTCCTGAAATCTTTTCTCGCAGCTTTACCATCTGGTCCACTTTTAGCGTGTTCCGGCGGTGGAATTATCCATAAAGGCAGCCGCTTTATTTATAAATTAGTGTAAGCGGTTACAAGTGAGAAAAGGGAAGCGCTTCAGGTATAAAAAAATCTTTATGTTTCATCTCCGATGTAACCGCCGCATCAATAGCCTTTACGCGGTATCAGTCCCGACAGGGTGATTAACATTTTTGCTACTTCTTCGAATTGTGATGTAACTCATTCTGTTACATCTCAGGTCGGCTATAGTTGCTCGCGAAGGCCAGATTTTAACCAACAATAACCCTACGAGGATGCACCTATGTGGAAGCGCTTACTTTTGGTCTCTGCAGTCTCCGCAGCAATGTCGTCTATGGCCATTGCTGCTCCATTAACCGTTGGCTTTTCGCAGGTGGGTTCTGAATCCGGCTGGCGCGCGGCAGAAACTTCAGTTGCAAAGAGCGAGGCCGAGAAACGTGGTATCACGCTGAAAATCGCCGATGGACAGCAAAAGCAGGAAAACCAGATTAAAGCCGTACGCTCGTTTATCGCCCAGGGCGTGGACGCGATCTTTATTGCCCCAATCGTTGCCACGGGCTGGGAACCGGTGCTGCAGGAAGCAAAAGAAGCCAAAATCCCAGTCTTCCTGCTCGACCGTAATATCGACGTTAAAGACAAATCGCTCTACATGACCGTCGTCACCGCTAATAACGTGCTGGAAGGCCAGCTGATTGGCGAATGGCTGCTAAAAGAGCTGAACGGCAAACAATGTAACGTGGTTGAACTGCAGGGCACGGTGGGTGCTAGCGTGGCCATCGATCGTAAGAAAGGCTTTGCCGATGCCATCTCTAAAGCGTCCAACGTGAAAATCATCCGCTCTCAGTCCGGCGACTTTACCCGCAGTAAAGGTAAAGAGGTCATGGAAAGCTTTATCAAGGCTGAGAACAACGGCAAAAACATCTGCATGGTCTACGCGCATAACGACGACATGGCGATCGGCGCCATCCAGGCCATCAAAGAGGCGGGCCTGAAACCAGGTAAAGATATCCTCACCGGTTCAATTGACGGCGTGCCGGATATCTACAAAGCGATGATGGACGGCGAAGCCAACGCCAGCGTAGAACTGACGCCGAATATGGCCGGACCTGCGTTTGACGCCCTTGAGAAATTCAAAAAAGACGGCACCATGCCGGAAAAAGTCACCATCACCAAATCCACCCTTTACCTGCCTGATACGGCTAAAGAAGAGTTAGAGAAGAAAAAATCGATGGGTTATTAAGTCGTCCCTGACCTGAGGGAGAGGAGTATGTAGGGCGGATAAGCGTAGCGCCATCCGCCATTCAGAGCGCGGCCCGCCGTGAACAGCAACGGTTGATGGCGCTGCTGCTTATCCACCCTACATTTGTACGCTGAGGAGTTCGTTAATGAACGCAAACAATCAGGAAATTCTGCGCACGGAAGGCCTTAGCAAACATTTCCCCGGCGTTAAAGCGCTCGATAAAGTGGACTTTAGCTTACGGCGCGGAGAAATTATGGCGCTGCTTGGGGAAAACGGCGCCGGGAAATCAACGTTAATCAAGGCGTTGACCGGCGTTTATCAGCGTGACAGCGGCAATATTTACCTGGAAGGCGAATCTGTTTCGCCCAAAAATACCGCCGATGCCCAGCGGCTCGGCATAGGTACGGTTTATCAGGAAGTGAATTTACTGCCCAATATGTCAGTGGCAGATAATCTTTTTATTGGTCGTGAGCCGCGCCGTTTTGGCCTGTTGCGCCGCAAAGAAATGGAAAAACGCGCCGCCACCCTGATGGAATCTTACGGCTTCTCGCTGGACGTAGCCGAACCCCTTAACCGTTATTCCGTAGCGATGCAGCAAATCGTCGCCATCTGCCGCGCCATCGATCTGTCGGCTAAGGTGCTGATCCTCGATGAGCCTACCGCCAGTCTGGATACCAAAGAAGTCGAAATGCTTTTCACCCTGATGCGGCAGCTGCGCGATCAGGGCGTCAGTTTGATCTTCGTCACCCACTTCCTCGATCAGGTTTATGAGGTGAGCGACAGGATCACGGTCCTGCGTAACGGAGCCTTTGTGGGCACCCGTGAGACAAAAGATCTGCCGCAGATCGAGCTGGTGAAGATGATGCTGGGACGCGAGCTGGAGACGAACGCGTTGCAGCGCGCCGGACGTACATTGCTGAGTGAAAAACCTGTCGCGGCGTTTAAAGGTTTTGGTAAGAAAGGCGTGATCAATCCGTTCGATCTTGAGGTGCGGCCAGGCGAAATCGTCGGGCTTGCCGGACTGCTGGGATCGGGAAGAACCGAAACCGCGGAAGTGATCTTTGGCATTAAGCCCGCCGACAGCGGCAGCGCGACGATCAAAGGCAAACCGCAAACGCTGCGTTCGCCGCATAAGGCCTCGACGCTGGGCATCGGCTTCTGCCCGGAAGATCGCAAAACCGACGGTATTATTGCCGCCGCCTCGGTACGCGAAAACATCATTCTGGCATTGCAGGCGCAACGCGGCTGGTTGCGGCCCATTCCTAAGCGCGAGCAGTACCAGATAGCCGAAAGGTTTATCCGCCAGCTTGGCATCCGCACGCCTGGCCCCGATCAGCCGATTGAATTTCTCTCCGGCGGCAATCAGCAGAAGGTTCTGCTTTCGCGCTGGCTGCTGACCAAACCGCAGTTTCTGATCCTCGATGAGCCAACGCGAGGCATCGACGTAGGCGCGCACGCGGAAATTATCCGCCTGATAGAAACGCTCTGCGCCGACGGTCTGGCGCTGCTGGTTATCTCCTCTGAACTGGAGGAGCTGGTAGGTTACGCGGATCGCGTGGTGATCATGCGCGACAGGCAGCAGGTTGCGGAGATCCCGCTCGAAGCGCTCTCCGTTTCGGCCATTATGAATGCCATTGCGGCATAAGGAGTAACACGTGATGTCTCGTTCATTGCCGCAAACTGAGATGCCGAAGCCAAAGCGCAGCTTCCGCTGGCCGCCCGGCATTCCTCAGCTAATCGCGCTGGCGCTGGTCCTGCTGGTCGACAGCCTGGTCGCCAGCCATTTCTTTAATATCGTCGTGCAGGACGGGCGTCTGTTCGGCAGCCCAATCGACATTCTGAACCGCGCGGCTCCGGTCGCGCTGCTGGCAATCGGCATGACGCTGGTGATCGCCACCGGCGGCATCGACCTGTCCGTGGGCGCAGTGATGGCGATTGCCGGGGCGACTGCCGCCACGCTCACGGTGGAAGGCCACAGCCTGACCGTTGTGCTGCTGGCCTCGCTCGGCGTTGGCATTCTGGCAGGATTGTGGAACGGCATCCTGGTGGCGATCCTGAAAATCCAGCCCTTCGTTGCGACCCTGATTCTGATGGTCGCCGGGCGCGGCGTCGCTCAATTGATTACCACCGGGCAAATCGTCACCTTTAACTCCCCGGCGCTGTCGTTCCTCGGCAGCGGCTCGCTGTTTTACTTCCCGATGCCGGTCATTATTGCCATCGCCACGCTGCTTGTTTTCTGGATGTTTACCCGTAAAACGGCGCTCGGCCTGTTTATCGAATCCGTGGGGATTAACATCCGCGCCGCCAAAAACGCCGGGGTAAATACGCGTACCGTGGTGATGCTGGCATACATGCTGAGCGGCTTATGCGCAGCTATTGCCGGGATCATCGTCACGGCGGATATTCGCGGAGCCGACGCCAATAATGCCGGATTATGGCTGGAGCTGGATGCCATTCTGGCGGTGGTTATCGGCGGCGGTTCGCTGATGGGCGGGCGTTTTAATATTGCGCTGTCCGTCGTCGGCGCGCTGATTATCCAGGGGATGAATACCGGTATTCTGCTCTCCGGTTTCCCGCCTGAACTCAACCAGGTTGTGAAAGCCGTGGTGGTGATGTGCGTGCTGATCGTACAGTCGCCGCGTTTTATTGCATTGCTCAAAGGACTTCGCCGCCATGATCAAACGTAACCTCCCGTTGATGATAACCCTGGCGGTATTCGTGCTGGGTTACCTTTACTGTCTGACGCAGTTTCCCGGCTTCGCCTCAACGAGGGTGATTTGCAATATACTGACCGACAACGCTTTCCTGGGCATTATCGCCGTCGGCATGACTTTTGTGATCCTCTCCGGCGGCATCGATCTCTCGGTTGGCTCGGTGATCGCCTTCACCGGCGTGTTCCTCGCTAAAGCGATTGGCTTCTGGGGCCTGTCGCCGCTGGTGGCTTTTCCATTGGTGCTGGCGATGGGCTGTGCGTTTGGCGCGTTTATGGGCTGGCTTATCGACGCGCTGAAAATCCCGGCCTTTATCATTACGCTTGCCGGCATGTTCTTCCTGCGCGGCGTCAGCTATCTGGTTTCCGAGGAATCCATTCCCATCGATCACCCGATTTACTCAACCCTTTCCAGCCTTGCCTGGCATATTCCCGGCGGTGGACGCCTGAGCGCCATGGGCCTGCTGATGCTGGCCGTGGTGGTAATTGGTATCTTCCTTGCCCATCGTACCCGCTTCGGGAATCAGGTTTACGCCATCGGCGGCAGCGCAATCTCGGCTAACCTGATGGGTATTTCAACGCGCAGCACAACCGTGCGTATCTATATGCTTTCTACCGGACTTGCCACGCTCGCGGGAATTGTCTTCTCGCTCTATACCTCCGCAGGCTACGCGCTAGCGGGGATGGGCGTCGAGCTGGACGCCATCGCCTCCGTAGTTATCGGCGGTACGCTGCTGAGCGGCGGCGTGGGCACCGTGCTGGGCACTTTATTCGGCGTGGCGATTCAGGGGCTGATCCAGACCTATATCAATTTCGACGGCACGCTCAGCTCCTGGTGGACAAAAATCGCCATCGGCATTTTGTTATTTATTTTTATCGCCTTACAGCGTGGGCTGACGGTGCTGTGGGAAAATCGCCAGAGCTCGCCTGTTAAACGTATTAGCGTTACGGCAACCCGCTCGTAACATATTGAATTAACAAAAATCGTCTAAACTTTCCCCGGTGACTGCCGATAACCTCTCCACGAGTTATCTAATGGCTTAAGTCACCGGGAAGAAAGCATGTTAAGAAATCTGTCGATTCGTACGGGTCTGCTGACGTTACTGGCAGTGATGACATTTCTGCTGCTGGTCGTCAGCGGCATTGGTATTTTTGCGTTGCAACAAAGCTCCAGCTCGCTTGAGAAAGTAAACCGCCTGCAGGGTGAACAGATGGTGCGTCTGACCGACGGCTATATGTCCCTGCTGCGCGCCCGCAACGAAGCCGGGCAGGCGGTACGCCAGATGGAAATCGGCATGCTGGAGGACGCGGCGAAGTCGACCAGCACCGTGATCGGCGAAGCCGCGCACGGTCAGCAGGAAATTAAAGCCTTCATCGACAGCGGCGTGGACAGTGAAGAGGGCAACCAGCTCGTCAAAAACCTGTCGCAGACTTACGCCGATTATCTCGCCAAAGGCATTACGCCGATGGTGGACGCGCTGAACAAACAAAGCCCGGATGACTATTACGATCTGCTGGAAAACGGCCTGATCCCGCTGTCGCAGAAGTTTGATACCGACGTGCAGATCTTCCGCCAGTGGGGCGAACAGCGCGGCAACGACGAAGTGGCTTCCATCCAGAAGCAAAAGAAAATCGTCCTCACGCTTATCGTTATTGCGGCCCTGCTGACCGCGGGCATTATCGTGCTGGTGTGGCTTGCCCTGCGCCACCTGCTGCTTAAACCGCTTAATGAATCCATCGAACAGCTTGAGTATGTGGCGGAAGGCGATTTAACGCGTGAGCTGCAGGCTGCGGGTAACAATGAGTTTGGCCGCCTGGCCAGCGCCATTGCCGCGATGCGCAATTCCCTGACCGAATCGGTGGGCCGCGTTCGTGACGCCAGTTCACAGATTGATACCGGCAGCCGGGAGCTGGCGGCGGGTAACCAGAACCTCTCCCAGCGCACCGAGTCTACCGCCACCTCCCTTGAGCAAACCGCCGCCAGCATGGAGCAGATCACCGCGACGGTGAAACAAAACGCCGACAACGCCGAGCAGGCGCACAAGCTTGCGAAGGACGTTTCCGATACCGCCGATCGCGGCAGCGAAATGGTCTGCTACGTCATCGAAAAAATGCGTGATATTGCCACCAGTTCCGATCGTATCGCCGACATCCTGAGCGTTATCGACGGCATCGCTTTCCAGACCAATATCCTGGCGCTGAACGCCTCGGTGGAAGCCGCGCGAGCCGGTGAACAGGGACGCGGATTTGCCGTTGTGGCCGGGGAAGTGCGCATTCTGGCAAGCCGCAGCGCCGATGCGGCAAAAGAAATCCGCACCCTGATTTCTGATTCACAAAATCACGTTGGCGAAGGCCGTGACCTGGCCCAGCAGGCGGGAGAAACCATGGATGAGATTGCCGAAGAGGTTACGCGCATGACTAAACTGATGCGTCAGATTGCCAGCGCGTCTAACGAGCAGAGCCACGGTATTGAACAGGTAAACATTGCGGTAAGCCAGATGGATGAGGCAGCCCAGCAGAATGCGGCGTTGGTGCAGCAATCTTCGGCTGCGACTCGTTCGCTGGAAGAGCAGTCGCAGCAGCTTGTCGCCGCGATGGCTTCTTTCAGATGCTAAACGGCGGATGGCGCTGCGCTTATCCGCCCTACAAAATTATCGATCTGTAGGGTGGAAAGCCGCGCGCCATCCACCGTTGCTAAAAAATTAAGCGTCCGGGAACTCGCGGATAAAGCGCTCCACGTCTTCTACCATATGCTCATTGCCAACGAAGAACGGGCGGCGCTGGTGCAGGGATTCCGGAAAAATATCCAGAATGCGCTCTTTACCATCGCTTGCCTTACCGCCTGCCTGCTCGGCCAGGAACGCCATCGGATTGCCTTCATACAGCAAACGCAGTTTACCTTCCGGGTGGCTGGCGGTGCTTGGATAGAGATAAATTCCGCCTTTAAGCAGGTTGCGGTGGAAGTCCGCGACCAGTGAGCCAATGTAGCGCGAGGTGTACGGGCGCTGCGTTGAGCCGTCTTCTTCCTGACAGAACTTGATGTATTTTTTCACCCCGTTCGGGAAACGGATGTAATTGCCTTCGTTGATGGAATAGGTATTGCCCTTTTCCGGGAAGCGCATGCGCTCCTGGCACAGGCAGAAGACGCCCAGCGACGGATCGTAGGTAAAAGCGTGTACCCCGCAGCCGGTGGTATAAACCAGCATGGTGGAGGAGCCGTAAACCACATAACCTGCGGCAACCTGCTTATTACCCGGCTGGAGGAAATCGGCCTCGGTCACAGGGGAGCCAACCGGCGTGATACGACGATAGATAGAGAAAATGGTGCCGACGGAAACGTTGACATCAATGTTGGATGAGCCGTCGAGCGGGTCCATTAACACCACGTACTTGGCATGCTCTTCTCCTTCGAAAACGACGATTTCGTCTTCTTCTTCGGAGGCGATGCCCGCCACCATTCCCCTGGCCTTCAGGGCGGCTTTCAGTTTTTCATTCGCGAACAGATCGAGCTTTTGCTGCACCTCGCCCTGCACGTTTTCAGCGCCGCTGGCACCCAGGATATCGACCAGGCCGGCCTTGTTGATATCGCGGTGGATGATCTTGGCACCCAGCTTTATTGCCGACAGTAAAGCAGTGAGCTCGCCGGTTGCGTGGGGAAACTCGTGCTGCTTCTCGACAATAAATTCACCTAACGTTTTCATAAACACTTTCCCTGCATGATTCAGATGGATAAAGCGGTTGCAACAATCTTAACAAACTTTCAAATCTTAGCGCACAGGTGAATCGCGCCAGCAAAATACGGAATTTCCTGAATTGCGTTTATTCACCGTGCTACATGCGGGTAGAATGTGCGCCAAACAGAGAAAGGATAGTTTTGTATGCGCATTCATATTCTAGGGATTTGTGGCACCTTTATGGGCGGTCTGGCTATGCTTGCCCGATCGCTTGGCCACGAAGTAACCGGCTCGGACGCCAATGTCTACCCGCCGATGAGCACGTTGCTCGAAGAGCAGGGCATCTCCCTGATTCAGGGCTACGACGCAGGCCAGCTCGATCCGCAGCCGGACTTAGTCATTGTCGGCAACGCCATGACCCGAGGCAATCCCTGCGTGGAAGCGGTGCTTGAGAAAAGCATACCCTATATGTCCGGCCCGCAGTGGCTGCATGATTTCGTCCTGCGCGACCGCTGGGTTATCGCGGTGGCAGGCACCCACGGTAAAACCACCACCGCCGGAATGGCAACGTGGATCCTCGAAGCCTGCGGCTATAAGCCCGGCTTTGTGATCGGCGGCGTGCCGGGGAACTTCGATGTTTCCGCGCGGCTGGGCGACAGCCCGTTCTTCGTGATTGAAGCCGACGAGTACGACTGCGCGTTCTTCGATAAGCGCTCTAAATTCGTGCATTACTGCCCGCGCACGCTGATCCTCAACAATCTTGAGTTCGATCACGCGGATATCTTCGACGATCTGAAAGCTATCCAGAAACAGTTCCACCATCTGGTGCGCATCGTGCCGGGACAGGGAAAAATCATCTGGCCTGAAAACGACGCCAATATTAAACAGACCATGGCGATGGGCTGCTGGAGCGAACAGGAGCTGGTGGGCGAGCAGGGCCACTGGCAGGCGAAAAAGCTCAGTCAGGACGCCTCACGATGGGAAGTTTATCTGGATGGCGAGCCGGTCGGGGAGGTGAACTGGCAGCTGGTGGGCGAGCACAACATGCATAACGGCCTGATGGCGATAGCAGCCGCCCGTCATGTGGGCGTTGCTCCGGCAGATGCCGCTCAGGCGCTGGACAGTTTTATCAACGCCCGTCGTCGCCTGGAACTGCGCGGCGAAGCGAATGGCGTAACGGTTTACGACGATTTTGCCCATCATCCAACCGCGATTCTGGCGACTCTTGCGGCGCTGCGCGGTAAAGTGGGCGGCACCGCACGCATTCTCGCCGTGCTTGAGCCACGCTCCAACACCATGAAAATGGGGCTGAGCAAAGACGATCTCGCACCGTCTTTAGGCCGGGCGGACGAAGTCTTTCTGCTGCAGCCGCCGCATATTCCGTGGCAGGTAGTGGAGGTGGCGGAAGCCTGCGTGCAGCCCGCTCACTGTAGCGCGGACGTGGATACGCTGGTGGAGATGATTATCAAAACCGCGCAGCCGGGCGATCACATCCTGGTGATGAGCAACGGTGGTTTCGGCGGCATTCATCAGAAGCTGCTCGACGCGCTGGCGAAAAAAGCCGTTCGATAATCCTGTGAAAACAGTTCAGCAGGGCGGATAAACGTAAAGCCGCCCGCCAAAAATTAAGGCCCGCTTGCGGGCCTGAAACGGATGATAAACCTTCCAACGCCACAAAACTGCAGGGTGCCGCCATTTGCAAACAAGGAAAAGCAACTCGTTGATTTTCGGCTGATAGCCACAAAGAAGGAAAACCACGCTTTTCCTTCTTTGTCAGCAAATTAAGGCCCGCTTGCGGGCCTTAATTTATTACTCCTGATTTTCAGCCAGCTCGCGCAGATAAGAAAAAATCTGCCGGTAAGATTTCGGCGGCTTGTTGGCCGCTTTTTCTTTCTGAGCATTGCGGATCAGCACGCGTAGCTGCTGGCGGTCCGCATCCGGATAAAGCCTCAGCACTTCGCTCATCGCGTCGTCGCCTTCTTCAACCAGACGGTCGCGCAGCGCTTCAAGCTTATGGAACAGCGCAACCTGCTGGTTGTGGCGGTTCTTTAGCTTATCCAGCGCCTGGCGAATCGGGTCCATGTCGCGAGAACGCATCATTTTACCGATCAGCTGCACCTGCCGGCGGCGGCCTTCTTTCTTGATCTTCTGCGCCAGCTCAATGGCCGCACGTAAATCTTCATCCAGAGGGATTTTGTCGAGCGCGTTTTTGCCCAGCTCCATCAGCTCCATTCCGAGGCGTTTTAGCTCTTCGGCATCGCGTTTAATTTCGCTTTTGCTGACCCAGATAATCTCATCATCTTCGTCTTCATTTTCGTTATCGGGTACGTCATCGAGCCAGTCATCGGGCTGCTTAGTCATAGTAGGCTCCTTAAAAAAAGTGGCTAATTCTACCAGTAAAGCCTGTGCACTGCGAAATTGTTCTGATCCTGTTAGACTTAATTCACTCAGCAGACATTATGGCAGTCGCGATGAAAATAAACACGCAGGTAGCACAGCAACGTAAGATCCTCGAGCAGGCGGTTTCTCAGGCGCTGGAGATGGCTTCCGCACGGTCCGACGGCGCAGAAGTGGCCGTCAGCAAAACCACCGGTATCGGCGTCAGCACCCGCTACGGTGAGGTGGAAAACGTTGAATTTAATAGCGATGGGGCGTTGGGCATCACCGTTTATCATCAGCATCGTAAAGGCAGCGCCTCCACTACCGATTTAAGCCCGGACGCCGTCTCACGTACCGTTCAGGCGGCGCTGGATATCGCCCGTTATACCTCTCCCGATCCGTTTGCGGGCGTGGCAGAAAAAGAGCTGCTGGCCTTTGAAGCGCCGGATCTGGACCTTTTCCATCCGGTTGAAATGGATGCCGATCGCGCCATTGAACTGGCCGCGCGCGCGGAAAACGCCTCGCTGAACGTCGATAAACGCATTACCAACACCGAAGGCGGCAGCTTCAACAGCCATTACGGCATCAAGGTTTTCGGCAACAGCCACGGCATGCTGCAAAGCTACTGTTCGACGCGCCACTCGCTCTCCAGCTGCGTTATCGCCGAAGTTAACGGCGAAATGGAGCGGGATTACGCTTATACCATCGGCCGCGCGATTGAAGATCTTGAAAGCCCTGAGTGGGTGGGCGCCGAATGCGCACGCCGCACCCTGTCGCGCCTTTCACCACGTAAACTTTCCACCATGAAAGCGCCGGTAATTTTCGCCGCCGAAGTGGCGACGGGCCTGTTTGGGCATCTGGTCGGCGCCATCGCCGGCGGCGCGGTTTATCGCAAATCTACCTTCCTGCTCGACTACCTTGGCAAGCAGGTTCTGCCAGAATGGCTGACCATTGAAGAGCATCCGCACCTGCTGAAAGGTCTGGCCTCAACGCCGTTTGACAGCGAAGGGGTGCGCACGGAGCGTCGCGACATCGTCAAAGACGGCGTCCTGCAACAGTGGCTGCTGACCAACTATTCCGCACGCAAACTGGGGCTGAAAAGCACAGGGCATGCGGGCGGCATCCATAACTGGCGCATCGAAGGGCGCGGCCGGGACTTTGACGGCATGCTCAAAGAGATGGGCACCGGCCTGGTCGTTACCGAGCTGATGGGCCAGGGCGTAAGCGGCATTACCGGCGATTATTCCCGCGGCGCCTCCGGCTTCTGGGTTGAAAACGGTGAGATTCAGTATCCGGTGAGCGAAATCACCATCGCCGGAAACTTAAAAGATATGTGGCGTGATATTGTTACGGTAGGCAGCGATATTGAGAAACGCAGCAACATTCAGTGCGGTTCTGTGCTGTTGCCGGAGATGAAGATCGCCGGCCAATAAGGTGATTATGGGTGCGTCCTGCCGCACCCGATTTAATAAAATAATAAGGTGATGTATGCGTAAGCAACTGATTGCAATGTTGGCCCTGTCGTCCGTTTTATTTACTACCGCAAGCCTTGCGGCCGATGTCGGCGATGATATGGATACCATCGCGGAAAACTACAAAACCGTCCTGAAAACCGATGACGCGGCGGAATTAAAAACCTCGTTAAACAACATGCGCACCGCAGCACTGGATGCGCAGAAAGGCGCGCCGCCGAAGCTTGAAGATAAAGCGGCAGATAGCGCAGAAATGAAAGATTATCGCCACGGGCTGGATATTCTGGTTGGGCAGATCGACGGCGCGCTGAAGCTTGCGAATGAAGGCAAAGTAAAAGAAGCCCGGGCCGCTGCCGAAGCGTTTAAGGGCACGCGTAACACCTATCACAAAAAGTATCGCTAAACAGCTATCTGTGGCGGATGAAGTAAGTTTATCCGCCATTTGTATGCAAAAAGATCGGAGTTGAAATATCAGCCGCCTCCCTCCGGGAAGCGTAACAGCAATACTGATTACGCTTCCCGGGCCTGCAACATATCCCTTAAGCGTGGACAATTTCGGGTCGTTTTCAGGAATTTCCATCTTAGCCAACGTTGGCTGAAATACGCCGATGTTTCGTGCCAGTTCAGTTTGCGAGATATAAAGCTCTTCCCGTAGCCTGCTCAAAACGATCTCCTGACGCAGACCTGCATTTTTTCCGCAATGCGCTGCTGACTTTCGGGACTTTGTTTTGCAATAAGTTCTTTATAGCTCGATATATTATTTTTCCAGACTGGACAGATGATTACGATATTCGCCTGCAGCCAGATGAATTATATCGCGATAAAAGCGGCTTTTATTTTTACCGGTTTTATCGCCGGCAGATTAAACAATGGCCCGGCGGATGGGATCAAACGCAAAAAATATTCTTATCGGGGTTCCCGCGCGCTGGATACGGAACGCTTTCATGCCTGGAAATGTTGAGCCGTTAAGCGTATCAACATAGGGGCGGCCTAAATATGGCCCAATATCTTCCGGTACGTCCGGCGCCGCCAGTATATCTGCGCGGAATGGCTCGCAGGCCATATTCTGCCTGAACCGCGGAGGCGAATTAAATTTGTTACCAGCAAGCTTTCGCCTTCCAGGGCGCCTGTAAATCCTGCCATTAATCCCCGCTAAACCGTCCCTGCTTCACAATTTTGGTTAAAAATGCTCGCCCCCCGACGTGGTATCGGCTGGCCAATAACGTGACATTAATCACATTAACATGGTGAATTATCACGATCCGGTCGCTTTTTGTGGGGCAGATCGCTAATGCCGCTGCTATTTCCACTTTGAAGTGGAAAACAACTCGCTACAAACCGCCAGCCCCGCCCGCTACCTTAAAGCCATATCGGTAAATGAGGTGCGTAGTGTGAATAACGGAGCGGTAAAAGTTAATGAAGCCGGGAGTGCTGAAGCCTCGGCGCTGACGGAAAGGGTGCAGGCGTTTATCAATGCGCTGCTGAAGAGCCGCAATATCACGCCGAATGCGGTGCAGGAGCAAATGCTGACTTCCCACGTTCGCGCCATGGCGCATCGGTCGTTGACCGGCGAGCCGCTGCCAGAAGTCGAGGAGAGTCTGTTTGATGAGATCTCCGCCGACTCGCTGGAAATGGCGAAAGCGGTGGTGGCGCAGTTTGGCAACCTGCCAATTGAAGAGGCTTGGCTGTTGTCAGTGCATTTCGAAGTAGCAAAAGACAATCTTTGAACAATCAGGAGATTCAGATGGAACAAATTACCGTAGTGATTGGCGACCGCCTGGGCAAAGGCCAGAAAGTCGCGGCAGGGATCGAAAAAGCGGGTGGCCGCGCGGTGGTCATTCCTGGCGTGGCCGCCGACATGAAGCTGGGCGACGTGATGAAAGCCGAAAATGCCGCCTTTGGGATTTCCTTCTGCGGCAGCGGCGGGGCAGGCGCCATCACCGCGCAGACCAAACACGGCTATAAAGCCAAATATGGTATGCGCTCGGTGGATGAAGGCGTTACCGCCATCAACGAAGGCAATAACGTTTTAGGCTTTGGCTTTATGGATAAAGAAGAGCTGGGCGAACGCCTGGTGCAGGCCTGGAACAAGAAGTACGGCAGTTGAGTATGAAAGAACACTTCTCTGACACGGTGAGAGTAAGCGGGCGCGGCGATACCAAAGCCAAAGCCTTTGCCGATGCCCTGAACCAGGTTCAGGGTACGGTGCTTAAATCCTCACCTTACATATTACTGCGTATTGAGCCACAGGATGTGCAGGTTGTTCAGGCGCGGGTACAGGTGAAGAAAGAAGCCTTCTTGTTCTTCTTTCTGCGCCGGGAAAGGCGGATGTTCAGCGTGGAGCTGGATGTCATCGTCAACGTGACGGCAATCAATCTCGATAAAGTGGATTTCGTCGCGCATTAAAATCACACAGAAAGGACAGACTGATGTTCTTAATAATATTAATAAAATCACTCATCATCGGGGGGCTCGTCGGCGTAGGTGTTGGCGCCGGAGCCGCACGCATGTTTCACGCGCCAACCACCCAGGGAATGGGCGCTTTTCGTACGCTCGGCGAGCTTAACTCCTGTGAAGGCGACCCGGCTTCGCACTTCTCCTTTGGATTAGGGTTCTTCTTCAACGCATGGGCTTCCTCCGTTGCGGCGGGCGCTTTCACTCAGGACGTTGACCACCGCATTATCCCGAACTGGGGCGCTGCCGCGCTGATGGTGAAAAACCGCAACGTCGCTGAAACCCTGCACGATCCGAAAAAGATGGCCATCGCCTGTGGCCTTATCGGCATGGTCGTCGTGGCGTTTCTTAACAGCACCGCTTCCGCCGTACCGGCAGCGCTGCAGGTTACCGCCGTTAAGGTGCTGGTTCCTGCCGCAAACCTGCTGGTAAACACCGTTATGCCGGTTATCTTCTGGCTGGCGGCGATCGATGCCGGTAAAAAATCAGGCTTCTGGGCCACCATTTTTGGCGGCTGCGCGCAGTTGATTATGGGTAACGCCGTACCTGGCCTGGTGCTGGGCATCCTGATTGGTAAAGGCGTGGAAGAGAGCGGCTGGCACCGCGTCACCAAAGTGATGATGACCGCCATCGTCGCGCTGTTTGTGCTGAGCGCCTTCTTCCGCGGTTTCGACATGAAGATGATCGAATCCTTCCATATGACCGTGCCGAACTGGCTGGATCTGATTCATAACTCCCTGAGCGGAAAATAACGGAGCCTGCAATGGAAGAGAATAAAGGGTTTTGGTATGCCGACTGGTCGTTCCCGATTTTTGTTGGCCTGCTTTCTTCCGGCGTGTTCGCCGGGACACACATGTATTACCTGTACGGCATCGGGGCGTTTAACGAAGTAGCGTTCGTCTCCATGCTGCGCGCCGGAATCGATACCGGCGTTTATGGCGCGGTAGCGGCCTTTGGCGCCAGCTTCCTGTTTGCGCGCATTATCGAAGGCTCGCTGGTGGGGATTCTGGACATCGGCGGCGCGATTCAAACCGGCGTAGGGCTGGGCGTTCCGGCGCTGCTGCTGGGCGCGGGCTTTGTCTTCCCGGTCGCCAACTTTGCCGCCTCTCTGGTGACGGGGCTGATTATCGGCCTGGCGATTGGCTACCTGATTATCCTTGCGCGTAAATTCACCATTAACCAGAGCGACTCCACCTACGGCGCGGACGTGATGATGGGCGCGGGCAACGCTTCGGGCCGCTTCCTTGGGCCGTTGATTATTCTGAGCGCCATGACCGCCTCGATACCGATTGGCGTTGGCTCGCTGATTGGCTCGCTGCTGTTTTACCTCTGGGGCAAGCCAATTACCGGCGGCGCGATTCTGGGGGCGATGATTTTAGGGGCCATTTTCCCGGTCGCTTTGTAAGGCTATGCGGCGGCGGATGGCGCCTTGCTTATCCGCCCTACGAATCGATATGTAGGGTGGGTAAGCGATGCGCCACCCACCAACCAAGGAGAAAATTATGTTCGACTTAATCCTGCGCCAGGCCCGCCTGGTGGACGATACGCTTATCGATATCGCACTCAAAGACGGCAAAATCGCCGCGATGGGCGAGGTGACCGGCGAGGCGCAAGAGGTACGGGCGCTACACGGCAAGTATTACCTCAGCGCAGGCTGGATTGATTCCCACGTTCACTGTTACTCAAAATCCCCAATTTATCACGATGAGCCAGACAGCATCGGTATCAGCACCGGCGTGACAACCGTTGTGGATGCGGGAAGCACCGGCGCGGACGATATCGATGAGTTTTATGAGATAACCCGCAAAGCGGCGACGGAGGTTTATGCGCTGCTGAACATATCCCGCGTGGGGCTTATCGCCCAGAACGAGCTGTCGGATATGGCCAATATCGACAAAGCCGCCGTGCGCGATGCGGTGAAGCGCCATCCCGATTTTATCGTTGGGATTAAAGCGCGCATGAGCAGCAGCGTGGTGGGCGCCAACGGTATTAAGCCTCTTGAACGCGCTAAAGAAATCCAGCGCGAAAACGGCGATCTGCCGCTGATGGTGCACATTGGCAATAATCCGCCGGATCTGGATGAAATAGCTGATTTGCTGACAAGCGGCGATATCATCACCCACTGCTACAACGGCAAGCCGAACCGCATTCTTACGCCTGCGGGCGAACTGCGTGCTTCTGTTGCCCGCGCGATTGGGCGCGGCGTGCGCCTGGACGTAGGCCACGGCACCGCCAGCTTCAGTTTTGAAGTCGCGAAAATCGCCATCAAACAGGGCATTTTCCCGCACACCATCAGCTCCGATATTTACTGTCGGAACCGCATTAACGGGCCCGTTCACAGCCTGGGCGCGGTAATGTCCAAATTCCTCTCTATCGGCCTTCCTCTGCAACAGGTAATTGATTGCGTTACTGCTAACGCAGCAGACGGCCTGCGTCTGAAACAGAAGGGGCGCCTGTCCGTGGGCCTGGACGGCGACCTGACCATTTTTGAACTACGCCGCCAGCCGACGGTGTTCACAGATTCCGAACAGCAAACGCTCGCGGGCGAGCTGTTGCTGGCGCCGCTTGCCGCCGTACGCGCCGGAAAGTGGTTTACTACCGAACAAGGAAAAGCAGAACATGCCTTCGATTTATGAGAAATACAATTTAAAACAGGTGATTAACGCATCAGGCCGTATGACCGCGCTGGGCGTTTCCACGCCGCGTCCGGAAGTGGTGGAAGCGGTCACTACCGGCATGAATCACTATTTTGAAATGAAAGATCTGGTGAACAAGACCGGTGAGTACATCGCAAGGCTGCTGGATGTGGAGGCGGCGACCGTGGTGTCCTGCGCTTCTTCGGGGATTGCCCAATCCGTTGCGGCGGTGCTGGTAAAAGATAACGCCTGGCTGATTGAAAACCTGCATGCCGCGCCGCTTGATAACAACGAAATCGTCCTGCCAAAAGGCCACAACGTAAACTTTGGCGCCCCGGTTGGCACCATGGTGAACCTTGGCGGCGGCAAAGTTGTGGAAGCGGGTTACGCAAACGAATGTTCCGCCGACCAGCTTGCCGCGGCGATTTCCCCGCGCACGGCCGCAATTTTGTATATCAAATCCCATCACTCGGTTCAGAAAAGCATGCTCAGCGTTGAGCAGGCGGTCGTTGTGGCGCGTAAATACAACCTGCCGCTGATTGTGGACGCCGCAGCCGAAGAAGATCTGCAGTGCTACTACCGCGCAGGCGCGGAGCTGGTGATTTACAGCGGCGCGAAGGCCATAGAAGGGCCAACCAGCGGGTTGGTTATCGGCAAAGAGCAGTACGTAGAGTGGGTGAAGCTACAAACCGGCGGTATTGGCCGCGCGATGAAAGTAGGCAAAGAAGGCATTCTTGGCCTGACCTGCGCTATTGAAAACTATCTCACCGCTGAAAAAGAGACGGGCGAGCAGATGGTGCAGAAAATGACGCCGTTTATCGACAGCCTCAACACGCTGGCTGGCGTAAGCGCCCGGGTGGTATGGGATGCGGCAGGCCGTGATATCGCCCGCACTGAAATTAAGTTTGATGAAGCCGCCATCGGCATCAGCACCGGCGAGCTGGTGAGCGCGCTGAAACAGGGCGAGTACGCGATCTATTTTCGTGGCTACAAGGCCAACGAAGGGATTATTGAAGCGGACGTGCGCAGCGTCAGCCCGCAGCAGCTCGAGATTATTTATCGCTGCATCAAAGCGAATATCAGCAAGGAGAAGCAGGCATGAAACTGACCCCAAACTTTTACCGCGACCGCGTGTGCCTGAACGTACTGGCCGGTTCGAAAGAGAATGCCAAAGAGATTTACGAGGCGGCTGAGGGCCACGTGCTGGTTGGCGTGCTTTCTAAAAATTATCCGGATGTTGCAAGCGCGGTCGCGGATATGCGCGATTATGCGGCGCTTATCGAAAACGCGCTTTCCGTGGGCCTTGGCGCGGGCGATCCGAATCAGTCGGCGATGGTGAGCGAAATCTCCCGTCAGGTGCAGCCGCAGCACGTAAACCAGGTGTTTACCGGCGTGGGAACTTCACGCGCGCTGCTGGGACAAAACGAAACCGTGGTTAACGGCCTGGTTTCCCCTACGGGCACCGTCGGTATGGTAAAAATCTCCACCGGGCCGCTGAGTTCGGCTGCGCCCGACGGTATCGTACCGGTTGAAACCGCCATTAAGTTGCTGAAAGATATGGGCGGCAGCTCAATCAAATATTTCCCGATGGGCGGACTGAAATGCCGCGATGAGTTTAAAGCGGTAGCCGAAGCCTGCGCGAAGCATGATTTCTGGCTGGAACCGACCGGCGGCATCGATCTGGAGAACTACGAAGAAATCCTGCAGATCGCGCTGGAGGCGGGCGTGAGTAAAGTCATCCCGCATATTTACAGTTCAATCATTGATAAAGCGACCGGCAATACGCGCCCGGAAGAGGTGCGTACGCTGCTGGAAATGACGAAGAAGCTGGTTGGGTAATATTTTGCCCTTATCCCCCTCCCGCAAGGGAGGGGGCCAAACAACAACGAGGATCTTCCATGCCTGCAACACGTAATCTCCTTATCGCTTCGCTGGCGATGATTGCCGGAACGGCGGCCGCGCAGCAGTTCGCCTGGGTCAGCACCTACAATCCGAACGGCGAGGGCGTATACCGCTTTCAGGTCGATGCGCAAACCGGGGCGTTAAGCAACAAAACGCTGGTTAACGAGCTGCCTAACGCCGCGCAGTTAACTGCTTCAAAAGACGGCAAAACTTTGTACGTGGCGAGCGAAGCGGAGAAAGGCGTTATTGCGGCGTTGCGCGTTGGGGAAGAGGGCAACCTTACGGAATTAAACCAGGTTTCCTCCGGCGGCGCCGGGCCGGTTTATCTGTCGCTTACGCCGGACGGCCGCCATCTGCTGGTCGCCAACTATATCAGCGGCAGCATCGCTGTATTACCGGTGAAAGAAGACGGCAGCCTGAGCGAAGCCAGCGATACCAGGCAGGATGAAGGCCAGCCGGGCGCGGCGAAACCGGAGGCCGCCGTGGAAGGCAGCTTTGCGGTAAGCGCTCATAATGGCCCGCACGCGCATATGATCGGTGCCGATCCGAGCGGAAAATTCGTCTTCTCCACGGATCTGGGGTTAGATCGCATCTATCAGTACCGTTTTGATAATAAGAGCGGCAAGCTTACGCCAAACGATCCGCCGTTTATCGCCGCGTCATCTAAAGGAGCGGGCCCGCGTCACTTTGTGTTTACGCCCGCGGGCGACGGCCTGTGGTTGATTAACGAAGAGTCCTCTACGCTTACTCACTATCGGCTTGATACGGCTAAAGGCACCTTAACCGCAGGAAAAACCGTTTCCGCGCTGCCGAAAGGTTACAAAGGAACCAGCTTTGCGGCGGGCCTGGTACTGAGCCACGACGGCAGGCAGCTTTACGTCGCTAACCGTTTGCACAACAGCATCGCGCACTTCACCGTGTCGGCAAACGGCACGCTGACGCATCAGGACGATATCTGGACACGGGGTGATTACCCGCGCACCTTAACGCTCGACGACAATGGCAAATACCTTTACGCCATGAACCAGCGCAGCGACAACATTACCCGTTTTAGCGTTGCGCCGCAGGACGGCAAGCTGACCTTTATTGAGGATTACGTGGCGGCAGGAAGCCCGTCGCAGTTAATTTTTACGCCCGCGAAATAGCCGTGGCGGGCGCGCCTGTGCGCCCGCTTAATGAAAGGAAACTGCTGTGAGATTCCCAAACCTTCGTCTGGCCCAGCTTTTTGAGATGCTCCAGAATGAGACGCTGCCCCAGGATGAGCTGGCGCGGCGTTTATCGGTTTCTACACGCACCGTGCGGGCCGATATCACCGCGTTAAACGCTTTAATAGCCGGGTATGGCGCACAGTTTATTTTGAATCGCGGAGCGGGTTATCAGCTCAGAATCGATGATGCGGCCCGCTATCAGGAATTTGTACTGCAGCCGTCTCGCCAGCTGCGCGTTCCGCGTACTTCACCGGAACGCGTGCATTATCTGGTGGTGCGTTTTCTGACGTCCGCCTTTTCGCTCAAGCTGGAAGAGCTGGCTGAAGAGTGGTTTGTCAGCCGGGCGACGTTACAAAGCGATATGGCGGAGGTTCGCGAATGGTTTAACCGTTATAACCTGACGATAGAAACCCGCCCCCGTCACGGCATGAAACTGTTTGGCAGCGAAACGGCGGTGCGGGCATGCCTGACCGATTTACTCTGGCAGCTTATGCAGGAAGAGAGCGACAATCCTCTGCTGAACGAAGAAGCGCTCAACGGAGACGTACGGGCACAGTTAGCGACGGACCTGCACGACTGTTTCAGCCGCTGCCGTATTCGCCTGACGGACGAAGGCGAGCAGTTTATCCGCCTGTACTGCGCCGTGGCGGTACGACGTATCAGCGAAGGCTACCCGCTGGCGGAGTTTAAAGCAGCCGACGTGGGCGATGACATACGCGAAGCCGCGCGCCAGATTACCGCGCTGCTGCAAAGATTTGCGGGTAAACCGCTTTCCGAAGCGGAGGAACAGTGGCTACAGGTACACATCGCCGCGCGGCAGGTTCAGGAAGTGGCGCCCAGCGCCATCAGCGCCGACGATGACGAAGCGCTGGTGAACTACATCCTGCGCTATATCAACACGCACTATAACTACAATCTGCTGGCGGATGCCCAGCTGCACGCCGACCTGCTCACGCATATCAAAACGATGATCACCCGCGTGCGCTACCAGATCAATATTCCTAATCCGCTGCTCTCCAATATTAAACAGCACTATCCGATGGCCTACGATATGACGCTGGCGGCGGTATCAAGCTGGGGAAAATACACGCCGTATGCGATCAGCGAAAACGAAATTGGTTTCCTGGTGCTGCATATTGGCGTAGGGCTGGAAAGGCATTACAACATTGGCTATCAGCGCCATCCGCGAGCGCTGCTGGTCTGCGAT